>JAYVPJ010000032.1:0-31699 GCA_043757445.1 Pirellula sp. | reverse complement strand
TAAAAGGGGCCAGCGCGAGGCGCTTCAAAAGGGGCCAGTTCGACAGGAAAGGCATGGTTCATTCAGATAGCGGGTTTCATCGTAAACCCTCTACTGGAGTTGGGCCGTGGTACGTCGTCTGGATATGGACAAAACGCAAGTAATTTTGCAAATCCTTTTAGCAAAAGGATGACGCATGCAGACTGGCTGGCCCGACTTCAGAAGGACACAGACGATTCGAAGAAAGAACGATGCGTTGCGCATTTCAAGAATAGCTATACGCAGTACCCTGACTTGCCACTTTGGGCTGCGGCAAGCGATTTTGGACATCGCCTGATTCCATTGCCTTGGGTACCGATTTTCCGAATGTTGCTTCCGTCTGAACGGTATTTTCTACCGCGATCTATCGCGCTCTCTAGTTGATAAGCGGTTGCTTGTTACAACGCTGTTTGCTTCCGACCCACCGAACCGGACCTCAAACGACCCGACCGGCGGGTTAAAAGCGGGGACGATAATGGAGATTGCAGCCAGATAGAACAGCCTGGAAACTGCGAGTGACGTTGCGTTCCATTGAGTCTATAGAGGTACCCACTCCATTCGGTGGATGCCTGCCAAGTAACTCGATTGGACTTGTGTCGATTACAAGTAGGACAAACGCTGACACTAACTCCAGGGCAGTTGGCCACGAGTCTTTCGCTCTCGATTGAGCAGCGAAAAGGCTGGCGGGTGCTTTTTTAGTAGCTTTACAAGTTGCGAAGCACTTGTCCCAAAGGCAGCGGCCGCATTGCCAATGTTCCAATCGTTTCTGCATAAGACACCAATGACCTCCGCTAAAATGGATGGCCAATCTACATTGGATTCGGCAATGTCCACTCTCCCATTGCGACAATACTTTTTCCATATTTCGGAAACAAAAATAGTCTTTGCGGAATGCTCTGCCGCAAGCGATTCTTCTGTTGGCCGAATTTCAACCGCAAGCTTGCAACGCAATCTTTGCAGGGCAACTTTGCGGTTCTCATTCTGAGTCCTACGTTCACTTGCCGACGCCAAGATGCCCACCGGCAGGTATTCAATTTGAACGCTGGTCTCGACTTTGTTCCGATTCTGCCCTCCTGGTCCACTCGCTCTGGAAAAGCTCAAGCGACATTGAGAGAGCAATTTCTTTTCTGGCCAACATGCGGGGTGTGAGTCACCGCACCGATCGCCGTCCGACATTGGATTCAAGTTATTCATATGGGCGTTAACCTATTTTTTACCGACCATTTTTCCGCATGATAAAAATGCACATCTCAGCGATCGCTCGACATCGGAGACCGATCCGTTGATTTGCTGATGCTGTTCGATTCGTTTGAATTCTTTTGCAGAAAGATGTAGGGTAAAAAATGTCGACCATGGTTCGACGCACTAGAAGATCCAATCGTTGCGCCGTCGCCTGCGGCTCGGAGCTAATGGATTAGTTCACTAGCTTGCAGGGCGTGCTATAATTGCTTGGCATCCAATCGAGTCAAGCAACGATCGATTCGATGGAGCGTTTCTTCTTTCCCTAGGATCTCGAAGTAGTCGAAGATACCGAGACCGTTCGCTTTGCCGGTAACTGCAATTCGCAATGCGCTGATACAGACTCCTGGTTTGATCCCACGCTGTTCTACGAATAGTTTGAGCTGAGGTTCTAGTGCATCATGGGTAAGTGAGTCGGCGTTGATAAGGACCGTTCGGAAATCGCGAAGGGCCGCAATAGCTTGCGAATCGCTTGCCAATCGCTTTTGATAAGCTTCCTGATCCGTAACCAGATTCTCCGCCGTCACGAAAAGTTCATCGAACTGCAGAATGTCACCAGCAACTTTGATCCGATCCCCAGCCGCTTGAACAATTTTGCCTAAGCGGTCCGCAATATCGCAGGGGGGCGGATCGGCAACCAAGCCGGCTTTTTGCAAGTACGGCAAGACCATCGCCACTTTCTTCTTGAGGTCTAGATGGTTCATCCAACGGGTTTGAAATGCGACTAGCTTTTGTGGGTCAAAGGACGCAGGCGCTTTGTTGACACGTTCCAACGTAAAATGCTTGACTGCGTCATCTAACGTAAAATGTTCAGTACTATCATCGAGCGACCAGCCAAGCAGCAATAGGTAGTTAAGGATTGCCCCGGGCAAAAAACCCGTTTCACGATAAAAGTCAACGACAACGGGATTGAACGTCTCGTCGCTGACTTGGAGCTTAGCTCGCTTGGCGATGGTGTCGCCCATTTGGCAAAGTGCCGCGAAGTCCTTTTGCTTGAGGTACTTGTCCAGCTTGCGTTTGCTCAATTTGGCGGTTCCGCCGGGTTCAGCCACATATGGCAAGTGGGCGTAAATCGGCAATGGATATCCGAGGCTCTGCGCAATAAAAATCTGTCTGGGGGTATTCGGCAAATGCTCGACCGCACGTACGACGTGTGTTATTTGAAAATCAAAATCGTCGACCACGCTGGCCAGGTGATAGAGGCAAGTGCCATCACCGCGTTGCACCACATGGTCTTGCTCGTCCGACCACTCGAATGAACAGTCGCCTCGTACGATATCGTGAAACTGGCATTGGCCAGAGCGCGGCATTTTCAATCGGACGACCGCTGGTCGACCTTCGGCTTCAAAGGAAGCTTTCTTTTCAGGTGTATCGGCCATGAAGCGTCGATCGTAGATATAAGCTTTGCCATCTTTTTTGGCTTGCTCTTTTTGTTCGTCCAACTCCTCTGGCTTCGCGAAGTCGACATACGCATGCCCCGATTCTAAGAGTTTCGTCGCTGCTGCTTGATAGCCAGCCAAACGCTGACACTGGAAATAGGGAACAAACGGACCGCCTACTTCAGGCCCCTCGTCCCAGGTGAGACCGAGCCATTTGAAGCCATCCAAAATTGGCTGAAGTGCGGCTTCCACATTTCGGTTTTGATCGGTATCGTCGATCCGAAGAAGGAATTGCCCACCCGCTTGTTTTGCTAGCAGGTAGTTGAAGAGCGCCGTGCGAACGCCTCCAATGTGGAGGTAACCAGTAGGGCTTGGGGCAAAACGCGTACGAATCGTCATCAGTGCTCGACTTGAAAATGGGTTAAATGACAGTCTTGGAGCCAACTAGCCATCAAGGTAACATGGTGGCTCGAATTCGTCACGCGTCCCGGCCAGCGGCTGGGTTGTCTTAACCATACGATTTGCTTCGACAAAGGACTGTTTATGATACGGAAAGCACTTGCTGCAGCATCGCTTTTGCTGATCGGGCTTTGCATCGGATGGGGATTTCAGGATTTAAGGCTCTCGCGACATGTTAGTGCCGAGCCACAACGAAATGGTGTTCAGCCAAATGCGTTCAATCCAAACAATCCAGCGATTAACCAAGGTCCCCAAGCGGGAATACAGGCGGTCCAACCCTTCAATATTCCAGGGGCTACCGGGATTCCAGGGGCTGCCGGGATTCCAGGGGCTGCCGGGATTCCAGGGGCTGTCGGGCCAAACCCAGTTCAGCAAGGGATGCAGTTTCCAGACGGATTCGTTGCCATGACCTCCGAGGAAGCGGTCAACGTTTCCGTCTACGATCGAACAAATCGAAGCGTCGTGAACATTTCTACGAATTCGGTTCGACTAGAATCCCTCTTTACCATGACGGAAGTCGAGGGCAGCGGTAGTGGTAGTGTCATAGACCAACAAGGGCACATCCTCACCAACTACCATGTGGTTGAGGGGGCAAAGCAAATTAGCGTTATGCTCTTCAACACAGACTCTTTTCCGGCGGAGCTCGTCGGACAAGATCCAGATAACGACATTGCGGTTTTGAAAATCAACGCCCCAGACTCGCTCTTGTTTCCAGTGCATTGGGGTGACTCATCCAATTTGCGGGTGGGACAGCATATCATCGCGATCGGCAATCCATTCGGTCTTGAAAGGACCATGAGCACTGGCATTATTTCCAGCTTGAATCGCCAGATGGCTTCGAAAACTCGCGGCCGAACTATTCGAGCGATCATTCAAATCGATGCCGCTCTCAACCAGGGAAACTCTGGCGGGCCATTGCTCAATTCTCGAGGCGAGCTCATTGGAATGAACACCGCGATCGCCACTCGCAGTGGCGATAACGCAGGCATTGGTTTCGCTATACCCATCAATACCATTCGTCGCGTTGTCCCGCAACTTTTGGCGACCGGACGGGTACAGCGCCCTACGATTGGCATTTTGCAAGTCTTCGAAACCGAAAGGGGACTGCTGGTAGTCAACTTGACGCCGAATGGACCAGCCGAGAAAGCAGGAATTCGGGGCTCGAGAGTGGAAAGAAAAAAGGTTCATCGCGGTCTAATACCTTTCGAGTTCCCAGTAATCGATCACAGTCAATCCGATTTGATCGTGGGAATAGATGGCCAAAAAGTGAAGCAGTCAGACGATCTACTAGGTGTCATCGAAACCAAAAAAACAGGCGATCAAGTGGTGTTACACATCGTTCGCAATGGCCAAAACTTTCAGTTGCCGATAATCCTAGGAACCGGCGAATGATACGTTGGTTTCTGATCTAGACTGTTCCAGCTCAGCAATCAACATCGAACGATCTTTTGTAAAGTACAGGAGTTTAGTAGATACAACAAATACTGACGCTAGCAGCGTCAGCCACGTAGCGTCAGCCACGTAGCGACCCGAGTTGTGGCTGCTTTTGAATTGAGTTGCTGAGAAACAGCGAATGGACGGCTAGCATGATTGCGCCTGTTACTAATAACGAGTCGGCGATATTGAAGTTTGGCCAGACGTATTCTTGGTACTTGAATAGTATCCAATCTCGAACACCACCTCTTAATTCGCCGGGCAACGCAGGGATCCCTAATCGATCGTAAAGATTTCCTAGAATTCCTCCGGTAACAAACCCCATCGCGACCAACAACCATTTGGATTCGGCTGCTTTGAATGCAAACAACCAAACGCAAATACCGGCAAGCGCAACAATGGACAAAATTGCAAACAACCAGCCTTGCCCCTGCCCCATCCCGAATAAGGCTCCCTGATTGACGGCTGTCTCGATCCCAACATACGGCTCAATCAACCACCATGGGGGCAATTGCTGCGGCGGTCCTCGCCAAGCAAAAACCATCTGCTTTGTAAGTAAGTCGGCGGCTGCTCCGGCGAAAATCAAGAAGCAAAAGACTAAGTAGCTACTCATTGGAATAGGCCGGACAATGGTTTCAACAGTTCGGTTGGGCTCGTCCATGGCATCGCAGATATTGAAGGATTGGATTCGTTGGACCGGGAATTTCAACACTTGTTTCCGAAACGTCCAATTACGGGGTAAACTATACAGACTCCACAAGCTGGGCAGAATATCCATTTGACGACCTTAACGGATATTCCGAAAATGAGGGATTTGGCCATCTCAAAATGCCGATTTCTTGCTTCAGCTTTGAACCAATTCCTACGAAAACATAGACCTTTAGAACCATTATGGCGATCGCACTAACGCCGGGTAATACCACAATCAAGTCCGACTTGGCATACCAAAAGTGCATCAATGTCGATTGCGGAGCGACTCACGGTACCGACGAGGTATTGACCAGTTGTCACAAGTGCGGCGACCTACTGGATATTGCCTACAACTGGGATCGTATTCAAGTCCCGAAGCGGATGAGCGATTTCGAACAGATGTGGACGCGGCGTCATGAGCCTTTGCGGTTTAGCGGTGTTTGGCGATTTCACGAGCTTCTCCAGTTCGCTCCTGCTGATCGCGTCATAACAGTCGGAGAAGGTCAAACACTGCTTCAACAAGCCAATTCGGTCGCCCGTTACGTCGGAATTCGGCAAGGTCAGCTATACCTTCAGTACGAAGGCATGAACCCCTCAGGATCGTTCAAAGACAATGGCATGAGCGCCGCATTTACCCACGCACATATGGTTGGCGCTAAAAGAGCCGCATGTGCATCGACGGGAAATACCAGCGCCTCGCTTGCAATGTATTGCTCGGTAACGCAACTCATGAAGGCAGTAATCTTTATCGGCTCGGGGAAAATTTCCTATGGCAAGCTCTCTCAAGCGCTTGAATACGGTGCCTTGACCGTCCAGATTTCGGGTGACTTTGACGATGCGATGGCCCGCGTCAAAGAAGTCTCGAAGGAGCTTGGCATCTACTTGGTAAACAGCATCAATCCGTTTCGACTCGAGGGTCAGAAGACAATCATGTATCGAGTGCTCGAAGCGCTTCGATGGGAAGTACCTGACTGGATTGTGGTTCCCGGCGGAAATCTAGGAAACAGCAGTGCATTCGGCAAGGCCTTTATAGAACTCAAGGAATTGGGGCTAATCGAACGTGTGCCACGATTGGCCGTAATCAATGCTGCAGGAGCCGACACGCTTGATGTGGTTTACAATCATCGCAATCTGCGTTGGAGCCGAGGCCGACCACGCATGGAGATCGCTTGCTGGTATTACGATGAAATGGACAAAGCCAAGCATAAAGCCGACACGATTGCGAGTGCCATCGAGATCAACCGTCCAGTGAATTTGAAAAAGTGCCTACGGGCTCTAGAAGTTTGCGATGGTGTTGTTCGCAAGGTAACTGACCAAGAAATTCTGGACGCAAAAGCGCAAGTTGGTGCGGGAGGAATCGGTTGCGAACCAGCTAGCGCGGCAAGCGTTGCGGGTGCCAAACTGCTCCGTCAACAGGGTGTGATCGGTATGGATGACCGCGTGGTTTGCATCTTAACGGGACATCAGCTAAAAGATCCAACCGCTACGGTAGCTTATCATACGACCGACCAGGATAAATTTAATGAAGTCCTGGGAAGCAGAGGCGTTTCGCGAGCTTCGTTTGCAAACCGAGCGATCGCCGTCCCCAACGACATGGAAGCGATCGTTAAAGCAATACAGCTCTATTCTTAGGTCAGTTGCACTGTACGCAATTGTTTAACGAGGGGGAAAGTGGGCGATTTGTTACGCAACTCGGAATCATTTTAGATCTTCGGCCTTCAAATTTATCAGTTAGCGCGAGTCGGGGAGCGACTCCGCGGACCGCATTCGGTTCATGCCCGGACACTCTCGATTGTTTCGATCGAGAGTCGGAAACCGACTTGAGCAATTATTTTTTGAGGAAGATATTGTTGTCTTCAAAACCGACTGACGCTAGCAGCGTCAGCCACGTTGCGGACGCTGCTAGCGTCCTCGGTTAAGCCGCAGATTAGCCTTAAGCTCAGGATCGGATTTGCCCATCGCGACTTGCTTTAATACATCGCGAAACGAATTGGAAATACTGCCCGGATGATTGGCCTCGCACAGTCCTGCAAGCCGCTGTACTTCGTCCGCGTCGTTGATCTCGCCTAGCGTTTGCGTTTGGCCAGGTTGATGGCTGATCAGAAGCAACTTGCTGCCAAATCGAACTACGTACATTTGCTGTCGAGGTGCCATCTGTGTACGCCCCATTACTTGGACGACATCCCCTGGTAATTTCAGGAAGGAATTGGGCTGTGATTTCTTTACCAACCAAGCCACAAGCAGGAAGAAGCTCAATACGACAGCCAGTGACAGGAACATCGACAAAGCTGCAGTCCAAGTGCTATTGGGTTTTTCAAGGCTTCCTGCATTCTCTTTGGCTGAAGATCTGAGTTCGATCGGAACCCTCGTTTTCGATTTGCCAATCGAATCTGAGTTTGCCGTTGACCAACTTGCTGGTTGCACGGCGGATCTGGTTGGTTCAATAGTTGTAGAAGCGGATTGTGGAGAGGTAGCGTTCGAATGGGAACCAACGTCAAAGAACCGTTGCCCGTTGGGCTGATTGATAGGTTGAGGCGTGTTCCGGGAACTAGATGGAGCAATGCTAAAACCTTGTGTGCGTACCAAGGCCGGGTCATTCGAAGCGGGTTGAGACGGTGGCCACTCCGTTCTAGATTGCGCACTTGCAAGACCGGAAAAACCGATCAGACAAATCAACCACTGCAAGGCATCGATGCGAAATCGGCAATGTGGCTGTCGAACGAGTATTCCATCTAACATGAGTTGGGCCTAGTGAAGCGAGTCGCTGCCAACGAGTTCAGCCACCCGAACGCAGAAGTTATCGTTTAAGACCAATACTTCGCCACGGGCCACCAGCCGTCCATTGACATAGACGTCAACTGGATCTCCAGCCAACTTGTCCAAAGTTACTACGGACCCCTTGCGTAGCTGCAGGATTTCATCGAGATGCATTCGGGTTCGGCCAAGTTCGATTTTCAAATCGAGTGTGACGTCGCGAAGCAAATCCATTGAGACTTTTTCGGGAGGTCCACCGGCACCAACCAGCTCTTCCAATCTGTACTGCTGCATCTTCGGTGCGAGAAGCGATTCTTCTACCTCGCGCAAGGCAGATTCTGCTTGATTTAAGAGGTTTTCGCTATCGGATTGGGTTCGTCCGGAATTGGTTCCGGGCGCGGCAGCATTGGCGGCTGTACTAGAATCCGACATCGAAACATCCGTGTTAAGTGATCAAACTAGTCTTCCAAGACTTGGTAATCTGCAAAGCCTACGCTGAGGAGGACAGCTTCGCCAAGTAACTCCGTACTTGTCGCTAAAACACGTCTTTGAATCAAGCCCAGTTGGTTTTCTTGAAGTTCTTGCAGCGAAGCATTTCTAATTTCCAAATTCATTCTGTGTCGAAACCGTAGCGCTCGCTCCGAATACAATGCTTGCAAATGCTCCTCGTCTATTTTGCGCAGTGTGCCAAAGAGCTTGAACTCCACTCGATAACTGTGATCTGAGCCCTGCGGTACAAACGATACACTGAAGGGATCGCCAAACGGGAATTCGACAATAGTATCCGAGTCGTTGTGGCCATGTTCTTGTGATTTTTTGGCGTCAATTTCTTGCGCGACAGCAATAAGTCGAGATTCAGCCAGAGCGGCAACTTCTTCGCCGGATGGAACCATTAAAAAGAAAATGACGGTCTCAGCAACAATCACGCCGCTCACAAATACGCCGATCAAAAGCTTGCCCTTTAGACCACCGCCAGTTGGTGCGGCTACAACGGGTGCATGTGCATCTTTTGCGTTCTTGGCGGGCGCTTCAGCTTTTTTTGGTGCAGACATGATTGAGAATTTGGTAATTGAGAATTTAGAAATCTTTGTCTTAAGGCTAGAGCCTCAACTACTTCGATTTTGTGGGTAGTGGATCTTGTTAAAGATCCTATGCCGCAAGGATCTTTTACAAGATCCACTACCAACTGTTCACAAAATCAATATGTATATGGCACGAGCCGTAGGATTTGCGTTACCGTAGCTTGAGGCCCAGGTCTAACTGTCACACAGCCCACGGAGCCATGCTATCGGTTGATTTCAATCTGCCGATCGCCTAAGAGAATCTAGGATGTAAAGTCGGGTATTGGGGCTAAGGATGTCAATCTTGCTAGTATTCTGTGGAACGATCCTAACAGAAGCAACGGTTCTTCGGATTAGGGCATAGATATAAAGTCCGGCGATTGTGCCCCGATCGAGAGCTGCGGGCCGGTACTCATCGGGGCCGCTTTTGCGCCCGGCCTTATTTTCATCGCTTTGGCTGGCATCGACTTTGCGGACGAGCTCGATGGCGGGTTGTTGGATTCTTTGGAGCAACCTGCAATGCAAAGCAACGATAGGGAAAACAGTACGCCAAAATGTTTGTTCGTAATCATGAGTAAAAAATCCTAGCTTTCTGAAAAATAAGAGATCCGCGGAGTTTCGTCGGAACACTTAATGCCGGGCAATCTGTTTTGGCGAAGGGCGACTTGCAAGTAACAAATCACTCCCTTGCGAGCCTAGTTAAGATCGTCAGACCGCGGACAACAAAACGTAGTGATAGCTTGTCGGAGACGATTTCGGTCTTCGCCAACGACGAGCAATAGTCTAAAATCGGTCGGCTCGCTACGAATTCATGTTACGAACGGAGTTGTTTTGCATGATCAAGTTCTTTTCCAGCGATTCACAATTAAAATCGATTAAAGAGTTGTTGAGGTCGGTAGCGGAACCACTGGACTTAAACGTCTCCGCGCGGCTTTGGGATGGAGAGATCATTCCGCTAGGGGCGCACGCAGATGGGAAATTCCTGATAAACCTTTCCGGCCCGGGCGTCATTGGATCACTATTGAGGCGCCCAACTTTGGAAATGCTCGTTCGTCTCTACGCAACTGGGCATATTGACTTCGAGGGTGGCGACTTGATCGAATTTTCTGAAGCGCTCAAAGCACGGCAGTCGAATCGGGAGCGACTCAAACAGATCAGCAAGGTCATGATAGCTAAACGAACACTTCCGTTCGTATTTGCAAGGACGAATGTTGCGGATTTGAAGCAGGCTTTTCGCGACGACATGGTTGGTCGCGATGAGTCGAAGCGCAAAAATACCGACTACATACAGTTTCACTACGATGTCGGCAACGAATTCTACCAGTTGTTTCTCGGTACTGAAATGATTTACACCTGCGGCTATTTTAAGGATTGGTCGAATTCACTTGACCAAGCGCAGCACGACAAATTGGACATGATATGTCGGAAGCTGCAACTCGCACCAGGCGACCGGATGCTCGATATCGGATGTGGCTGGGGCGGTTTGATCTGCCATGCGGCTAAGTATTTTGGCGCGAAATCGCATGGCATTACGCTATCGCAGCAGCAGTTCGAATACGCCAAATTGAAAATCGAACAACTTGGTCTAGCAGACAAAGTCAGCGTTGAAATCTGCGACTACGCAGACCATCAGGGGACATATGATAAAATTTCCAGCATAGGAATGTCGGAACATATTGGGGTCGCAAACTATCCTCGCTATTTCCAAAAGATCAACTCACTCCTTCGCGATCGCGGTTTGGTGCTCAATCATGCAATTGCCCGAAGCTCGAAGTCTTCCAAAAAATTTGCTTCCCGTATTCGGCCTGAACGAAGGTTCCTGCTAAAGTACATTTTTCCGGGCTCAGAATTGATTCCAGTTGGGATGACAACGGATTTTTTGGAGCAGACGGGTTTTGAAGTAAATGACGTCGAGTCGTGGCGTGATCACTATGCAATTACACTCCGACATTGGTGTAAAAACTTATCGGCCAACAAAGAACGAGCTATTGAATTGGTAGGAGCCGAACGCTATCGATTGTGGGTCGCATACCTAGCTGGCGGGTCTGTTGGATTCACGGCAGGCTCGATCAAGATCTTTCAAGTGGTCGCAAGCAAGAAGGCTTCGAAGGGGGTCTCAGGGATGCCCCCTACTCGTGAACATCTCTATCGCTGCGCATAAGCACGCGTGAAGAAGTATTTTGGCTTAACATGTAGCCGACGTCGCTCCGCGACTCGGCAATTCAGTGTCGCGGAGCGACACTGCCACAACGATCGAATCAAAGGACTTCTGCCGTAGTGCTTAGTTGACGCTTGGGCCACTACCACATGCCTCCGTGCAACGTCGCTTGGTTTGGTTCAGCGTAGTGTGCCCTCAATGGCACCCGCGGCTAGTAGCGCTGTCGGCTGTCGTCAACCTTCGATAGCCGACAGCGTTAGCTGCGGGTGCCATTGTACGCCCGTTTCGTACACCCAAATCAAACCACAGTCGCAGCAAGCAACGGTGCATGGGCAAGTCAATTCGTGCTTGCCAAACTGCAGCACCACAAAACAATTATGGAAAATCTAGTTGTGGTAGTTGGGCTAGTGGGCGATGTTACAAGCTTCTTTTTTCTCGGAGACTTTTGGTGACAATTGGGTGGCGAGTTGTTTATGCGTGTGTCTTGGTCGTATCGATTACTGCAGCGTTGCGGCTTATGCATTGCCGCCAAAAACGATTGGACCTGACTCGATCGCAACGCATACTTATTGGAGTGGCTGCCTTTGTTGGCTCTATGATCGGCGCGAAAATTCCATTCTTAGGTGACCAGGGTTGGAATGCCTTCTACGATGGAACAGTCTGGTTCGCCGATGGCAAGACCATCTTTGGCGGGATCGTTGGAGGCTACGCTGCCGTTGAGTTTACCAAGTGGATAGCTGATATTCGCGCTCGGACGGGAGATACGTTTGCCTTACCGGTTGCGGTCGCGGTTGCCATTGGACGCGTCGGATGCTTTGTTGCGGGATGTTGCTACGGGCGAAAGACGTCGGTCCCCTGGGGAGTGGCTTTTCCGATTGCACACGATCAGCCCGGGATCGTCCGGCACCCCACCCAGCTGTATGAAGTTGGATTTCATTTCCTGGCGGCACTGTTTCTGCTGGTCATGGACCGAAAAAAATGGCTTCTTGGCAATCAGCTCAAAGCGTACTTAATCGCCTACTTGATTTATCGATTCTTGTCGGAGTGGCTCCGTCCCGAGTCACCAATATTGTTGGACTTAACCATATACCAGTTGGTTTCTGTTGTACTGATTGCTATTCTTATCCTGCTTTGGTTTCGAGACAATCGAGAATTGCAGCCATCCGTTTGAGCGTCGAACTTTCCATGAGAGCAAAATGAGAAACCAGGTAGCCGGCCCGCAATCGATGCGTTCTCCTGAATCGAGGTCATGGCATATTGCTAGCCGTTGGCAAGAGTTTGAAGGCGAAATGCGTTCAGCCGTACTGCGATCCATTTTGGTCGGTTCCTTCTATACGATTCAGCTCATTCACTACCTAACGCTGGAATCGGTTGGAGATGCAGATCGGATTTTTCATCGTCAAGTAACCTTCGCGGCGATCGCTTGGCTTTTTCTTTCAATGTCGGTTCTGATTGCACTGCGAGGCGGCTTCATGCCACCATCGCTAAAGTACATCACGACAGGAATCGACCTTAGCTTACTTACTTTGCTCGCGTGGCTGAGCCATGGGCCGAATAGCCCGTTGGTGATGGCGTTGTTCTTAGTGCAAGCCTTAGCATCGATTCGATTTCGCCTCGGACTTATTTGGTTTGCAACGCTTGGGGCGATGACGTGCTACATGCTCTTGGTTGGCTCGGTTGATACTGTTTGGTTTGACTCAAATCACGACACGCCGGTTTTGACGCAAGCTATCACGCTTTGTTCGTTGGCTTCTACTGGGATCGTACTTGGGCAGCTCGTTCGCACACCTCGAAGGATGGCCAAAGCGTTTCTTGAACGCGCCGTCCACATGAAAAGCAGGTCATAACATGAATATCCCACCTGTGTTGGCAACGCAAGCTTGTGTTCATTGTGGGGCGCTATCGCAATCCCCTGAGGGCACGTGTTGGCTATGCTACGAAAACAAGTCGGCTCCCAACCCATTCTCTGTTTCAGGAGCCCCCATGAAGGAAGCGGCCGCAGTTTCGCCCATGTCGACTTGGGATGTAGTCTTCGGAATACTCCTCGGTATCTGCGTATTGCTGACGATACTCATCGGAGTAGGCTTAGCTGTCGGGGACCGGGGACTGCTCGTCCCCTTTGCAATTTTCATGGGGCCAGCTTATGTCGTCACGATGATTCGAGGAATAGTTCCCCGCGGTAACAAGGTTAGCTCTCGTCCAGCCAGTCTTCTTCTGACGTTTGTGGTGTCGTTATTGGCTACGGTATTGATCTCCACCATTTTAGCTATCGCAGCGGTTGTTCTACTTTTTTTGGCATGCATTGGAATATTTGGTTCAGGGAGATGATTGGGGTGACTGGTGGATGGCTAATCAAGGCATGCAAGATGCAGCTGGTCGGAGCCAAAGCCTATGAACCTCCAGTAAAACCACCCAAGCCACAGCTTCGAGGTGCCGCCGCTCGCCTCATAGACTTTCACGCCGCATGCTCGTGGAGGCCGTAACGTTCTTGCCGGACATAAACATCGACGAACCCATCCAGCTAACGCTGTTTGCGTCCGCCGAAACCGTGACGGTTACGGTTGTGCCCGATGCCGCGGTTGCTAAATTGCTCGGGGAAATCACGACGCTTCCGGTTACTCCCGAATTGTTCAACATCTGCAACACATCCGCTTGTACATTGGACGCTGTTGCGGCAGGAAGCGATGCTTGACGCGCGCCTTCACGCGATGCAGTGACTAACAGCTGCTTTACCATCGTCATTCGCCCTATATCGATCAGTCCCATGGTGAACAGGATCATCAACGGAGCTACGAGCGCAAATTCTACTAACGCGGCCCCAGTTCGCCGTCTGGAACGTCGTCGGTCCATCTTAGATATCGCGTTTCTGATGAATTTTCGCTCTGGATTATTCGCAATTGATTTCATGGTTTGAGACCGAATCGAGAGTGCTGAAACTATTTTACAAGTACAACGGGCGAATAAATCGAGTCGCTCCAAACTCGGCTGGTATCACCAACAACGGTATTGCGAGCAATGACCGATGCTGGCTGAACCATTAGATATTTGGAACTCATCGATCCTGTAAGCTTTACGGCCATCACGCGAATTCCAACCCAGCGCACGATGGTATAGTTTGCATTGTTTCCATTTCCCGTAACGGTCGAAAAAATAGGAATGATTCGTGTCTGACCAATGATGGAAGCCAGGTCATCCTTCACACCGGCGCTGATACCAGTATCGCCATTGAGGGTCATCGAGCCACTATCTCCGAGCAACAAAGGTTTTCCGAGATCGATTAGATCCTGCGATGAGATCCCGTCGACAATCTGACGAGAAAGATCGGATGTACTATTGTTAGCGCCACCGATGTCTACAGTTCCTCGGTTTCCCGGACTTCCGGTGCCTTGTGGGTATAGATTTACCTCTTTGATTCCGTCGCTGCCGCTAGTCACCGATGAGTTGCTAGAAGTAAACTTGTAACTGTCGCTACCGCTACCGTTCAACAGAGCGAGCCACGTTTGCTCATCGAGCGCAAACGGCAATAGATCCAACCCCGATGCGCCCGACGCTGGCGGGTTAAATCCTTTTATTTGAATTGCAGTTGCCGCGGTTGACTCGATCGTCAAATCGCGGCCTGATTGCCCGAAGAACCTCGCAAAAAACAGTGGTACTTGACCATTACTTGCTTCGTTTTTCCGAAGTCGAACCCGAACGGCCCGATATGGATTGTTCGAATCGGTAACAACAGTCGCATTGGAGTCGAGGGCTGCCAAATACCCAATAGAAATATCTGTGTTTTGCCCAATTACGGACAAGGCTGGGGCTAAATTACAAACGGTGTTCAAACTAGCCATGTTCATGGCTGCGCTGTTTACGTCTGCAATCAGAACATCGCCATTTCGATTTTGCTGAAGGCTGTCCAGAGTTTGCCAAGCTCCAGCAAGTGCAGCGGCATCCACGGTCCGTCGCGCTTCTGCCTTGGTTGCCGCTATGTAGCCGATATCAATCGATAACGCCAACATACTAACCAGTACACCCAATAAAAAAGCAGCCAAAATAATTGCCGCACCTTTGCGACGCTTTGCCTCACGAGCCCGCTCGGCTCGTTTGTGGCCTTTGAAACCTGAGTATCTCATCATAATCATCCACTTTACGAGAAGAGAAAGTTAATCAGTTCGAGAGCAAAAGGTGGCGTTCTTGTTACCCAAAAGCATGCCTACTTAACAGATAGGTTTATCGACATTTCAATGACTTGTCCTTGATCGGTGAAGTAGCGAACTTTCGCGAGCTTAAGCGAAGCGACACGATTGGACGCAAAACCAACTCCCGACCACTCCGCGGATTTGTTCGGACTGTATCCGTTAAGATTGCTTAATGACGAGGAAAACCGAACCAACGAATCCCGTCCACCGAAATCGCCCCAGCTTTGTGATTTTCCATCCTTTATTGCAAATACAAGTTCATGGTCGATGATGGCCATGACTTGGGTCCATTTCAGTATCTCGCCATTACTTGCCAACTTGATCCCATTGCAATTGACCCGATCATCCATTATGGCAGTTCCGTCGAACGCCCGGGTTTGAAACCCACCTCCTGGATTGTCATCTTTCTGAACGTGATTGAAATTGGCGCCGAAGTGTTCGTTGTCAATGGAATCGCTCGGACTCATCCATGTGCTGATCTGAGGGGAATCCTGCAATGGGTCAGGGGTAGTCACAACTAACTCCCAATCCTCTTCTACACGCAGTATGCGCGGCTCATCACCAATGGCCATATGGGAAAAAAGTGCAAATAGAATAGAACTCGCAGCCATTCGTGTAGTGGTACTCATTTGCGTCGCCTCGATGGTGATGTTGCTAAAAAGAGAATGTTTCTTCGCTCGGCACTGCCTCGAATTTTTGGAGCAGACAATCTTAACCCTATGTCAATTCCGACTAGAATGTCGAGAACCATCGAAAAATTAGTTCCGTTTTTTCGGTCGCTACTTTCAACCCAACGAGAATGGACCGGTGGTAACGATTAAAACAGAAATGCGATTGCGTTCGCAATTATCGACTGCAAAAATGAATCGTCCCAATTCTCCATTAAGACTTGAATCGAAAAAGATGAGCCTTCGAATCCATTTTTCTATGTGCCTCACTGCCAAAATGCACATTTACGCCGTAATGGTGTTTCTTCTGGCGTCTGTTCAAAGCATTGGCATCGCCATTGATGTCGAGTATCAACGCGAAGTCAAGCCAATCCTAACGAAGTACTGTGTTGGCTGTCACAGTGACAAGGACAACGAATCCGAAGTCCAATTGCAGTCCTTGGCCAACATACTCAAGGGCGGGCCAAAAGGGGCAATCGTGATCGCAAAGGAACCAGCCGAATCGATCTTGCTCAAGGCAATGCTCGGAACCCAAGAGCCCAAAATGCCACCTGAGGATTCACCGCAGCCTACCTCAGCCGAAATCTCTACCATCCAAAAATGGATTGAACAGGGTGCCAAAGGAAATGACGAAACTTTGCCCCTCAAGTCGAGATTGAGCGTAAAGAGCATTCCATCCTTGTTCCACGAACAGTTGCCAATTACCTCCATCGGAAGGACCGGCAACGGGCAACTACTGATAGGAAGATTCAATGCACTCTACCAACAACAAGATCAATGGAGCGAGCCGCTTCCATTCGATATTGTGGGAAAAATAAAACAGATCCGAACTACCAATGACGGTCGATTTACAGTCATCGCTTCGGGTATTCCGGGGGTAGGTGGGCAAGCAACGGTCATTGAAAACCGAAATGGACGCATCAAGCCATCCCTTGTGCGCGTCGTCGAGGGGCATCTCGATACGCTTTACACCGCGATCTTGAGCCCTGATGCAAGAACTCTCGCGACTGCCGGCTACGATCGCGTCATTTTGCTTTGGAGCATGAGCAATGGAAAACTATTGCGAAAATTGACCGGCCACAACGGCGCCATCTACGATCTAGATTTCGACATAACTGGTCAGATCCTAGCCTCTGCCAGCGCTGATGAAACCATAAAAATATGGCGTGTTGAAAGTGGCGAACGACTGGATACTTTCGGGCAATGCGAGGCCGAACAGTACGCAGTTCGATTCGACTCGCCGCGAAATCGAGTGTTGGCCGCCGGCGCGGATCGTCGCGTTCGCGTCTGGAAATTGCTTTCCATAAACAAGCCGTCGGTTAGTCCGATGCTGTACTCGACCTTCGCGCACGAAGGATCTGTTACTCAAATTGCCATGACCAGCGACGGTCGATTCGCTGCAACCGCCAGCGAGGATAAGACCATCAAGCTTTGGGACGCGGAGAATTTTTCTCCTTTGGGAAAAATAGGAGATATCGATGAAGTACCGTCCGGTTTGTTGTGGGACGCCAATCAGACTACGCTAACCGTTAGCACCCTTGGCGGCAAGATATCGCACGTGGATGCGACGGAATGGATGGGCAAGCAAACCGCCGTTGGCACCAAGTCAGTTCCGCTGATGGTCGATACGGGCTTTCCAGAAGCAAGCGAATCGCCCAAGCAAATCGCGGAAATGCCAGGGCGGCACTCGCTTGCAACGGCACAGGAAATCCCCGGCCCCTGTGCAATCAACGCTGTGCTTACAACAGAGGACATGGCAGGGGAATCCGCTGGCGACTGGTACGCTTTTCACGCAAAAGCGGGTGTTCCATGGGTGGTTCAAGTCGACGCGAGCAAAAACGGCTCCCCATTGGACAGCGTCATTGACATCGTCGAGCAAAAAGGGGAGCCCATTGTTCGAACACGACTGCAAGCTGTTCGAGAAACATACTTCACTTTCCGCGGCAAGGACTCAAGCAATTCCGATGATTTTCGATTGCATCGTTGGGAAGATATGGAATTGAACGAACTGCTGTACGCTGGCGGCGAGGTGGTCAAACTGTGGCTATATCCTCGGGGCCCAGATTCGGGTTTTAAAGTCTATCCAGGCACAGGGAATCGGTTCACTTATTTCGATACCACAGCAACCACTCATGCCCTTAACGAGCCGGCCTGGATCGTCCGTGAATTGGCTGATGGTGAGCCCGCTATCCCCAATGGATTGCCCGTTTTTCCTATCTATTACACCAACGATGATGAGGCTACTCGCCAATCGGGCAAAGATAGCCAAATTGCTTTCACGGCCAAGTCGGATGGTCGCTACTTGATACGCGTTCGCGATACTCGCGGACAATCTGGTGACAACTATACGTATAAGCTGACGCTTCGACATCCGATGCCGAATTACAAACTTCGTGTAGAACAGAAAGAAGTTACCTTGCGACCTGGGGTTGGAACGGAGTTTGAAGTTGCAGCCAATCGTTTTGACGGATGCGACGGCAATATTGAAATAGCCATCGATGGAGTACCAGAAGGTATCCTTTTAAAGAAACCTTTGACCATCCAAGCGGGACAGATGCGAGCCATTGGTTCGCTTCATATGCCAGCGGGCATGGCAGCCACCGTGAAGGAGTTCACAGTTCAAATCACAAGCCAATGCATGGTAGGCAGTCGCAAGATCACCGATGGCGACTCGCTATCACTTTTGGTGAAAGCAAGCGACAAACCCCTCATGCAATTGAAGGTGGTTGCGAAGAATCAAGGACCAGATGCACCTGCCCTACCGGAACTTGAAATACGTCCAGGACAAACGATTTCAGCCAATCTCGTCATCGTGCGAGGTGAAAACAAAGGGGACATTTCCTTCGGAGGCGATGACAGTGGGCGCAATTTGCCACATGGATGTTACGTGGATAATATCGGGCTGAGTGGCCTATTGATACCGGATGGACAGTCAGTCCGAGAGTTCTTTATCACCGCCGCCCCCTGGGTTTCGACTCAAACTAGGTTGTTTCATTTACGGGCCAAGGTGGACGGAAACCCAACAACGCTCCCAATTCAAATCCGAGTTGTCGGCGATTGAATGTGGCTCGTATGGCTTACGCGATTGCGATTGGACTGAACGTGCCAATGCGCAATGGCTTTTCGTCTCCCCCTTGCCCAACTACGTAAATGGAGGCATATTCTGTGGCTGTTGGCGACAATCCATTTCACACAAGAGAGAATCATCATATTTGACCTCAATACCATTTTGTCTATGCTCGACTTCACTCGCGATCGACTCGTCGGATCGCTAGACGGAATCGAAAAATCGGGTCATGAAATTCAACGTGTCCTAGCCTGGCGGCCAGGAATCGGACGGGCTCATATCGCATGGCAGGCAATGCATTGCGCAGCAACTCACGACAAATACGTCAACGTACGCATCAAAGGTGGCAATCCATCGGACCTGGCGTTATGCGATTCCTTTGCAGGTGGTTCGACCCCTTCGGACACAAATGTGCCTTCGCTTGAAGCCATTCGCGAAAAGCTAAGGGTAAACTTGGAAGCGTTTAAGTTGTTTCTGCGAACAGCCGACCTTGCGAACGTAACCGATTTCCCAAACAACGTACAGCGAACGGTTGGCGAATCAGCCATCCTTTTGGCCTGGCACGAAGCACACCACCAGGGGCAGATTCACCTAACGTGGAACTTGTATAAAGCCGAACATAAGCACCTGTACACAAATAAACTCGCATAACCATGGCCTGTGCAATCTGATAGACTAAAGAAGTACGCGTTATTTTTCGGACAAAACAAATGAACATTGATAGACAAGATGTGCAGGATGTTTTAAGGTCGCCAATCGATTCACTTTTCTCTTGTGAATCGTTTGTACTCTAGTTTCGGATTGCCAAAATTGATTAGTAGGCCGACCTCGATTCCAGTCGCCTTCAGATAGTTAATAGTCTGGGCTTGGTGCTCCGGAGCGATCGCCTTTGCAGTCTTGAGCTCGACGATAACTTTTCCTTCAACGAGAAGGTCGGCATAGAACTCGCCAACAATCGATTTTCGAAAGTGAACATGGATAGGATGTTGGCATTGAACAAGGAGTCCCTTTTCCTGGAGAGCGATTGCCAGTGCTTTCTCATAAACTGATTCAAGAAACCCGACTCCCAACTCATTGATGACTTCGAACGCACAACCGATGATCTTCTCGGTGATTTCTCCCAACTGCAAGTCGGATTGAAGATCATCCTGTAAATCCTGTCTATCCATGTTCGTTTCTCCAATTGTGTCGAGCATTTAGTGTAAAGTTGCTTCCGATGAGTAAGGCTCGGAAACTTATGTGCGGGTGCGTAATATCAGCTAGACGGCAGCCTGCCCTGCGATTTTCTTAGTGCCTGCGATTTTTTTAGTGATTGAATAGGAACTCGCGCGAGGTCATCAAACTCCACATCAAATCCTCTACAACAGTCCGTCGATCGTCGTCGCTTGAATCCGATAGTTCCTTAACCAATGTAGTTGACTCGGCATCGTTTGGGTATCGAGACAGACATCTCAAGAAAGCTGTCTTGACCAACTCAGCAAAGTCAGCTTTGTGGGTCTCCAAAAGTTGGTCGACAATACTACCTTTCTCGCCAAGCTTGTTATTGAGCGTGTCTCCGTTATTGAGGTTGAGGACTTGAGTGACACTGGGTTCGTCGCTTCGTTCGCATTCGCAGGTGATTCGGCGCTGGTTCCGGCCGAATGTTTTTAGGAAGCTATTGTCAACGCTGGAGTCGTACAATTGAATCGCCCGCGTCCCCTTCGAATAGAACTTGGTATCACGTTTATCCCCGCCCAAAAACGAGACTTTGTTAAATACGGTCGGCACCGTTGATACCGAGACCATGGCGTCGTGCATTACCTCGGCCATGAGTCGTCGCGGATAGTAATGCGAAAAATACTTTTTGTCATCCTGGTTGCGAGCGGTGGTCTTGCTGCTGCGCTGATAGGATTCCGAGTTTAAGATAACTCGCATCAGTTCCTTCAGATCGTATTTGTATTCAACTAAATGAGTACAAAGCCCTTGCATCAAAGCTGGGTTGCTAGCTGGATTACTGAATCGGAGATCATCTACCGCGTTCACGATTCCGATGCCAAAGTAGGCCGCCCAAACACGGTTAACGATCGCGCGAGTGAAGTAGGGATTGTCAGGGGAGGTCAACCAATCGGCTAGGTATTCTCGCCGGTCGACCGTTGAGTTGAAATCTAAGGGATCTGCGTCCAATGGGGCCGGCGATTGCGGCTTGCCACGAAGTGGTTGAATCAAATCACCTCGGTCCAAAACGAATACGGTACGGGCAGAGTCACCATCGCGAGTTTCGCCCCCCCAACCCTTGGCACGCACTCTTGCGAATAGATTGGCCATCGCGTAATACTGATCGTTCGTCCATTTTTCAAGGGGATGGTTATGGCATTTTGCACAGCCAATAGAAAGCCCTAAAAACGCTTGGCATGCGTTTTCCGTCATGCTTTCCGGATCTTGGTTGATGGCATAAAAATTTGTAGCGCCATTCTCCAACGCTTCGCCGCGAGCCGTTAAAATTTCACGAGTAAATTGATCCCATGGAGTGTTCTTTTGGACGTGGCCTCGAATCCATTGGTAGTAAGATTTGATTCCATCTGCCCGTAACAAGTTGCTATTGAGCATAAGCAAGTCAGACCAGCGATAGGTCCAATAGTCTACGTATTCTGGACTCTCCAATAGCGAATCGATCCATCGGCTCCGTTTGTCGGGTGAGTTGTCTTGCAAAAATGCGACAACCTGCTCTTCGCTCGGCAATGTTCCGGTGACATCGAGGGCTGACCTTCGAATGAATTCACTGTCGGTCGTACGGTCCGACGAATCCAAAGATAGGGTGGCGAGTTGCGCCGCAATTTGTTCGTCGATGAAATTACCAAAAGTTGTGTTCTTGTTGGAAGGACTATCATGGGTGCTGAATGGAACACTAAGGCGAGACGAGATGATTCGGCTAGCAAACCATGCATTTACGGCACCTTCTCCAGGGCCAAGTACTTTGGCTAGTCCAAATTCATCGACGGTTGCAACCGATTCGTCTGTAGAAGTGAATTTTGCCCATCGAGTGATATCCTCAATGCGACCGTTGTTGTAGTGGGCCCGAACCGATATTTGTTGACTATCTCCTCGTTCCAATCGCACGTTGGCCGGCAAAATCTCCAATCGAACTAACGTTGGTTCCATCGCTTTGGGACCAACAGCCCCCTTTGCAATCCAATTTGCAATCATAGCGTAGTCGTCTGAATCCGCCGGCAACCTCAAACCACCTTTGTGGTCAATCATCCCACTTGGTTTCGCTAGGAACAACGAACTCGCTGCCGAAGCAAACTCGATTCGCCGACCGCCATCTTGACGCGTGATGTTGAAATGGTCCGTGACCGGGTCGTAGCCTCGCAGCGACAACTTAAAGCCACCCTTGCCCGCCAGTGCACCATGGCAAGCACCCATGTTGCAGCTATTTCGCGCCAATACGGCTTGAATGTGATTGCTAAACTCGACTTCAATCGCCTTTTCAACATTGCGACAAACGATGTTTGCGAGTGCATGCACTGTCTCGCCGTCCGACAGTTTGCACTCGATCGCCAGCTGAGTGGAGCCTGAACGTTTTGCCGTCAACTTGCAGAAACCAGGTTCGATGCATTCTAGCGAAACGAGCGTTGCATCCAGCAATCGAAAAGTAGGTTTCGACAATACCATGGAGCCAGTCGTTCCATCGCTTAGCACGGTTTGGATGGTCAAGCATTGACTGCTTTTTTCGCCTGTCAGATCGATATTTTCAGGAAAAACCCGAATGCCGACTGGCTTAGCAGCGAACGTCGGTAAGCACCAACCGAGGACGAACAAGAAAGCTACTGAGGTTATTCGCATAAAAATCGAGTACGATGACTAAGGTTGGATAGCGGTAAAAAAATCATTGAACCATGCTCGCTTAGCCCACGTTTCATGGCCAATCGCTAAACAGCGGTCACGTTTCGTTCGCTTGATCGGCATGGGGGCGGCAGCGGCATTCTACCTAGGCGAGCGGCAGGCTGAAATCTACCAGTAGCATGGCCCCCTGGGCCGTGCGAAACTCGGGCCAGGGGCCCAAGCTACGGTTAACCAACTCCCACCGCTCGCCGTAGAGCGAAAAAACATTTTACAATAATCTTTGACTTCTGCATAAAGCAATGAACTGGATACCAAAAGATGACAACGAACAGTGCCAGGGGATCTGCCGCTTCCACGATGATTGGGATCGTCATCGCAGGCGCACTCTTCTTTGGGGGACTCTATGGCGTTTATACGAATTGGTTTCAGCATTATCTTCAATTCCGAAGCTCGCAGACATGGGAATCCATTCCGTGTACGGTAACTACGATCCAGGTAGAAGACACGCCACTCAAGGGAAACACTCGACTGTATACCCCAACCGTCGCATTTACATACCAACGCGAAGGGAAGGCCTATTCGTCGAATCGCTTTTGGTTCGGAGCGAAAGGGACAGTGGACGCGGATATGGCCAGGAAAGCCGCGGGTGCATTCCAGGCTGACGGCCAATATGAATGCCTGGTTGCTCGCTCCGATCCTCGAGAAGCAGTTCTTGTTCGGACGCTCAATCCACCGAACGGGTCGACATTTCTATATTATTCGATTGCAGCGGGCATTGGCGCGATAATGGGCTTTGGGCATTTTGCCGGACTTTGGATGCAGGGCTTTGGAGGGGTGACTCATTCTGAGAAAAATCTGAAACGTGCTATGGCAAATGGAACTTGCCCAATTGAATCGGGCGAACCGGATGAGCCATTAGTAATTCAGGCCGCGGAATCGCGCGTCGCGGTAGCGATCGGATTATGGATTGCTGGAATTTGCTGGACTGGAATTGTTGCGTTGATTTTCATGGGCTTTTTCCAGAACCGAAACTGGTTCCCCATGGTGATTCTCTCTGGGTTCTTTCTGATTGGAATCGCCCTATTGGTATTCGCCTTTTATTCGACGTTGCAAGTCTTCAATCCCAGGCCTATTCTTGCTAGCAGCCAACGCGACCTTTATCCAGGTAGCGAGTTTGAACTCAGTTGGATGTTTCGTGGGAACGCTAAAAAAATACGACATCTCAAAATCGTCCTAGAAGGCATCGAGAAAGTTTCTTATCGACAGGGAACCAATTCAAGAACCGAAGAGAAACCCTTTTTTCAAAAAACAATCCTCGATAGCAACTCATCTGAATTCATCGGACAGGGTTTCGAATTGGTAGCAATTCCTCTTTCGACGATGCACTCCTTCCAGTCTTCAAACAACGCTTTTACATGGCAGATACGGGTTCTAGGTAAAATTGCATTATGGCCTGACATTCGAGATCGATTCGGAATCGTATTGCTGGCGCCCCGACCAGACCAATCGGTCACGTAAGTTGTTTCACCCGAACTTCGCAGGCGACATAGGTTGACGATCAAAGCCGTCGCTTAGGCGAGCGGCAGTTTGCAAAGTACCTACTCGACGGGGTGGCACGCTCAGAGGCTGTGATTTTAAAGTTCCAATCACGCTCCGCGTGATTTTCGCAGTTCAAAAACCTTTGGTTTTTCAGGCAACATCACGCGGAGCGTGATGGGTACTTTCTTCAGATTCAAAAAAACACAGCCTGTCATGCGGTAGGCTCATCATTACCCACATCTTGATTCAATATCAATTGAAAAGCGTTGTGTTTCGTGCTCGTGCTCAGTTCGAAGGACGGTGCTCATGCTCGTAATCGAAAGGGGCCGGCAAGTCGAGCTTTGCTAGCGAAGGTTCGCATCGGTGTTGTCTCACAGAGCCTAATTATGCTAGTCTGGCCAGTTGAGAGGCGGTCGAGGAGTTCGGGTATCGAATCGCGATGGCTTCTGTTACTTCGAAACTCATTCAGCCAAGGACGGCAATGAACATGCGACAACCAGCCCGTCGAAACGGCGCCAGCGCGACCGCCAAACGAAAGAGGCTTGCACGAGGCTCCGAAATACTTCAAACAGCGGCCCAATCCATTCATTCACTGGCTGATTCTCTCGACGAGGACTTCCTGATTGCGGTGGATAAACTTTTGAGCATGCGAGGCAGCCTCATCGTTTGTGGGATCGGGAAAGCGGGATTAATCGGTAGGAAATTGGCGGCCACTTTTGCGTCAACCGGAACACGAGCTCACTTTCTACATCCGGCAGAGGCAGTGCATGGGGATCTTGGCCGCATTGGACCTACCGATGTCGTGTTGATGCTTTCCAATAGTGGTGCCACCGAAGAAATCGTTCGGATTCTACCGTTCATGGTACGTAGAGCCGCGGGACTAATCGCGATTACGAGCGGGGCAAATAGCCCGCTCGCTCGGGCAGCGGATATCGTGTTGGTTTTGCCTCCATGCCGCGAAGCTTGCCTACACAACTTGGCTCCGAGCACTAGCACAACAGCTATGTTAGCAATGGGAGATGCATTGGCGCTGGTCGTGAGCGAGGCGAGAGATTTCCGCGTTCAGGACTTCGCTGAATTGCATCCTGGCGGTTCCCTTGGCCGCAAACTAGCGCTCGTGGATGACATCATGCGTCCAACAGTTGAATGCCGAATCGCATCCACGCAATCGACCGTCCGAAAAATGTTGGTCGAGGTTTCTCGTCCAGGCCGCCGAAGCGGAGCGGTCATGCTCGTCGACTCGAATGGCCGACTCGAAGGGATCTTTACCGATAGCGATTTGGCTCGTCTGCTAGAACAACGCCGCGAGTGTGATTTGGACAAATCGGTTGCAGACTTAATGACGCGATCCTTTTCAGCCATTCATGTTGGAGCCAAACTAACCGACGCGATCGATATCATGGTACAACACAAAATAAGTGAGTTGCCTGTCGTGGACACGCATGACAAACCCCTGGGAATGATCGATATTACTGACGTACTCGGAATGGAGCATGCCGCGGCGAATGAATTGCAACGGCACGATAGCGAAGCAACTTCGGACTTTTTCGGAGAAGAAAACCAAATCGATTGGCACGATGGACCATCGACGCTTCGTCTATTCGGTCCCGAGCTTTAATGGAGAGAATATTAAGTGGCACCTCGCGATTCGGAAACTGCAAAACCGATCAAACTCATCATCTCGGACGTCGATGGCGTCCTGACGGATGGCCTAATTACCATTGACAATGCCGGAGTCGAAAGCAAGTCCTTTCATGTTCGCGATGGGCATGCGATCAAAATTTGGCGGAAAGCAGGCTTTCAATTCGGATTGCTAACGGCACGCAATTCGCAAATTGTCAAACTTCGTGCGGCAGAATTAGGTATTACTTTGGTGCGTCAGGGATTTGCTGAGAAACTGATGGCCGCCCGTGAGATGATCCAGCAAGCAGGATTTTCCATGAATGAAGTTTGCTACATTGGAGATGACCTCCCGGATCTATCTGTCATGTATGAAGTCGGCCTCAGTGCGACAGTCGCCGACGGCGCCACGGAAGTCAAACAAGCCGCACGTTGGACGATGAACGCTGCAGGGGGACGAGGTGCTGTTCGCGAATTGATCGAACGGTTACTGAAAGCGAAGGGCCAATGGGAGGACTTCGTTCCCAATCGACTCTCATGATCTTCCTACGCGACTATCTTAAAATCTTGATTCCATTGTTGGTGGCGTTTGCGTTGTACCACGCGGCCATTGTCCCCATCTTGGAGCCCAAGTCCATTAAGGAAGTAAGTCATTGGGTTACACCAGCAATCCCGACTAGCGACGATTGGTGGACTGATTTTTTCCAAGAGGGTGAGTGGCAACGCGACAAGAAAAATCCGCCTCGCGTCGTCACTACCGAGACTTCCATTCTGCTCTTTCAAACGCGCGAGCAAATCTCCGACAAGCATTGGCTCTTAAAGCCGGTTACGATCCTCCTTCCACAACGCAATTCCGGCACTTCGAAGCGGGCCGTTCTCATCAAAAACAATGAAGGAGCCAAGATCGAATTCAAAACGGCTGTCGACTGGACACAAGAATTGCCTCCCATCGTAAGCGGCCAACTTCTTGGAGAGATTTCTATCTTTTCACCGCCCGATGATGCGTCCAAGAACAACGGAATGCTCATCAATGCGAGAGACGTACGTATCAACAAACGTCAAATCTGGACAAATCAGCAAATCAGGCTCCAACTCGGAAACTCCGTCGTCGAAGGGAGCGATCTGCAGATCTATTTGGACAAGGACTTATTGACTGCAGAGAAGCCACTCGTCCGAAACAATTCACCGTTCAATGGCCTTGATCGACTCGAGCTGACTTACGTCGAACGCGTCCACGTTGGGCTGGAGCCAGGCGGCTTGTGGCCTCGCAAAGACGTGGCGGACAGTTTAAAACGAGCTGCCTATGCAACTCTGAAATGCGGTGGTTCATTTGAATTTGATTTTCATCAATCGCTAGCGACGCTCAAAAAGGGCGTTCAGATGGAACACATCGTGCAAGGGCTTCCGATAGACACCTTCGATTGTAATGAACTGCGGATGCAGGTTGGTTGGCGAGGAAAACAAACGCCCTCCGCAGGTACTACTGATTCGTCAGGTTCCAATTGGACAGTTGAACGACTTTGGGCGTTTGGGGCAGCCGGCAAGAATACGAGCGATCACTCTGGCTGGTTAAAACTAAACGCTCCAGGCATGCAAGCGGAGGCTACCGGACAACATTTGGTCATGGACTTCATGAATGGCATGGTCACCCTTAGCAACCGGCTTCCAGTTAATAACGCTCGTGAGATGACCCCAGCTTATTTGAGACGAGAGTCCGTTCAAGTTTGGTCGCCTGAGGTACACTATCAAAGCGCCAGCGCATTGGCCAATGCCATCGACGAACCTGGCAAATCAACATCGGCTTCAACCGAAAACCGAGTCGGTGCACTGCA
This sequence comes from Pirellula sp., assembly GCA_043757445.1. Classification (GTDB taxonomy): domain Bacteria; phylum Planctomycetota; class Planctomycetia; order Pirellulales; family Pirellulaceae; genus JBKCUI01. Next base: position 3,775 of record JAYVPJ010000032.1, on the reverse strand, counting down.
GGCCTATGGGGCTGGTCGCGCACAAATCGATAACCAAGGAGATGCCTGGAAACTATCGTGGGGCGAGCGGCTCATTGTGCGCCCCGACCCAAACGATCTCGACAAAGACGTAGTCGATATCAAAGGGAGCGCTAACATCAGTAGTCCCGCTCACGGAAGATTTCGATCGGAGCAACTCTACCTTTGGCTAACACCCGTGACAACCAAACTCGCGGCGCAACTTGCGCCTCAGTATCCAGACGGAAACGTACCTAAGTCGCTTCCTGATCGAATGATGGCGGATGGCAAGGTCGATGTCGATTCTCCTTCGCTGCGAGCTAGCGTTGAAAAAATGCAAGTTTGGTTTGTTTACGAGCAATCGAGCAAAAGTGCTTCATTCGATACGCGGGTCTCGGCGGTGGCTAACTCTACACCAAACCGAGTCTCGGGGATGGAATCACGAGTCGCAGCCTTGCCAATCAGTATGGTGAACAACGCAGACGACAAACCGACGGCGAACCTAAATCTGTTGCCATCGACCGGGATGGCGGCCCCACCTTTGAAACAACCGGTTTCTCCGACGGTCCCTGCGCGCACCGGCGGTTTATTAGCAGCCAATCCGGTGTCACCCATGATCGTCACCGCTAAAACCATGCGAGCCAAAGTTTCAAGGATCGGCAGCCAGAGCCGGATCGAGGACCTCATTCTGGATGGCAGCTTCGCTCTGACCAAAAGTCAATTATCCGATGATTCCCCCTGGCCATTCACCGCGACTGGAGATCAACTGCAACTAAGCCAAACACAAAATGATACCAGTGATATCACGATCGTAGGGCAGCCAGCCAAGGTCGCAGTTGGAAGCGGTTGGGTTGTCGCACCGGAGCTAAAACTAAAGCAAAGCGAAAATCAATTTTGGATCGATCATCCCGGTGAATTGGTCATTCCCATCGAAGCACTCCAGAAGAACTTCGCTAGTCCATCCAGCACCAATCTTGTAAGCCTGCCCAGTTCCTCCAACGGTCGCGTTCCATCCAACGCGTTTACGCCTTCTCGTTCGCTTCCATCAAGTAACGGCAGCAACATTCGTTGGCATGAACCGCCTCGAGTACAGTGGGGTAAACGAATGACTTTTGACGGCCGGACAGCACTATTTGGTGGTGGTGTGACCATCAACTGTCGGATGGAAACCGATCCTAAGACCCTTTGGCACGTTGAAGCTCGTTCGAATCAGTTGTCGGTTGAAATGGAGCAACCGGTTTCCTTGCGAAACGCCAATAGCGGCAATCAACCACGCCAGTCGCAGATATCCGTAATTCGATTGGAGGAAAACGTTGACCTCCAAGCGGTGCAAACCGATCTTGAGATGCAGCGTCGATCGATTGAGCACATGAAAGTGCCTCAACTCGATATCATGGTTCCCACCCAGTTGTGGTTGGCTCATGGTCCCGGTGAAATATGGAGTCGACGCCTTGGAAATAACAATCCCATCGGTGGCGTCCTACCTGCCTCTAATCCGTCCAATCCCACAATTTCCGACCGATTCGCAGAGAATGAAAAACAGTGCATCCATCTTAGCTTTATCGGGCGAATGGAAGGTAATATGGCACAGCGTCGTGCGACTTTTTACGACAGCATTGAAGCTTTGATTGGGCCAATTGTTTCTTGGGATGACTCGCTAAACGTTCATACGCTAGAACGGCTCGGGCGGAATCAAAGCACCCTGCGTTCGAACCAACTCGATATTTTCGACGCATCTGGATTGAGTTGGAACCAACCACAGAACAACAACAACGCCGCAGTCAACAACGCCGCATGGGAAATCGAGGCGAGCAGTCGCGTCCAAATGCAATCGAATACGGAAACAGGTGAGGTCACGATTCAAGCGGGCGCATTAAAGTATGCGGCCGTTAGCGATACCGTTAGGATCGAAGCATCTCCACAACAGCCTGCTCAAATCAGTAAAACACAAGTGAACGCTGCTCCGATCAATTTGCAGGTAAGATCGGCCGCTATTCGCCTCAAGACAGGAGAGATGACGGTACAAATCGTTAACGTAGAAGGTGCCTTGCCACAACACATGCAGGGGGCAGGCGCCCCGGCAACTCCTCGTCAAAATCAACCCGGAGGGCAGCCAGCAAAGGATATACTACCATCCGTTCGCGATACTCCATTCAAACCCGTCGGCCGCAAATAATATAGTAGGCTGGGGTCAGCTGGGGTCAGGCTTGGTTTTCGGTTTTCGTGAGTTTCTTCCTCAAGGCCTCAAACTTCTGTTTGTACTTTGGTGAGTTGGCAATCTGTTTGTTCGCCCATCGGACGAATAAAGGGGGAAGAACAAAGGTGTCACAATTTCGAGGGGCATGCATTTTGCTATCGCAGCGGCCCTTTGATAGGTGCCCGGCCCTTCGATAGTGCCACTACCGAAGGGCCGCTCAGCCCCAGAAAGCCGAAAACCCAACCTGACCCCAACGAAGTAACAAACCTGACCCCAACGAAGTGACTGCCGGATGGTAGCCTCTACTTCCATAGAGTTAGGTGCGCTTACGGTAAGCAACGCTACAGGTGCCCCACAACGTGAAAACGGTTTCATGCAGCCAGCCAACTCGCTAGCATTGGGAATCGAGCCCAGGTTCGAGTTGCTTGGCCCTAATTTAGTCGACATTTCATAGAAGAGCTCAAATTTCGGAGGAGTACAAAACGCATCGTCTTTGGTGGCAAAACCCGAGGAATTTTAATGCTCGGCTTTTATCGCCGGTCATACTTATGCCGCTGATTTTTGCTGCCATTACCAGCCAAAGGCTAGCTGCACAAACTGGAGAAACGCAAAGGGGTCAGGTCTCTTTTGCGATAAATAGACCTGACCCCTTTTTTTTGTCCATCAGGGTACACCCAAACCGTCGTGGCAACAGTTAAGCGAAAGCGAGCAGGAGACAATTAACAAGCTTACCGATTCAAAGCCGATCCCACCTCGCCATAGCCAAGTGTATCAAGACTTGCTCTACGGCAAGAAGGAGACACCACCGGAAATTACACCTCCGGAGATAACCTCACCCGAGACAACTACAGAGAGACCACCGCATGAGTGCCAGGAAATCAACGACGAAACCCAATCACCCGACAATCCAACATCCGGCGACCGATCACCGAGCCATGATTCTCAAAAGCCTGGAGACGCTCAAGATCAAGCTGACAGCTCAGGCAGTTGACGAACTTGTGCGAGAAGCGACCGAGAGTGGAATGTCGCCTTGGGAGTTGCTCAATCGGTTCCTAGCGATGCCCGCTAGTCAGAGCATTGAGCGGGCCATTGAACGTCGGATTAAGAATGCTGGGCTCCCAACGTCAGCGACTCTGGAATCGTTCGATTGGGCGTTCAATGCCGAGACGATTAACAAAGCATCAATGCTGGAACTGGCAAGTGGCGAGTTCGTCAAACGCCAGGACAACTTGGCGTTCGTGGGCCAATCGGGATTAGGAAAATCGCATTTAATACAGGGGATTGCCCGATCTTGTTGTGTGCTGGGTCATCGAGTTCGGTACGAAACCAGCGCCACGTTGCTGGAGGAACTGATGCGAGCCGCTGGAGCCAAGACGTTGCCATCGGCGCTTCGTTACTATCGATCGTTCGACTTGCTGATCATTGATGAATTCGGATTCGATAAGCTAGAGCGTCGCGAGTATCCTGAATCGCCGAGCATGTTGTATAAGGTAGTCGACGGTCGTCAAGGCCGCGGCTCGACGGCAATCTTGACGAACGTGGACTTCGGTGACTGGACGGAATACCTCGGAGATCCGGCGT
>JAYVPJ010000031.1:0-31934 GCA_043757445.1 Pirellula sp. | reverse complement strand
ACGCGAATAACCCAAAAACATGGGTTCACTCGATTCCGCTATGATACCTGAGATCAGACCAAACAAAGAGACCTCCCCGGAACGCCGGATGAGCCTTGTTTTTTTTGACGGATCGACTAAAAGTTTGTCTTTTGGTATCGACCAAACCACGTTGCGAATGCTTGGGGATCCAAGCGATGGGAAAACGGTCGAGGTTCCGTGACAAAGATCTAGGGTCATGTTAGGTAGGAATCAACCCGAATCGAGACCCGTCCGATCCGATTCCGACATGACAAGCGATTCAGAACATGGTTGTTTGGTACAATGGGCATTCACTCTCTATTGAGATCAATTGCTCCTACCCGACACCATGCCATGTACAAAAACTTAGCGTTACTTCTTTTTTCTACAGGAATGTGTCTCGTTGCGATTGGGGCAGACCCGATCGCTGCCGATGGAAAATGGAGTCGATTTCGTGGCGAAAACGGAATGGGAGTCCTGGCAAATTGCCAAGTTCAGATACCTTGGAAAAAGTCCCAAGTCCATTCGATTGCATTGCCAGGCACTGGACATGGCTCGCCGGTCTTGTCCGGTGATCAAGCGTTTTTGCTGGCAGCAGATGCCGACGATGCAACGCGACACGTCGTGGCGGTCAACGTCGCAAAGAATGCAATTGCATGGACAAAGTCGTATCCGTCGACGACGCATAAATTGCACAAATTCAGCTCCTACGCTTCATCAACTCCATGCACCGATGGGGAACGACTCTACGTGGCTTGGGCGGATCCTGAAAATGTTGTTGTAAAAGCTTTGACGCTTGCCGGGGACGAGGTTTGGACTCGGAGTTTAGGGCGCTACGTTTCTCAACATGGTTTTGGAACCTCGCCGATGTTGGTCGATGGTAAGGTTATTTTGCTCAACTCGCAGGACGCATTGGAACTGCCACCGGGAGTCGAGCCTGGCGAAGATAGTATGATCGCGATGGATTGCAAGTCGGGCAAAACAGTTTGGCAAACAGCCCTACCCACTAGGATGGTTTGCTATGGTGTGCCGTGCATTCGAACCGTTGGATCGCAGACCGAATTGGTTTGCAGTACCACCGGACAAGGTATGTTTGCATTAGATGTGAACAATGGTTCTGTGAAGTGGTCGCATGATTGTTTCAAACTACGAGTCTGCTCATCTTCCCTTTTGCTCGGGAGCATTCTCATTGGAACACAGGGCAATGGCGGTGGCGGTGACAATCGCATCGTTGCCTATGATATCGACTCAAATAAGGAACTTCCTATCGACCTCAAACCAGCCATGTCACCGTATGTTCCAACTCCGGTCTCCGTCGACGGTTTGTTGTTTTTGTGGAGCGATAAAGGTGGGATCGTGACTTGTGTAGAATTGGCGAGTGGTCGTACGCTCTGGAGCAATCGAATCGGTGGAGACTATTCGAGTTCACCAGTAGTACTAGGAAAAACACTTGTCAACGTTTCCCAAGACGGGGTTGTTAACGTCCTCTCAGCGAGTCGCGAATTTCAAAAGCTCGGATTGGTTGAAACGGGTCGAGCTGTGCGTGCAACTATTGCGGCAGATAAAGAGCACATTCTTTTGAGAACCGAATCGGAACTATTGATTATCCGATAAGGTGGTTCGGTGGTCCCCACCGAATAGAAACGTTAAATCAGCTGCGCCAAATCAGCTGCGCCAAATCAGCGGAGCCAAAACAGCGGGGAGACCGTTCGGGGGCTGCGCGACAAATAGCAGTAGGTGAAAAATGCGTTGATGCGAGTTTTGTTCCGTTCTGCGATTTGGTCTTTCAGGTTGGTCGGGGGCAAGCCCCGAACGGATGGGCTTGGGATATTGTTGTTCGGAACAAAAAAGACGCGACATATTCGAAAGACGAAGAATATTCGAAAGACTAAGATACCGCTATTATCGTTCGGACATGATTTCGTACATTTGTTGTGTCACGGTCGGCAAGAAGATTACGCCCGAATAATGATTGGCCTCCATCTCTAGATGATGAGACGATTCTAAGTGGGCCGCGTCCGCGAATAGTTTTGAATTTCTGGGTGGAACAACATCATCGTACATGGCAGAGAAAAGCCATGTTCGCGATGGATTGATGCGATGGGCTATTCGCAAGGGCTCAATGCTGTTCAGCATGATTCGGACTTCGCTTTCCGTCATGCCGCTCTTCATCAAATCCTCGCGAACTTGAGCGGATTCTTTTTTGCCTTCCATCAATACGCTGTAGAGATCTCCCCCTGCCAAAAAGACGATAACGCGATGATAGGCTTGATCCAGACCGGCGGTGGTAGACGTCACGAAGCCGCCGAGACTAGTTCCTTGCAAGGATATTCTGGTTGTGTCCACCATCGGCATGGTTGACACAGCATCTTTGGCTCGGCGGGCGTCGGCGATTCCTTGCTGCAGCGCCCCAACCAAGTTGATGTTCTTTGGGCGTCCGCCGGGGCCGCGTCGAACTCCATAGTAAGGCAACTGCATCATAAAGGTATGAATACCCTTGGCACGTAGTGCTTTGGCAATAATTCTCCCGACAGTCATGCCGCTCCCCGACTCGTGGACAATGACTGCGGCTGGGGCAGCAATCGGTTGTCCCGATCTGTCTTTAACCTGATACCATTCCATGGCCACCTCGTCGTTCAAGGCGTTGCCGCTGGGTTTAGAACTAGGAAAGCGAACCAACCAATCGCCGCAGCCTTTTTGGGCCGCTTGCAATTGGACTTGAAATTTTTCTGGCTGCCATTTGAGTCCGTCCAGGCATTGCCTCGCATCTGCGTTCTGCTCGACACCCACGTCCAATGAATCAACTGCCTGGAACCTGGAATCGGAGGACAACACAATTCTCTCGTCCTTGCCAAATGGCCTTGGCATCTGCTTTAGTAAATCTTGTAGATCCAATTTGACGTAAGGGCGATCGGCGGCGGGATGCTTGTGATCGGCGTTTGCAATAAAAAGTACCCCGTCTTCGGGGACAAACAAAACATTGTGCAAATTCGAAGACATTGCCACTGGGCGAGACATTAACGACTGTGCCGAAACAGCATTGAATGTTCCAAATCCTTTTTGGATGCGTTTGCGCAACTCTTTTAATCGCGAGCCCTCCGACATCACAACAGCATCTTGGATTCCATCGCCGAGCAGCGGATGGGCTTCGCCGGGTGCGACAAACTGCAATGATTTGGGAGAGGCTGCAACGCCCACCGCCGATCGTTCCTCGCCGTCTGCAAACACATAATAGTATTCGCAGGTACGAGGATTGTTTTGCCATAGCTGTTTGACTTGCTCAAGCGAAGAACATTCCTCGAGTCCACGCCGCATCAAGGTGGCCATCGGGACACCATCCCATTCTCCCTCACCTCTCCCGCCCATCTCTCCTAGTGAAATCTTTTCGGCGTTCATGCCGCTGACGCTACCCACAAAGCCAGCGTAACCGACGTTTGCAAAGGGGATCATTCCATCGGGTGCAACGATGAATGTGGTGGCTGCATCCTGCAACCCAATCGTCGTCATGTAATCGAGCACGCGACCGTGATACAACTTGCCACCTTCGGTCGCTTTGCCGAACAATGCGAAGCCCGAGCAATGAAACATCTCAGGAAAGACATTCAGCGCTTCGATTAAATCAGGGTTCATTTCGAGGCTTGCAGCCAGCGCTCTCGTTTCGACTTTGTGCCGCTCAGGAATGTGTTTTGATAACTGTGCATAGGCTGATTCCAAGTCGTCGCGAAACCAACGTCCAGTGATAATAGTTTGAGCCGTCCCAAACGCGTACATGACCGAATCAATACAACGAACTGCCTCTTGCTTGAGCAACTTGCCATGTGCCTGACCGATTTCAACCGGTGAGCCCTGCAATAATACGACTCGCTGACCTTCGACCCAACGCAACTCGCCATGCTCCAACTTTTTAGCTCGGTGGACCGGTGCGGTTAGTATTGCAGATGGAGCCAGTACCTCCAAAGCTCGACGAACTCCTCGGGCCAACTGCTTTTCAAGTTCATTGCGTTGTATTGAATGCGAAATCATGCCCGGCCAGACATCAAACGCCTTTGGCTCGTCAATGGTTTTTCCTAATCGCAAATCTATGTTTGTGCCATCGAACTCCGCATGTGCTCGTTGGCCGTCTGGTTCGAAACGGACGAGAGCGTTATCGATTGTCCACGCTTGTTTATCTTCAGAGAATCTTAGAGACGAAAGAGAAAGCAGCGTTTCCGCCAAATCGTCGGCGGTCGCACCCGTTAGCAGTTGAGTGCCAAAGCGAACACTGGTCCCTGCGCTCACCAATCGATTGAGTATGCCGGTGGGCTTCAAATGATCAACTGAATCGATGGTGCCAGAACCGAGGTAAACGATCTTGTGTTTGGGAACACAGAACGCCATGCCTTTCGAGCGGCGACGCAATTGTACGGCATATTCAGCGTGCTCCAAATCGAGGTCGAACGACTCTTCGTCGAACTTAACTAACTTCATCTTGATCGGTTGGTTTTTCCCGTCGATGATGGGATCGCCCGAGCCCGTCAAAGTGAAATGCTCCATCTGGCCAGACACGAGATTGAGCCAGGGCTGTATCTGTTGCGATAACCGACCGGCATCGCCATCCGCCTGAACTTGTATCGAAGCACCCTGCAAACAGAATAAAACAAGTACTGCAATCAGATTCGAAATGTTTTTCATCATGTGGCTTTCCAGTAGCTTCGTTCTAAGCAGGCCATGCGCGCAGGGATGACGCCGAATCCTTAGCGTATCGATATTGCACGTCGGTCGCAATCGACTGTCTTCTTCATCCATTTGATTAGGCTAGATTATCCACGGATGATTTGATGATCAGCCGAAGGGCGTGTGAGTCGCTAGAAATCTTAGCCACAATTCACACGCCCATCGCTCTGGGAGGCTGTGATTTTTTAGAAACGCTCGGAATCATTTTAGATGTTCGATGTTCGATCTCATCAGTTAGTGCGAGTCGCAGAGCGACTCGCCCACAAAAAGGCTGCGGGATTCGAATACCACTGACTGACAAAACCGGAAGGAACTTCTGGGTTTTGGCGCTACTAAGTGCGGGCAGGAAGTTAAGCAATCACTTGCAAGTCCGGCCCTCATGCTAGCGCATTGAGGCTCAAAATTTCAGAGTCAGTGCCATTGGGACGGCGCAATGACCGTTAGATCCGGCAGAGTCATCAGTCGAAGGCGGACCTCCATGCCCAATTTGGTATACAGAACAATCATTGCCGACTATCCTACAAAGTATTCCCGTCTTAACATCCTTGAACGATTCTGTTTTGACAACATGCAAATCAACAGAGCACTTATTACCGCGGCTGGTCCTGGTCAATCCGCCTTGCCTTTACAACGATTGGTTGACCGAGATGGCGTGGAAAAAACTGCGTTAGAAATGATCGTTGGCAAAGTGGCTAGGGCGGGCATCGAGTCTGTCGCCATAGTGATCAGTCCTGGCAATGAAGAAGCCTACCGCCGGGCTGCAGGAAACTTCCTTGACCGACTGACCTTTGTTACGCAGCCAGAACCCACGGGGTACGGTCAAGCCATTTTGTGCGCAAAGTCCTTTCTCGGCAACGCGCCCTTTTTGCATCTAGTGGGTGACCACCTCTATCTGAGTTCCCACACGAAAGGATGCGTGAAACAATTGATCGAGGTCGCGACAGCCGAGGGCTGTTCCGTTTCAGGCGTACAGGCCACACGCGAGACTATGTTGCCCTTTTTCGGTGCCATCGGTGGTTTTCGACTACCCCAGACTGAGCGACTCTACGACGTGAAAAGGGTAATTGAAAAACCGACGCCTACCACCGCCGAACAAGAGCTGACCATCGCTGGTTTCCGAAGTGGGATTTATCTTTGTTTTTTTGGAATGCATGTTTTGACACCCACGGTTCTCGAAATACTGGAAAGACTGGTTGCGACCGAAAATCGGCCGATTGCCTTAGCCGAAGCACTCAACGAACTTGCAAATCGCGAACGCTATTTGGCCTGCGAAATTCAGGGGCAGCGATACAACATTGGAGTAAAGTACGGACTGCTCAACACTCAACTTGCTCTTTCTCTATCAGGTGTTGACCGTGAACGCGTTTTGAGTGACATGGTCGAATTGCTCGCCTCACAAAGGTCTTCTTGAGCATCCCATGAGCACTCAACCAATTGCCGTTACGAACGCATGGATCGAGACCATTCTTTCCCTGGACGATTCGATCCGCCATCGAACCTTGGAGTCCCTATGCCTGGGACTCGACACGGAATCCATGTTGCATGCAGCAATGGAACTGGATGCGTTTCGTCGAAGCGCGAGCAACCTTTATCATCGCGTTAGGGCTCATTTCTTTCTTTCTGCAATCTACCGCTTTTACTTGCCAAGTACTTTCCCCGAATCTCAGGCTGGGCTTCTACCCTACGAGGCCTACCAACACATCCTAGAAAGACGTTTTCCGGAAGCGATCGATCAGTTGTTGGCGGTACAGAAGGCACAGGGACCTACGCTGGTTATTTCGAGTGCGCTATCACGCGCTTATCACCAACTGGGAATTCAAACGCTTGCCGATCAAGTGAGGCGAAGTGTCCGCACGGTTCGCGGCAATCAATGGATGTTCCGAGTCGGTCATCCAAGTGAACACCCACTACGAATAAACAAAGAGTTGCACCAGAGTGATGCTCAGACCGGCGACTATCCGATATTGTGCGAAAAGACGAGCGTGCGAATGGACTTCTCTCATTCTGGCTGGAGCGACATATTCTTTTTAGGCATGGACTATCCTGAGGGCGCACGTGTCCTCAACGCTTCCATTGACCTCGGAGTCTATGGACGCGACCATAAACCACGACCGCCGGTTGAAGCGTATCTACGGGTGATTGACCGTCCTGTTATGAGACTAGTCAGCACGGACCTTGGGGCGGAAGCTGAAATCACAGAGATCGATGATGTCTTTGATTTTGCTAAGGATTATCTCGGATTGCTCAAGTCTGCGTTGATTGCATCCGGCGTGGTTCCGCCGGCCATGGAGGGTTGCCATCAAAAAATGTCCCAGCTTCTCGCAACACTTATCGGTAAAGAAGGTTTGGGGTTAGAGCTGGTTAGCAAGGTTAATGATATTCCGAAAGGCTCCAGACTCGCAGTCTCGACCAACTTGTTAGGAAGTTTGATCGCAGTCCTAATGCGAGCAACAGGTCAGGTCTCAAGTCTCGAAGGGGGATTGGAGCTGATTGACCAGCAGTTAATCACTGCCCGAGCCATCCTCGGCGAGTGGCTTGGGGGATCAGGCGGTGGCTGGCAGGACTCAGGCGGAGTTTGGCCCGGTATCAAAAGTATTGAAGGTTTGCTGGCTGGCCCAAACGATCTCGAAGCGGGAATTAGCCGTGGACGATTGCTGCCGAACCACACGATTCTGGGAGCTGATCGCATTTCTGATAATGCTCGACTTGCATTACAAAATAGCCTCGTGCTCATTTACGGTGGAATGGCGCAGAACGTTGGCCCCATACTCGAAATGGTTACAGAAAAATACCTGGTCCGCGCAGAAAAGGAATGGCTTGCCCGGCTCGACGCTCAGCGCATTTTCGAATTGATTGTGGACGCCTTGGAGAATGGTGACATTCGTCGTGTTGCGCAATTAACGACGGAAAACTTCACCGGTCCGCTACAGACAATCATCCCCTGGTGCACGAACCGATTCACGGACTCGATGATCGAACAAAGTCGCGACCGTTGGGGCGATCAATTCTGGGGATTCCTCATGCTTGGTGGCATGTCCGGTGGCGGGATGGGTTTCTTCTTTGACCCATCCATACAGGTGACGGCTCGCAAATGGTTGCTCGAAGCTCTAGTGAAAACAAAACGCGAGATGCAAACGCGATTGCCATTCGCCATGGACCCTGTCGTTTACGATTTCGCCATCAACGATCGTGGTTCGTGGTGCGATATGCTTCGCGGTGAGGATGCGTCCATGCCAGACGGGTATTATGCAATTGTAGCTCCGAAGCTAATTCGGCAAGACATCCGCGACCTCAGTGAGCAATCGCAACGAGAGTTGATGCGATTGAATCGCTCTTGTCGCGAGGGTGACGGTCGCGCCCGATGGCTGCTCGATCGGCTATTGCCTCAAGCTCAAACCGAAACCGACTCCAAATCGCAATTGCTCGCGTTCTTGAAAGCGAACGGTTTTGACCGAGCACAGCACGAACAGATACGAGCAGAATTGCTTTCAGGCCGAATTGGACTCTCAGAAAATCGATTGCCGCCACAAGCGGTTGTTCAAGATGTTTCGCCGGACGACATTATCGACCTAAGAGATCGTCGGAGGACCTTCGTTCGCAACGCGGGCGAAGCGAAGCGAGGAGTGCGGGCGCTGGAAGCGGGCCAAGTTGCCGTAGTGACATTGGCGGCTGGCGTTGGTTCCCGATGGACCGGCGGTGCCGGCGTCGTAAAAGGACTGCATCCCTTCGCTAAATTTTCGGGCGAACATCGAAGCTTTATCGAAGTGCACTTGGCCAAAAGTCGATTCACATCGCAGCAATTCCAGTGCCAGATTCCGCATGTTTTCACGACTGGTTACATGACCCACGAGCCAACGGAAGCGCACTTGGCTAGCGTTGCCAACTACGGTTACGACGGACCGGTATATCTCTCCAAAGGCATGTCCGTTGGACTACGAACCATTCCCACCTCTCGCGACCTCAAGTTCTACTGGGAGGAAATGCCCCATCAAGTGCTAGATGAACAGCAGCAAAAAGTGCGGGAGAGCGGTCAAGCGGCGATCATGGGCTGGGCCAAGTCCGCCGGCGAAGCCAGCGACTACTTGGACAACTTACCGCAACAATGCATGCATCCGGTTGGACACTGGTACGAAATCCCCAACATGATGCGCAACGGCTTGCTACATCGGATGCTATCGGAAAGGCCATCGCTCAAATACTTACTGTTGCACAACATCGACACGTTGGGCGCAAATTTAGATCCTCTGATCCTGAGCAAACACATCGAGTCGGGGGCGTGCTTGAGTTTCGAGGTGGTTGGACGTCGAATAGAGGATCGAGGCGGCGGGTTGGCAGTCGTCGATGGCAAACGTCGACTACTTGAGGGAATGGCCATGCCAAATGAACGTGACGAATTTGGGTTGACTTTCTATTCTTCGATGACAACCTGGATCGATATCGATCAGCTTTTAACTGCGTTTCAACTAAATCGTGGCAAACTTGCCAGCGCGGAACAGGTTGATAAATCAGTTCGGACGATGGCGGCGAAATTGCCAACTTACATCACGATCAAGGATGTCAAGAAACGTTGGGGGCTTGGGCAAGAAGATGTCTTTCCGATCACTCAGTTCGAAAAACTGTGGGGAGACATGAGTACCCTTTCCGACATCGCATGCGAGTACATTGCAGTGGATACCATGCGAGGCCAACAAATGAAGGATCCAGCGCAGTTGGATGGATGGGTACGCGATGGATCTGCAGCTTACATAGATGGCTTGTGCAACTGGAGCTAAGGGCCGTTCGTTCAATAAGTGGCGTAAGCTTCCAGCTTGCGAGGAGAAAAACGCAAGCTGGAAGCTTACGCCACGTTTCAAATTGGACAGCTATTTATCGAACGGTCCTAAGCACATACGCATTAGTTTTCGAACAAAACAAATGAACATTGATAGACAAGATGTGCAGGTGCTTAGTTATCTCCCTAAAAACGGCTGGCCCGGTTGCTGGAATTGCTGGCCCGGTTGCTGAAATTGCTGGCCCGGTTGCATGTATGGCAGGCTTGGTTGCTGGTAGATCGGAGGCTGGCCCTGGCCATAGCCGACAGGAGGTAAACCATACTGCGGCGCACCCATTTGAGGCGTACCGATTGGCGGGGAACCGACTAATGGACTCGCTTGGATTTGTTGCCCGGGCTGTCCCGTGTAGGGATAGGCCTGATATTGCTGAGGATATTGTTGCGGGTATGGTTGAGGGTATGGGTTGTAGGCACTGCGGTTTGCACATCCGGACCAAACACCCAAGCCAACAGAAATGCCCAGAATCACTAGTATTCGCCGAATCCACACGATCGCAACCTCATCGCAGACGTTCCCTGTTTTCTAATCCAACAACATGGTGATCGTCGCAGAATTCTTAACTTGACGTCTACAGCAATTTTCAATCCATCAAAAAACAGCTAGATTGCTTGATTCTCCGCCAATTCGTTCCTCTTTCAGCTGCCAATCTACATGACTCAGAATGCGCTTTGGGCTGTTTCGCCAATCGATGGCCGCTACTCCCAACAGACCTCGGAACTTGCAATCTATTTCTCGGAAGCGGCCCTCATTCGATATCGCCTCCGAATCGAGACCGAGTATCTGATCGCGCTTTGCAACTTGAACTTGCCGCAATTGAAGAGCGTTTCGCCGAGTCAATATCCAACCCTTCGAAAAAGCATATTCGAAGGATTCTCCGAATCCGATGCGGTGAGTGTTAAAGAGATCGAACGCACAACGAACCACGACGTCAAAGCCGTCGAGTACTTCATGAAGAAGAAACTCGATCAACTCGGGCTCGCCGACGTGAAGGAATTCGTACACTTCGGACTCACCTCGCAAGACATCAATAACACTGCGACTCCACTCTTAGTCAAGGAAGCGCATGTCGCGATACTCTTACCGACATTGACCAAGGTTACCGATAAATTAAAGACCATGGCAGTCGATTGGGAATCTGTTCCGATGCTCGCTAGAACACATGGCCAGCCGGCCTCGCCTACGCGACTGGGCAAGGAAATACGAGTCTTCTACGAACGCATCCAGCAACAGCAACGACTACTCGACCAGATCCCTTTTTCGGCCAAGTTCGGGGGCGCAACAGGCAATTTCAACGCCCATCATGTCGCGTACCCTGAGCATGACTGGAACGCTTTTGGCGATCAATTTGTCGCATCGCTCGGGCTACAGCGTTCAAGTCCCACCACGCAGATTGAGCATTACGATAACCTAGCGGCTTACTTCGATAGCCTAAAACGAATCAACACAATCCTAATCGATCTTTGTCGAGATTTCTGGACCTACATTTCGATGAATTACTTTCGGCAACAGATCAAAGCTGGCGAAGTTGGCTCATCAGCCATGCCTCACAAGGTCAACCCGATCGACTTTGAGAATGCCGAAGGCAACCTAGGAATCGCCAACGCACTGTTCGAACACTTCAGCGCAAAACTCCCCATCTCGCGATTGCAAAGGGACCTATCCGACTCGACTGTCCTACGCAATATCGGTGTGCCAATCGCTCACACCTTGATTGCATGTAACTCCATTTTGAAAGGCTTGGGCAAGCTAATACTTAACGAGGCAGCTATTCATGCCGATCTCGAAGCGAATTGGGCGGTCGTTGCGGAAGCGATACAAACCGTTCTTCGCCGCGAAGGATACCCGGAGCCGTACGAAGCGCTCAAAGGATTGACGCGAACCAATGAAGGCATCAACGCTAGCACCATGTCTCAATTCATCCTCTCGCTCAACGTCTCGGACGAGATCAAAGCGGAGCTGGTCAAGATAACGCCATTCAACTACACGGGGATATGATAAGGCGAGAGGTACTCACTTTGCAAATTTTGAGCCTCATTGCGCTAGCATGAGGGCCGGATCGCGAGTGATTACTTGACTTCCGGCCCGCACGCTTGCGCGTTGCGGCTCTATGTGAGTGCCATTTGGTTACCGCCTTCAATTTCATTCGTTAGCGCGAGTCGCAGAGCGACTCGCCCACAAAAAACCGAAGGCGGAAATCGTTATGGTTACTTTACGTCGATGCCACCGTATTTTGGAACGCTTGGTTCCTTAATGTCTTTGAGCAAGCGTGTTACGATCTTGTCCGTAGTCATGCCCTCGGCCTGTGCTTGGAAATTGGTGCTCAAGCGGTGTCGTAGCACGGGGATTGCAATTTTGCGAATGTCTTCGATGCCGACACTAAATCGACCGTCCATGGCTGCGATAGCCTTGCCGGCGAGTATGAGGAACTGGCCCGCTCGAGGTCCGGCTCCGAAATCTAGGAGCTCGCGTACGACTTCGGGCGCATCTGGTTCACTTGGGCGAGTCGCGCGAACCAAGGCCACGACATACTTCACTATGAATGGGCTGACGGCTACGCTCATCACGAGTTTTTGGATATTCATAATCGCTCGGGCCGAAAGGATCTTGCTCACTTCCGGGCGTTCGCTGCGCGTTGTCGACGTTAAGATCTTCTCTTCTTCCTCAGCGCTTGGGTACCCGACCTTGATATTGAACATAAAGCGGTCGAGCTGGGCTTCAGGGAGTGGATAAGTTCCCTCTTGCTCGATCGGATTCTGAGTCGCGATTGCGAAGAACGGTTCGGGCAGTTGGTAGGTGTTCCTGCCGACAGTGATTTCACGCTCCTGCATCGCTTGCAATAATGCGGCTTGAGTCTTCGGTGGCGTTCGATTGATTTCGTCGGCAAGCAGGATGTTGGTAAAGATCGGACCCTCGACAAACCGGAATTCACGCTTGCCCTGCGAGTCTTCCTCGAGCACGTTCGTACCGGTTATGTCCGAAGGCATTAGGTCTGGCGTGAACTGAATACGTTTGAAATGGACGTCTAGGATTTTGGCCAGGGAGGACACCATGAGAGTCTTTGCAAGGCCCGGCACCCCTTCGAGCAGGCAATGTCCCTTCGTGAAAATGGCAGCAAATAGTTGTTCGATGACTTCGTCTTGACCGACGATCATCTTGCTCAGCTCACTCCGCATTTGGTCTCGATGTTCGCGAAATTCGCGCAACAAATCTCCAATGCTCTTGGCCGGTTTTCCTGATGGCGCGTTTGACACGTTTTTGCAAAACTTTTGGTGCGAGGTCATTTTCAAGCGAGCAATGCAACCTGCCCGGACGGTTCGTATTGTCACGCTGCGAAGCAATCCAAGCAAGTAGACGTAGGCCCGGTGCCTCAGCCGGACATCCCCACAAAGCCGTTGACCAAACATGCAACGTTCGATCTATTTGCATGGCATTGTTCGGAGTCACCATTGGAATTGAAAATGGATCACATCATATCTCCCACGCCAGTCTTATCTCACGAAAACGTTCTCGCGATGCGTGATGCAGTGCTAGGGCAAGTTGATTTTGCGCGCAGGTATACCCTCGGGCTTTTGGAAAATACGCCGGAGGAACTTTGGTCCATCATTCCGAGCGGAGGCAACTCTCATATCGCGTGGCAAGTTGGGCATTTAGCTGTTTCGCAGTACGGACTTATGCTCTTCCGACAACGAGGGCGTGCCGAAGGTGATTTGGAACTGATGCCGGGCTGGCTTCGAAAACGATTCGGGCGAGGAAGTGTCCCCGCGACCGATCCAAGCGAGATTCCGTCCAACGCAGCATTGTTAGAATGCCTCGTGAAAATTCACCTTGCTTCGATGGCGGTTCTCCCGAGCCTTACCACAGTGCAGTTGATGGAGCCAACTGAAATGCCTTACGCCCTCCATCCGATCAAACTTGGTGCGCTTTTATTTTGTCCGTTGCATGAATCGATCCACGCTGGGCAAATTGGAATACTGAGGCGAATGCATGGACTTGCGCCGGTTCGCTAGCATTGCCCGACTGTCAATTGGTATTTGCCAAAAAGTGACCATGGGCCACAATAGGAGAGCTTAAAATCAAATTCACACCACGACCAAAGGATGGGTCGCTATGCTTTCTGCAGCAAGTCCTCGAGCTTATGAAAATCAGAAGTTTGGATGGCAGGACAGACTCGGTTATTTGGTGTTTCGAGTGGTAATATGCGTTGTACAAATCATTCCTCTCGAGCGTTGCGATCGCATTTGCAAGTTGCTTGCCAAGCTCTTTTCCAATTGGATCCCAGTCCGTCGATCCTTGATTCGTGAAAATTTGCAGATGATCTTTCCGGAATGGAGGCCGGATCAGTCCGAGCAAGTCACGGAAAAGATGTGGCATCATTTGCTTTTGATGGGATGTGAAGTTGCTCAAGCGCCCAGAAAGATTCATCGCGAGAACTGGCATGAGCATTTTCACATCCCCGATCGTCGCTCCATGCTCAAGATTGTGATGGATGAACGCCCCACGGTTTTGGTATCAGCTCACTTTGGGAATTTTGAGTTAGCGGGATTTCTGACTGGGCTCTTTGGAGTTGCGACGACAACCGTAGCCAGGCCGCTCGACAACGGTTTTATACACGATTACATCACTAAGTTTCGGTCGCTAGGGGGGCAATACTTTTTAGCCAAGGAGGGCAGTTCACCACAAATACAGGAACTTTTAAGCAAAGGTGGAAACCTAACTTTGCTTGCCGATCAGCATGCTGGAGCCAAGGGATGTTGGGTCGATTTTCTCGGAAAGCCCGCTTCGTGCCACAAGGGGCTTGCACTCTTTACGCTCTCTAGCGGCGCACCCATGATTGTATGTTGCAGTGTACGAACGGGGGGGCCATTGCAATTTGAGTTATTTGTATTGGGGATCGCCGACCCTTTGGATGGGGGCGAACGATTCAGCAGCGTCGCATCGTTGACGCGATGGTACAATCAGAGTCTTGAACAGATCATTCGATCTTTTCCTGAACAATATTGGTGGGTTCATCGACGCTGGAGGGAACCGCCACCCCAACGACGATCCAGCCAAGCCGCATAGCTATGACAAAAATTTACGAAGGCCTCGGCCTGTCCTGCATGTATCCAGAAAACTGGAGCCTCACGGAAGACACCGACGAAGACCGTGTGGTCGGTTTCACTTTGGAGAGCCCGACCTCTGCTTTCATGACCGTTACGGAGTATCCGTGGACGGTTGCCCCGCGAGAAGCATTGGAACAAGCTCAGGATGTTATGAAATCCGAGTACGACAATATCGAATACGATGAGATCGACCCCGAACTGGAACTGGATGGCAAACCGCTAGCGGATAGCCGAGCTGGCGATGCTCATTTCTATTACTTGGATTTGTTGGTTGTTTCTAGGTTCGTGGCTTTCACGGTCGATCGCAAGACTTATCTGGTTCAGATCCAGGCTGAAGATCGAGATTTCGAGGGGCTAGAAATGGTTTTCAAAGCGATGCTGGTGAGCATGCTGAAGTCTATCAATGTGGAATCGAGACGGGCCAATACCTACCGGCTCTGAAAATCTACTTGCGAAATACTATTCCCTTACAGCGAAACCCGATTTATGCGCTCGCTCGATTCAGAAATTACGGACGAGCTCGATCGATGTCATGATGGTCAATGGCAAGTTGTCACTACTGATGGCCAGTATAGGTTTTGATGCAGAAGTAGTTCGTCGGGTTCATCAATCTCGCAAATCCCATGTCACGAAACTGACGTATTGGCTCGCAATTCTTGGAACACTTGCACGTTACCAATGGCCTGTCTTGAGTGTATCGATATACGACGAGAAGGACCGACTGATTGAAAACGTGTCGAGCGGCTGGGTCTTCGTTTTCAACGTCCCTCGCTACGCAGCGGGACTTCCTATTATGAACGATGCTATCGAAAATGACGGCGCACTCGACATAGGGGTATTTGACCACGGGGGCATCGTGCGCAACATGTGGTATTATTGGAATGTCATGCGAGGCAAACATCAACGAATCAAGCAATGGCGACGATTTCGCAGTCGATCCATAACGATAGAGCATGCGGACGCAGCCAAAGGGCGAGGAACGATTGCATCCTGCCAGGCGGATGGTGACTGGGTGTGCGAATTGCCAGTCTCCATTCAGATATCTTCCCGCAAATTAAGAATCGTTGGCTAACAGCCTATTCAAAGCACTACGCGCCGCGCGTCGGGTATCGTATGATTCGGTTCTCAACTTCCCTGTGCAATGCAAATACGATCTTTTAAACCTCTTGGATACTTCTTCATGCGCATTCCATATTCCCAAATAGTTGCCTTCACTTTATGTCTTTCAAGTCTCAATTTACCCGCTGCGGATTCGCCTGCGATCACCTGGACTAAGCAAGTCCTGGATACCAAGTTTCGCTCCGAGGGGGTAGCGGTCGCGGATGTGAACAAAGACGGCAAGAAAGATGTCCTCAATGGCGAGTATTGGTACGAAGCCCCCGACTGGAAGCCGCATGAGATGCAACCACCGATGGACCACAAGGATGGCCTCGGTAACTACAGTCGATCGTTTGCTTGTTGGTCCGATGACTTCAACAAAGATGGTTATCTCGATCTAATCGTCATCGACTTCCCAGGTGTGCCTTGCTATTGGATGGAGAATCCGAAAGGGGCTGACGGTCACTGGACCAAGCACGTCATCTGGCATAGTGCCTGCAACGAAACGCCAGTCTATGCGGATCTTCTCGGAAGTGGAAAACGAGTACTCGTTATGGGGTTCCAACCAAAAGGATCGAAACCGGAAGGCGACGAAGGGCAGATGGCATACTTCACGCCAAACGAGAAAGCTCCGAACGAACTTTGGGAAATGCATCCGATCAGTCATCCAAGCGAACCAGGAAAAAACGGAATTCCAGGAACCATGCGATTTAGTCATGGACTCGGCGTTGGCGATCTAAATAACGATGGCAAACAGGATGTGATTTGCACAGGTGGTTGGTGGGAGCAACCTAGCCAAACGGATGGGAAGACAGCTTGGCCGTTTCACACGGCAAACTTGGGTGAAGCGTGCGCCGACATGTTTGCATTGGACGTCGATAACGATGGCAAGACTGACGTTCTAAGTACTTCGGCTCACAAGTTTGGTATATGGTGGTACAAGCAACGTCCAATGGCAAAGGATTCGAAGGAGGCGGATCCGGTGTTTGAAAAAACCGAACTATTTGGTCGACTCGCTTCGGAAACGCATGCCGCCCACTTTGTCGATATCGATGGCGACGGCAACAAGGACCTTGTCACAGGCAAACGCTGGTGGTCGCACGGTAGGTCTGAGCCAGGATCCAATTGGGACGCGCGGATCTATTGGCTTAGGGCCGAAAAGGAGAACGACGGATTCGTGAATTTCGTCCCTAAGTTGATCGATAGCGATTCAGGCATTGGAACGCAATTTGAAGTGACGGATTTGAATGGCGATGGCTTACTGGACGTCGTATCATCCAACAAAAAAGGGGTTCGCGTGCTACTGCAGAAACGTTGAGCTCCGTGGCGGATGCTGCTAGCATCCGCTACTTGGTGGAGCTCGCACCGATGGGTCCTGCTTGTTAAATTAAATGAAGCCCTGGGGTCCTAGAGTTTTTAGAAACCTAGGCCAGTTGCTTTGCAACTCGGAATCAGTTTAGATCTAAGGCCTTCAATTTCTTCAGTTAGTGCGAGTCGCGGAGCGACTCGCCCACATAAAATCACAGCCTCTGGGCGTGCCACTCTGCACCCGAACTGCTTTTTATGGCATGACTATTGCCTCCTCCGCCCCTATACTATGAGAGCATGAGTACTATCGTCGGGGCTCTTCGCTTGTTGTGGCACTTAGCCCGCGGTTTCAGGCTACTTGCCCCTACAAGCCATAAACGCTTGCCCCACCAGTGTTTGCATTCCCCGAAGTTTGTGAGTTCAAGCTGATTTTGTCGCCCGCTCCTCAATCCAATCTGACGTGGACCGCCGCTTCGATCGTTTTAGTTGCAACGCTTTCCGGCTGTTGGAGCGAACTAAAAGAACGTTCCTATGACGCCCCAAAAATTGAAAGCGAGTTTGTAAAGGGGCGGGAACCGCAACCACGCCGCTCCGCTCCGCCAATGATGGGGGGGGCTAGCATTCCAATGCAAGACAAACGGATCCTAGGGGCTGTCATTCCCGATGCTGGCAATGTGTATTTCGTAAAAGCGACCGATCGCATTGCTAGGCTAACCTTGGCGGAATCAGGATTCCGTACGGTGGTTGAGCAGTTTGCAGTCGACCCCAATTCGGGTTCACTCAAGTTTGAATTGCCAGCCGGCTGGTCGCTCAAGCTTCTCGACAATTCAGGTGCAGGGATAGGCATTGCCGAAATGATTGCTGAAATTAACTTCGAGGTAGGCGATGGACGTATTCGATTCACCGTCTCTAAATACGACATGCCACGCGAGCAGGCGATGTGGGACGACTATCTATTGGGCCAAATCAATCGGTGGCGAGGACAAGTGGAGTTGGGACCAACGACGGTTGCCGACATGAAAAGAGATCTGCCACAGATTCCTCGCGTTGAAGGATCTTTTCCAGCATATCTTTTTGACGCCAATGGTGGTGGCGCGAGTTCTTCAACAGCCAAAGAGCCTCGTCCCATTGCACCACGCGAGCAGCCTGGAGCCAAGTCTCCCCCCCCAGCGAGATCATCGCTCAACTTAGTTTATGAAAAACCTGAAGGCTGGGAAATTCAGGAACCTGTGCCGTTTCGCGAAGCAACGTTCAAAGTAATTGACGGAGCCCAAGTGGGTGAAGTAACCGTCAGCACTGCAAGAGATGCACCCCTACAAAATGCTGCGATGTGGGTTGGACAGGTGATGTCAATCAGCGACCCAACGATGCTAGAGTCTTTAGCAAAAAAGACATTGGATGATGCAGAACCAATTCTAGCCGGTGCAAGAACCGCAAAACTCTATGCGATTCGAGCTTCCGATCAACCGGACGCGAGATCGCTATTGGTGGTATCCATCCCTATGGGCGACAATGGTATGAGCATGTTCGTGAAACTAAACTGCGAATTGCGGATGATGGAACAGGTGAAGTCAACCTTTTTAAGCTTTGTTAAATCATTGCGATGGGAGTAATTCCGCGTGGCAACTGGAACATTTAGTAGCGGTCGAGTAGCGACGACAACAACTCCGTTGGATCTTACTAGGGGGGCCTGGCTCGTTATGCGAGCTATAGGGTCGCTCAAGATCACGGTCACCATGTTTGCATTGGGCACCATGATTCTATTTGTAGGGACGCTAGCTCAAGACGAAGAAACGATAGTTGACGTCAAGAAGCAATATTTCAACAGTTGGGTTGCGTCGGTCCCATTTGACGTCTTTATGCCACAAACGATTTGGCCGCACAAAGACCCGCTCCCTTATGCGTTTGCGATTCCTGGTGGTGCCGCAGTAGGTTTGATTCTTTTAATCAATTTGATTGCTGCCAAACTAACTCGATTTGCAATGAATGCAAAGGGGGGCAGGTTCGTGGCTGGATTGTTCTTCACGATCGCGGGCTTCGCGCTCGTTGGCTTGATCGTTTTGAGCGCTCATTTGGGTGACGGCTTGCAAGGCGAACCACCTTTCAGTTACGACATGCTCTGGAGCGGAGTAAAGGCCAGCGTATGGGGCCTAGCTGCTGGTGCGTTGGTTTGGTGCATCGGCTGGAACCCAAAGACCAGCGTCGTTCGATGGACGGTCTGGACCGTGACAGCGATTCTTCTTGGCATAAGTTTCTTCTTCATTTACACCAATGACGCCTTTCGCATTCCTGATCCGGGTCTTCGAATCGTTTGGCAATTGACCAAAAGCCTCATCGTGAGTTCAGTGCTTTTGACAGGCCTTTTGCTCTTGTTTGGTAATCGAGGTGGGAACGTTTTAATTCACTTAGGTGTCGGGCTATTGATGTTGGGTCAATTCATTTTCGGTGATGCCCAACGCGAAGAACGCATCGCCATTTTCGAAGGCCAGCGGACTCAGGTCGCCTACGAACTCGACACCGTGGAACTGGTGTTCATCGACAAGAGCGATCCGGAGAAAAACCGTGTCGTGGCCTTCGAACATCCCATGTTGCAACGGTCCTCTGCCAATGGAAAGTTCCTTTCGTCGTCTGAACTTCCATTCGAATTCCGAGTGGACCGTTGGATGACGAACTCGACCCGCGAAGACCGCAAACGTCCAGCCCAGCCTTCCGAAGATGATTACCAACTCACGGGAGCCGGGATCAGCGAATACGAATTCAAGGAACTCCCGAAATCAGGTGGAGCCAAGAGTCAATCTAACTATGCAACCGCATACGTGACGCTTCGTAACAAGGAGGATAAGCAGCCGATGGGCTCGTACGCCGTGAGCCAACTCCTCAACGACGATGCCATCATGTATAAGTCGGAGTATGAAAAGGTGGAGGCTGCAGGCAAGACTTGGGACTTTGGACTTCGATTCCGGCGAAACTACAAATCCTATTCGGTTTTGTTAGACGATGTTGTCATGGAGGAGTACACGGGAACATCGAAGCCCAAGGACTATTCCTCATTCGTGAAAATCAATGACGCGAAAGGAGACACGTTACAACAGGGCCGAATCTGGATGAACAATCCGATGCGATATCGGGGCGAGACGTTCTACCAATCGGGCTACATGAATGGCAGCATGAATCCCTATGGTGTAGAGCAAACCACACTTCAAGTCGTTACCAATGCGGGTTGGCTGATCCCTTATGTTGCTTGCGTATTGTCGGGGCTTGGCATGCTCGTTCACTTCGGTGGAACGTTTGGGCGATTCGCTTCGCGTTACGATCGTAAGGCGTTTTCAACTGTGCCGGAAAAGATCGTCGAATCGGACTCAAGTCGTTCGAAGAAGCAAACGTCTGGCTCGAGAAAGCCTTCAACAGTTGGTCCAACGATCGGCCAGGGCAAGTATCCGATACTTGGGTTGGCAGTTCCGGTAATCCTTTGCAGTATCTTCGCTCTTTGGATTGGCATGCGAGCATCGAAGCCTAAAGTGGATCGAGATGAAATCAATTGGTACGCGATCGGTGAAATACCCACTCAGTATGGTGGCCGAATCAAACCGCTCTCTTCCGCCGCAGCGGAGGTATTAGAGATACTTTCCAATAAAAAATTTGCCTTGAGCAAAGAAGGGCATGTTTACGAACCTGTTCACCAAACCGGAAAAGCAATCGAAGCGACGCAGTGGATTATGGCGGTCTTCGCTCGCGAGGAATGGGTCATGGACAGTCCGCTCATTCGGATCGACGCTGTTGAAACAACGACTGCTTTAGGGCTAAAGCGTCACAAATCCAATCGATACTCGTTCAACGAAATTTTAGAAGGAATAGCCAAGATTCCCGCGCAGGTGACAAAGGTCATTGAGACCAAACGAGAGGACATGACTTTCGAGCAATCGAAATTGGCCGAAACCCTTGACAAGATAATCACATTGCGCACGTTACTCAGAGCTTACTCGCCTTCGCTGGCTCCTGACGTATCGGGAGATTCATCTTCCGTGATCGCCTCGATTCGCGAGCGTCAAATGGATGTTAGTGACATTCGTTCGCGTAGCCCGATTGCCATTGTACCGCCGCTCAAGGATGTGACTGCGAAACCGGGCGAAAAGGCACCGCCAGCGAAATGGGATGCCTTTGGGCCAGCATTATTTGAAACGGTCAAGAATAGAACCATGGGGCTCGAAACGAAAACCGAATCCGTATTGAGTTTCATGGAGCTGGAACAAGCCATTTCGGCCGAACGAAGAAACCCATCGAAGATCAATGCGTTGGTGAGTGAATTCAAATCGAATGTGATTAAGGAATTTGGCCCCACGATCCGAGTTAGCAAGGTTCCGTTTGAAGCCTGGTACGAGCATTTTTCTCCAATCTCGATCGCGTCGAGCTTGTATGTAATTTGTGGGGTCATCGCTTTGCTCAGTTTTGCGTTTGCGCGTCAGGCTTTTCGACGTACTGCCTTTTGGTTGTGTGTGATTACTTTATTGGTACACACGACCGCGATTGTTTCGCGCATCTATATTTCGGAGCGTCCGCCCGTTGTCACGCTCTATTCTGCTGCCGTGTTCATCGGTTGGGCCATGGTGCTGTTTTGTACCATCACCGAACTCCTGTTCCCTGTTTCGATATCTGTGCTGGTGGCATCGGTTACCGGTTTCTTGACGTTGCAGGTGGCGCATGGATTGAATATCGGTGATTCGATGCCGGTACTCGAAGCCGTTCTGGATACACAGTTCTGGCTTTCGACTCACGTCATCAGCGTATCGCTTGGCTATAGCGCGACCTTCGTTGCGGGGTTCCTTGGAATTGGCATTGTGATTGCGACATTACTTGTTCGGTTGTTTCCACAATCATCGAAAGGAGCGTCGGAGGCGATCCCAACCCTTTATCGTATTTGCTACGGCGTCGTTTGCTTCGGACTGTTTTTTAGCTTCGTCGGAACTGTACTCGGTGGCCTTTGGGGCGATGATAGTTGGGGCAGATTTTGGGGCTGGGATCCGAAGGAAAACGGTGCGATGATGATTGTGTTATGGAACGCTCTGCTGCTGCATGCGCGATGGGACAAAATGATCGCAGCCTTGGGCTTTGGTATCCTCGCTGTTTTTGGAAACATCATTACTGCCTGGTCCATGTTCGGTACTAACTTGCTCGGCGTAGGTTTACATAGTTACGGATTCAACAAGGAGACGTTTTACTACCTCGTCTACTTTGCACTTAGCCAAGCAATTGTAATTGCCTTTGGTATTGCACTTGTGCTGCTTCGCAATGCGAAGTCCAAGGTTGAACTTGAGTAAGTCATGAGCAGCATCATTTCAGGTACCGACGAGGGCACGGCCAAGTTTGATTTCGTATCGACCCAAATCGCAATGCATCGGTGCATTGCGAAAGATACTTGGCGACTGACTGTTGAATCCCCGACGCTAGCTCGTCGAACCCTTCCAGGCCAGTTTTTCATGTTGCGCATTGCAGGCAGGAACGATCCCTTGATCGGACGGGCCTTGGCGATGTACGACCGGCATTTGGGCCAGGACGGACAACCCGAAGCGATCAGTGTCGTCTACATGGTTAAGGGGAAATTCACTCAAGCTTTATCGAAGTGCGTAGCGGGTGACCTGGTCGAACTCTGGGGACCGCTGGGTAACGGCTTTTCCACCCAACCAACAGATCACTTCATTTTGGTTGCAGGAGGAGTTGGACAGACACCCATGTTGACCCTTGCTTCTGCAGCCCTTGGTAAATCGCAATATGGCGCACCAAGCAAACCAAACGGTTATGCGAAGCGCGTAACGCTTTGCTATGGTGCAAGATCCAAAGACTACCTTGCGGGCCTAACGGATTTCGAAAAGACCTGTTCGGAGGTGCTCATCGCAACCGACGATGGTTCGCTCGGTCATCATGGTCGAGTCACGGATCTGTTGCAATCGCTTTTGGAAGAATCAAGCCACGATTGCAGAATCGCTTGTTGCGGGCCCGAGCCGATGATGGAAGCCGTCAGCCAATTGGCTTTGGACTACGGCGTACCCTGCGAAGTGTCGCTAGAAACGCCGATGGCTTGCGGTATCGGAATCTGTTTTACGTGTGTCGCGAAGATCCAGCAGCCTGACGGCCAGTGGGATTATCAGCGAACATGCATCGAGGGTCCAGTTTTTGATGCAGGCAAAATCGTTTGGTAAGTCGCACTTGCACCTGTCTGTTTCCGTTGAATATAAGTGAGGCGGCTTTTATGTTATCTTGGGGACAGGACGGATTTGACGACAGCACCAGAGTGCATTTTCTCAAAGGCTTCGTGCCATTCGGAGATGGGCCATACGCCGCCAATGATCGGTCGAACATCCAACTGACCGCTTGAAAGCAACGCCAGGACTCGCTCCCAAATTGCCCAGTGGTGGCTGAAACTGCCTTGCAAGGTTACGTTTTTTTGAACGAGTTGGTCCATGTTGAATCCGAGCGGTTGCGGACCCCAACCAACTTTGCTTATCCATCCGGCTGGCCGAACCAAGTCCAACGCTATTTTAAGTGTAATGCTTGCGCCGGCTGCGTCGATGATACCATCCGCTCCCAATCCATCTCTTTGCGTCGCCCACGTTTTCGCGTCACCGATGATCGCTTCGCAACCGTACTTTTTCGCAATTTCTAAACGATGACGATCTGGCTCCAGACCGACTAGGGCAACCTGGGCGCCGCATAGTCTCGCCATCGCGGCGCACAAGATGCCGATGGTACCCGGGCCCAACACAACGATGCGATCACCTGGCTCGATACGAGCATTTCTAACCACTGCGTTGTAGGCAACACAGCATGGTTCGGTCAGACACGCCTGTTCGAATGGCAAGTTATCTGGAACGCTATGTAGAATGCGAGAAGGGACGCGAACGAATCGTGTCATAGCGCCGTTGACACCGTAGCCAAAGCCCTTCCGGGTTGGATCGAGATTGTACATTCCGCGGCGCGTCATCGGATTATTTTGACTGACGATTGCAGCGGTCTCGCTAACGACACGGTCCCCCTCTTGCCAGCCCTCGACTCGTTTACCGACTTCGATAATGGTGCCACCGAATTCGTGCCCTAAAACAACTGGATAGTTTACGGGCCAAGAGTGGTCGGCAGTCCACTGATGCAAGTCGCTACCGCAAACACCCACGTTGGCGACCTCGAGAAGGACGTCTTCATCGCCAATTTCCGGTCGCTCGATTTCGCGAATTTCAACAGAGTGTTTTTCAGGTGAGAAGTTAACGACGGCAGGTGATTTCATGGTTAGATAGGGGGTAAGTGTAGAAGTGGATTTGAAATCAATATTGTTAGGGGCGCGACAGGCTAAATTCGGCAAGTAGCATGGCCCCCTAGGCCGTGTGGAAAAGTAGCATGGCCCCCTGGGCCGTGTGGACCTTGGGCCCAAACTACTTTTACCAATCTACGGCCGCGGCAGCATCTATGATTTTCGCTCATGGGCGGTCGTATCAGAAACGGACTTTCGAATTGCCTGGCAGATCATTCTAAGGGAGCTTTCGAGATCGCCGCTAGCGGTTTTGAAAGCATCTGCGTCGATGGTCAGCGGTGCCCCGAGGACAACCAGAGGCGCTCCATACGCAGGGCATTGGATAGCTTGTTCCAAAGTTAATCCGCCAACAGCCTGAACAGGAATTTTTACCGCCTGGGCAACTTGTCGCAGCTGATCGAGTGGGCTTGGCATGCGCAGCCCGCGTGCAGCTATCCCACGACGTTCATCGTAACCTATATGGTGAATAACATAGTCGCACCCTAGCTCCTCGAGCCATTTGGCACCCTGCACCATATCTGGACAAACCATATTGTCACCCATGACTTTCACGCCGAAGTCCTTGCCAGCTTTGACGACGCATCGAATCGTTTCTTCGTGAGCTCGCGCCATCACGACAACGTGTGTTGCCCCCGCTCCGGCCATCATCTGCGCTTCCAGGTAACCGCCGTCCATCGTCTTTAGGTCGGCAATGATGGGTGTCGTAGGGAACGCAGATCGCAAAGCCCGAATGCCGTGTAGACCTTCGGCCAAAATAAGGGGTGTTCCGGCCTCGAGCCAGTCGACACCTGCCCGCATCGCCATAGCGGCTGTTTCGAGAGCTTCGTCAATGTTTGTCAAGTCGAGGGAAATTTGTACGATGGGAGTCATGGGAGAAGTTTGAAGTTTGAAGTTCAGCCTTTAGCACGCGTGAAGAAGTATTTTGGCATAACATGTAGCCGACGTCGCTCCGCGACTCGGCAATTCAGTGTCGCGGAGCGACACTGCCACAACAGTCGAATCAAAGAACTTCTGCCGTAGTACTTAGCCTTTAGCCTTAAGTCATTATCCTCACCCATAATCTTTGGCGAGTTGTTGGATGATTTTTTTGATTTCCTTTCGGCCTTCGGACGGTTCGAGGAGTTGGGCTTCGTTGCCGAGTTTGAGTACATTGGGGATGATTTCCATTGGATGGTAAGCTGGGACTTTCATGAGACACGAACCGTCCGAATCAAATTCTAGTTTTTGGTCTGCATGCCACGGTTCCTCTTGGATCCATCTGGCGGCGTTGCGAGATAGTTTAATCGTATAAGTTACCGGTTTTTCGCCACCGCTGAAGATTCCGACGCTTTTTCCGAGATGATGTTCAAGGTCCACATCCTCGTCCGCTTTGAACCATTCGTCCAGCGCGGTCGCTTTGGTAAATCGGTCTAGTTTCCAGTGCCTAAGCCGTTCGTCCGATTCTGCGTCTACATTTTTACCTGACTCAATTGCTACAACGTAAATACTGCTTTGGTAGATGACCAATCCGTAGGGTTCGAGCCATCGGGTAGCAACGGGCTTGCCGATGGATTCGTATTCGATTTCGAGTTTACGATGTTCTTGGATAGCGCGGTTGATTGTTTTTAAGATGCCTTGTTGCTTTTCGTAAGTCTTGGCGGGCACACCCAGGACTCGCAGCGTCCGGCGATAGCGTTGGTAGTGGTCCCAGACGCCCGCGGGAAGTTGTTCGCGTACTTTGTTCCAGAACCCCTCGATGCCCTGCCAGAACTGAGTACCTACGAGTGGCAGCAACAGATCGCGGCCCATCGACAGAGCAATGAGTTCGCTGGCTGTTATTGCGATTTTGTGGAGCCCCTTTTCGACACGGCTCATTTTCCAAACTTTGCCAGTTTGAGTCTCTTCGGTTATGATCGCTATTCCAGCCGCTTGAAGAGCTTCGATGTCGCGGCGAATGCTTCGAACGTGCAGAGTGCCAATACCAAGTTCTTGGACGACGGAGTCTCGAAGGTCTTCCAGTGTTGCTCCGTAACGCCGGCGTTCTAGAATCTGAATGACTTTATGTTGTCGAATGAGTTGTTCGTTGCGAGCCACTGACAATCCTTTGATGTAATAATCTCGGTTTGGCGGGTAACAGGATCGTTAGATTCTGTAGCGACAGATAGTGTATCCCATTTGTACGGGAGCCCAATACATCAACGCAATTTGCTTCGAGGACATCAAGGCAGTAGGGGTGTGAATTCGCGATACTTCTCGGTTGACGTGTATGAATGCCTGCTTATCAGTTATAAAGTGCAATCCTGAAGGCGGTTCCCCATTGCAAGGTGGACAGGCTCGTTGGTAATGTTGGCAAGCCCGTTGGTAACGTAGGCAAGCCCGTCAAGACTCAAAATCACATTCCAGCAGAACCAATGCCACTATGCTTACGGCAATTATTGTCGTTTTTGTACTTGGATATCTCGCGATCGTTTTCGAGCATCAGATTCACGTCAACAAGGCCGCATCGGCCATCCTCACGGGGGTACTATGTTGGTCGATCTACGCGATTGGTCATGAACAGCTTGCGCCTCAAGCCGAGTTTGAAAAATGGGAACGAGTGCATCAAATGAGCTTGGATTATGACGCACCAACCAAAGCGCAAGAGAACAAACTGACAAGCACTCCAAGCCACGTACCAGCCAAACTGGAATTCATCACTGAGTATCAATTGCCCCGTGGGTTCGTCGAGATCGCTGGCATTCTATTCTTCTTGATGGGTGCGATGACCATTGTCGAATTGGTAGATGCTCACGAGGGTTTTTCTTTGGTGACGCAGCAAGTTGGAGCACGTAATAAAGTAACCTTGCTTTGGATCGTAGGATGGGTGACCTTTTTTATGTCATCGGTCTTGGACAATCTCACGACGACGATCGTTATGGTGTCCTTGTTGAGAAAGCTCATTGCGGATCGCGAGACTCGCTTAATGTATACAGGGATGGCCGTTATCGCGGCCAATGCAGGTGGAGCATGGACGGCGATCGGCGACGTCACCACAACGATGCTTTGGGTCAAGAACAAGATTGGTGCAGTCGAAGTAATGCGCGACCTGTTTTTTGCAAGCTTCACTTGTTTATTGGTTCCGTTGCTCATTGCGTCGAGTTGGATGAAAGGGGAGTTGCCTCCCGTTTCTCACGAAAAAGATGCGGATGACGACAAAACGATCGAGCCCTGGCACAGGACACTATTCTTGGTCCTAGGCCTGTTGGGACTAGTGTCGGTCCCAATCTTCAAAGCCTACACGCACTTGCCACCGTTTATGGGAATGGTCTTGAGTTTGGGAGTTTTGTGGATCACATCGGAATTCGTTTGTCATACGATGGATGACAAAACGCGGAGCTCAACCGGCGTGCTTTCTGCCCTTCGCAGGGTAGACATGTCCAGCATTCTTTTCTTTCTTGGGATACTGCTAGCCGTAGGTGCGCTTGGAAGTGTCGAGATTTTGAAGAACATCGCGATCATGCTTCAAGACTCCATCGGCAATCAATCGGTTATCGCGGTGATCATTGGATTGATTTCAGCAGTTGTCGACAATGTTCCGTTGGTCGCGGCCGGCATAGAAATGTATCCTTCGGTGCCGCCCAATGATTCCTTTTGGATGCTTTTGGCTTATTGCGCGGGTACGGGTGGAAGTTGCCTCATCATCGGCTCCGCCGCAGGCGTTGCGGCTATGGGATTAGAGAAAATTGACTTCATGTGGTATGCTGCTCGAATTGGCCCATTGGCCCTGGCAGGGTACCTAGCTGGGGTCGCCGCCTATTTTCTGCAACATGCGTTATTCCGATAACCCCAAGCTACCGGTTGCAAAATAACAAGACCGTTAGGTTCGAGTCTGGCAGCATTGAACTGGAAGTGACAAACCTGTAAGGGAGTCGTTTTCAAAGCATCGTAAACGTATTCGTGCCGTTCAGGTTGGGATATAGTCTCGGTCATCGAATGTGCATTCCTCTCGCATGCAAATTTTTTACTCGGTTTACCTCAACTCAGAAAATTACGATGACAGCCGATAGTTCACGACCGATAGGAAACGCGGAAGGGCTGGTGAAAAACCTTAAAAGTGATTTAGTCGCGGGGCTCCTTGTCTTTTTGATTGCCTTACCGCTGTGCTTAGGCATTTCAGGTGCAAGCGGCTTTCCGGCAATCAATGGAGTCTTTACTGCGATTGCGGGCGGAATCATTTGCGTTTTCCTGAGCAATTCAGAACTCACGATTAAAGGTCCGGCGGCTGGGATGATTGCGATCTGCTTAGGTGCCGTTACCGATTTTGCGTTAGCGGCCGGACTTTCGAAAGATCAAATGAGCAACACGGATTTATCCGTTTACATGCAATACTTGCCGTCGGTGGCGGCAGTCGCCGTAGTCGCGGGCGTTTTGCAAATTATTTTAGGGGCAATTCGAGCAGGCTCCCTCGCCGATCTTTTTCCGTCGGCAGTGATTCATGGACTGCTCGCTTCCATTGGTTTGATTATTATTGGCAAACAGTTGTATATGCTGTTGGGACTAAAGCCAAATGGATCGACAGAAGCGTATGAGGCGTATCTCGAACTCCCGGCTCATTTACCGCATTTCGCTTGGCAGGTTGCCGTCATTGGTTTTGCAAGTCTGACACTCTTGTTCGTGTATCCTCACCTGAAAAAACGATTTGCAATCTGCAAAATTATCCCCGCGCAACTCATCATTTTGGTGGTCGCTATCCCCACGGCCATGTTTTTGTTTCAGAGCTTTGATGGATTCAAGCGTAGCTATGAGGTTAGTCACGAAGGGCATCCAGTAACTCAGGTTGTAAAATCGCTGTTAGTCAAGGTGCCGGAGAACGCATCGGCTTTACCTGGCTCGCTCATCTTCCCGAACTTCTCGATGATCAATACATTCATTTTTTGGAAATGGGTGGTAATGTTTACGGTCGTCGGATCGCTAGAGTCGTTATTGAGCGCAAAGGCAGTCGATGTTCTTGATCCCTGGAAACGCAAATCCGACTTGAATCGTGATTTACTCGCGGTTGGAGCAGCGAACACCGCAGTTGCATTAATTGGAGGAATACCGATGATTTCAGAAATCGTCCGTAGTTCTGCTAACAAAGATTACGGCGCTAAGACCCGTTGGTCCAATTTTTTCCATGGACTGTTTCTTTTATTGAGCATCGTATTGTTACCGTTCTTGCTTAATAAAATTCCACTAACGGCACTCGCAGCCATGTTGATTTACGCTGGTTGTCGACTCGCTCACTACAAAGAGTTTGTGCATATGTTGCACGTCGGCAAAGAACAATTGTTGATCTTTTTGTGCACGATCGCTGGTGTCCTTGGAACAGATTTGCTTATCGGTGTAGGCATTGGTATTGCTGTAAAGATCGCATGCGAAATGTTTCTAGGAGTAAGTCCGATTCAGTTCGTCAGGCTCCCTGTTTTTATTGATGAGGACGGGACAAGCCAACGAATAACGCTCAATGGTAGTGCCACCTTCACTAACTGGCTCTCTCTGAAAAAGAAGATCGTCGGTTTACCAGCAGGCAGCGACGTGATCATCGACTGCTCCAATTCGCGGTTTCTAGATCACACAGTGATGAGCCGAATGAGCGAGATGAAAAAGGACTTTGAGGCCACCGGTCGAAGCCTGAGCATCGTGGGCCTCGATCACCACCATGCCCTTTCACACGACCAACTAGCGGCGAGACGTCTGCCAAATATCAAGAAAATCAAAAGGTCTTGAGTGCGCGACGAAAACTAGAACGAGTAGCGAGCAGCAAACCCACAATCCAATTTTCGACCAAACGAATCGACTAAGTTGGCTTGAGTGATTTCACAGTTAGAGACTGATTTCGCCCCATACTTTTTTGCAAGTGTCGCGTTGATCTCTCGAAGAGCAATGTGCGATGAGTGACCACAGAGCAGAACTGCAATACGAGTTTCGGAAAGCAACTGCCAGCAATCGGTTAAAAGCGGCAACAAATGGCGATGGATCTCCCATCGAGTACCTTTATCTCCATGGCCATAGGTTGGCGGATCGAGGATGACCACTTCGTATTGCGATTTGCGTCGAAGCTCGCGTTTCACAAACGAAGTCGCATCATCGACGATCCAGCGGATCGATGCGTCCTGGAGACCCGAATGGGCGCAATTTTCGCGAGCCCAGGCGACCGTCGGTTTGGATGCGTCTACGTGCGTTACGGCATAGCCTGCTCGAGCTAACGCCAAGGTGGTTGCACCGGTATAAGCAAAGAGGCTTAAAATCCGCGGTGCTGCGTCGCCAGCTCCGCGATCGAGCGTCAGTTTTTCCAAAAGCCAAGTCCAATGAGACCAGTGTTCGGGAAAAACACCGACCTGTCCAGCGGGCGTTGGTTTGAGCGACATGCGAATGCCTTCGCAAACACAGAACCAGTTTTCATTGATCCATTCGGAATGCGATACATTCGGGGTAAGGCAATGCCATCGGTCTTCTGCCCTGACACCGTAGGAGAGGTCTGTTTGCTCCCAAAGTTTTGGGGCCTTTTTTGGAGATGTCGCACCAGGACAAGGGCGATCGACGGTCAAGTCCCCGATTCTCTCCAGTTTCCGTCCCTGCCCAAAGTCGAGCAATCGGTAGTTGGAAACGGGAGGTGGCATTGAGATGAGCTTCGACCGATGGAAAAGGAGCCTGGGTGAACCGGTAGAGTTTAATCGAGCCCGAAGTAAACATTTGTACAACTGCTCCATTTTTTACCTCACATCTTTCTGCCAAAAAGGTCACTCTTCTATGCGCTCGTCAGAAGTTCTTTGTTTTCATCGTTGTGGCAGTGTCGCTCCGTGACACTGAATTGCCGAGTCGCTCCGTGACACTGAATTGCCGAGTCGCGGAGCGACGTCGGCTACATGTTATGCCAAAATACTTCTTCACGCGTTCTTATGCGCTCGTTATCTGGCGGAAAAATGGTAGGTGAAAAATAGATTGCTCTGATTGCAAGGTACTGTCGCTGGGTAGCTTTCCATTGTACGCAACGTCGACTTGCATCGTCGATACTTCGATAGCGGCGACATTTTCTGTTTGTGGGGACTCGCGATCGAAACGAGGCTCAATTTCCAGGGGAGCGGACTGGTCTTGTCGGGATTGCTAGAGTCAGATTTTCTACCGGCTTGACTAGACGGCGTCGATCACAACTTGGGCCGCAAACCGTGGGCTAGCGCCCTTCGGCTAATCAGCCGCAACGCGCTAGCGTCCGGTTCAGCCCGACTTATGATCGACGCCCGAATTTCCTTAATTCGCGCCAACGAAGGAACCTTTCCTGCGTTATATCTCTTAGATGCCCAAATAAAACAAAACCAATATTAGACAGCAGAGGGAATATCAGATGAAACGAGTGATTTATACTACCGTGATAACAAGCCTATTCCTTGCATTGACTTCGAGCGCGTTCGCGCAAGGTCGGGGCAACGGACATGGAATTGGCGGACAAGTAAGTCAAGCGGCCCGTTCCGGCCTTCACGGGCAGAACTTGGCACAATACATCCACAACTTGAACGCCGCTCGGGGCATCGGCAATCCTGCGTTGGGCGCATACGGAGGACAAGCCACAGGCGGTTACAACACCGGCGG
>JAYVPJ010000030.1:0-9003 GCA_043757445.1 Pirellula sp. | reverse complement strand
TAGCGAAATTCGAAAAAAACCTGCCTCGCGACTGTTTCGCGAGCGCCGAACTCATGCAATAACAAACCTATGCAATATCCAGGCTAGCGCCGTCGGCTGTCGACTTGACGCACTTCGACTGCGTCGATGGTGTCGGTCGTATCCATGCTGTTTCCACTTGGCGGAAAGGGAGATTGAGGCTGTCTCAATTTTGACGCTGCATTCGCCAAACGCTCCTTGAACAATTCGCCAGAGCAAACAAGAAAGACCATCACCGCAATGATTACGAGCGACCAATTCCAAAATATTCCTGTGACAAACATCATTAATGCCATCACCTGTCCGACACGGGCCGCTGATCGTGTTGCTTGAGAGTACGGCATCACCATCGCAAGTAGACTTCTCAAAACCCGGCCACCGTCCATAGGAAAAGCCGGTAGCATATTGAATACGGCTAGCACTAGGTTGGCGATTAAGAGTTGTTCCATGGGGTCCAGCGCGACGATCCCTTCTAGCGATACTTGTTCTAGACTGGCTCGGATCGAAAGACCTAAAAACAGAACTGCGGCGATGACTAAGTTGACCATCGGCCCAGCGATGGCCACGATCAATTCCGCAAAGGGAGAACGCGTAAAATCGGCCATGCGAGCAACACCACCGATGGGATACAAGGTAATATCCAACGTAGGAATGCGAAACCATTTACCAGCAATCGCATGCCCCATTTCGTGGAGAAAAACGCAGCCAAAGATAGCAAACACAAATCCAATCGCGGAGGCAGCCACACCCAGACCGTGTTCAATGTTGGATAGTCCGACATAGAGTGCTAGAAACCAAAAGGTCCAATGGATATAGACCTTGATCCCAAGCAGTTTTCCTAAATAAACGGTTTGAAACATATTCCTTGGATCGTCAATTCAAAAGTGAAAGCGTTGGACGCGGTTGTTACCGGAGTCTACAACATAAATACGGTTCTTCGAATCGACCGCTGCAGCCCAAGGCTGATTCAGTTCTCCCGGTCGATTGCCAGCTACACCCCAACTTGCAAGTGACTTGCCATTGCGATCCAAGTTTTGCACGCGATGGTTTCCAAACTCGCTTACGATGATGGACCCGTCGTTTGCCAGGATCAACCCATAAGGATATTGGAATTCGCCGGGCGCCTGGCCTTGCCTGCCAAGAATCGCCACCGAACGAGGTTTATCTTTCCGCCAATCGATGACCTGAATCCGATGGTTGCATGAGTCGGCTACCCACAGAAGACCATCCTGATCAACGGATAAACTCTGAGGTCGACTGAATTGGAGTGGTCCATCGCCATGCTCACCCATCCGATCTATGTATTGACCATGGCTGCTATATTTGTGAATGCGATCAAATTCGCCGTATTCCCCGCAATAGTATTCACCGGTGGTGGTTCGGACAATATCGGTAACGAACGCAAACTGTCCCGGATCCGGACCATTGGTGCCACCGATCGTTCGCTCTTCGATCAGTTCGCCCGCAGGCGTATAAAACAAAAAACGGTAGTAATGCGTGTCCGCCACCATGATTGTGCCATCGGTATCAATGCTCAAGCCGGTCGGCTTTCCGGAATCAATTGCCGGCGTACGCCAACCAAGAATAAACTTTCCCGAATCATCGAACTTCTGAATGCGGCCTGTTTTGTCGACCACATAGATCTTGTCGCTCGCATCGATGGCGATTGCTCGTGGCTTCTGAAATCGACCATCCGAAAGCCCTCTTTGGCCAATTGTCAGGTCCAATTCCTTCTCCGAACCGCTTTTGTTGGAACTTGTACAACCGCTTTGGAACACGAAGTTTGGAGCAAGACAAAACCCGACCCCGGCCGCGAATGTTTTGCCAGACAGCATGAAGAACTCTCGGCGGGAACGGTTCTTATCAACACTCTTAGGCTGACCGAAAGGTCGTTCAAGTGTCATTTGTACGCACTTCTAACGCCATTATCTGCATTGTTTTGGGGAATCGACCTAACCAAGCTTATGGGATATCATACCGTCATCGAAACAGAATTGCGAAATCAGTTTTGCTGATTTGACATTCATAACTTTTTGCCAAAGCATTTGCTAACTCGCGTATGACCAAGATTCTGGATTGGAGGAAATCAGACGATCCACGCGACATTGTTCATTTGGGTGTACAGGCGCTTGCCGAGGGACATGTCGTCGTATTGCCGTCGAATTATTCCTACCTACTTGTGGCCAGTGGGTTGCATGCGAACGCGGTTGATCAATTGAGACAAATTGCCACCCGCTCTGGAGTTGGGGAGGTGTCCCTATTGGTTCGATCGGCTGACGAAACTCTTGATTATTTTCCAGATATCAGCTCTGCAGCCAGAAGACTCGCCAGGAAAGCTTGGCCCGGACCAGTCATTTTGAGCATTCGAGACTCTCACGCCTCCAGCTTGTTGCGATGTTTGGAAGAACGCGTGTGCAAAACTCTTCAAGACGCCAACAATCGGATTCGAGTTTGGCAACCGGAACATGCAGTACTTGAACACATATTCAGGCTCTGTTCGGGGCCGTTACTCAGTGTCGCAGCTCGCGACCTGAAGGGAGCTTTATTGAGAACTGTTGAACAACTGAATCCGGAAGAAAGCGTGCTCGCGATCGACGATGGAAGTGTGCTCACGCCTGGGGAGCCAACGGTCGTAGCAATCGATGGCAACACGGGCCAAGTCATACAACCGGGCATGGTGGATGAAAAGTGGCTGCAACATATTTCGCAGTGGAGCGTTCTGTTTGTATGTACCGGAAACACCTGTCGATCCCCGATGGCCCAAGCCATGATGGAAAAAAAGATTGCCGCGAAGTTTGGTAAAATGACCATCGACGGAGAGCGTCCAATTGTCGCTTTGTCAGCTGGCGTGTCCGCTTTTGGTGGCGACCCCGCTTCGCATGGAGCTTTAGAAGCAATTCGGCAATTCGGCACGAACCTCGATGGACATCAAAGTACGCAATTGACTTCGCATTTGGTCGAAAAGGCCGACTTAATCCTGGCGATGGGGGAACGGCACAAGCACGTTATCGTTTCGCAGTGGCCTTCTGCGGCCTCGAAAGTCCATCTCATTTCACCCGATGCAGGTGAGATCAGCGACCCCTTCGGAGGTCCTTTGGAGGGATATCAAAAGTGTGCGCAACAATTGGATAAACATACCGATTATTGGATCGATAGACTCGGTACAGAAAGTCTAGTCCAATGGGTTTAAGAAATTCGATTCGTCCCAATCATGATGTGGAGTATGGAGAATGAGAATCGCCATTGGCAGCGACCACAGAGGTTTTCAAATCAAAGGCAAGCTGATTACGTTGCTAACCGCTGATGGACATGAAGTCGAGGACTATGGCACCCAAAGCGACCAAGCCGTCGACTACCCCGACTTTGCAGTTGTCGTCGCTCAACGCGTGGCGGAAGGCTTAGTAGAACGAGGCATTCTCATTTGCGGAACGGGCTTCGGCATGGCTATCGTTGCAAACAAATTCAAGGGGGTGCGTGCAGCGGCTTGCTGTGACGAAGTGATGGCAGAAATGTGTCGACGCCACAACGACGTGAACGTGCTATGTTTGCCCGGCGATTTGATCGGCGACCGACCGGTTGGCGATCTCGTTCGCATTTGGTTGGCAACCGAGTTTGAAGGAGGCCGTCACTCACGACGCTTGGAAAAAATTGCTGGAATCGAAAAAAAGGAATTGAGCTAAAAGGGATCCGAACTCGTGCACAGGCTTTCGGCCTGTCGCTACGGCTCCGCGACAAGCTGGCAGCCTATCCCCAACGCTTTTTCTCAAGCGGCCAAATCTATCGACCGATGCTGGGTGGATTATTGGCAAAGAAATCGCGAGGGCCACGATTGGTGTAGTAAGGGTAAGCTGTCTGTGGTGCAGTCACGCCGGAACCCACGTTTGGATCGGTACGATACTGGCTGTGAGAAAGGTGAGCACCGTAGTCGGTTCCACCTCGTTGCCAGGCAACGTTGCATGGACGGCATCCAATTGGACCGTTGCAGGTATTGCAGCGATTGTTGTGAAGGCAGCCACTGGACATGGCTAGAGTTATTCCAAATAGGGCGAGTGATAGAAAGCCGCGTTTCATGACTTAGTCCTTTAGTGTTTCTCAGTGGCTGGGCTTGTCTCAGTGGCTGGGCTTGCTTGATCCAGACTCGCATTCTACGGGTCGTTTTGTCCAGCCATGTTAGGATCGAAACAATTGGTACCTTAAATCCAATCCGCCCAACCCGCCCTGCACAAACTGCCTAATCTACCGGGTTCGCCATTTGTTCAACAAAGCGGCCGGCCCCCTGGGCCGTGTGAAACTGTAGCATGGCCCCCTGGGCCGTGTGAAACTCGGGCCAGGGGCCCAAGCTACGGTAAACTTACTCCTGCCTCTCGCCTTAAAGATCATCTTGAACTACTTCACCACCGCTTCGTGTTACTAGGGCACGATACGTTTTGGCGTCCAGTGTTTCGCTCAGAAATCGAACTGACCCATCTCCCAGTGACACTTGTACGCCTCCGGTGTGCGAACTAAACAACTCTTCGTTTGGTCCACAGTTATTGATATCCCAAC
The DNA here is from genome assembly GCA_043757445.1 of Pirellula sp. GTDB lineage: Bacteria > Planctomycetota > Planctomycetia > Pirellulales > Pirellulaceae > JBKCUI01. The sequence continues at coordinate 4,440 of JAYVPJ010000030.1, read as the reverse complement.
GGCAGCTCAAAGGTCCACCATTCGGAGTTCGATTGTTGTTAATTAATTTCGAGATGCCTATCGCACTGTCCGGGTCCGCCCATCTCCAGATTCGACGATTCAAGCCATCCACGGGATCCACGTAAATGTGATTTGGGTGCATGCGTTCATCGCGCCCTACGTCCTCGCCGAAAAAGATCGTGTTCGATAGCCCATCCACAATCTCGCCGATTCTACTCCAATTTCCATTCAAGCCGCCATCAGCCCGCAATGCCTTATTCTGCAGGGCTGTGACGGGATCAAGATCCACATAGTAAATTGGCGGATAATCCGAGCATCCAAATCCATCTCGGTCGCGTGGCGAAGGTCGGATGGAATTGGATGGGCATACATAAATTGGAACGACTTGCTTAGAAGCAGCAAGATTGCCTGTGTTTGCATTATAATAAGTTCCAAGATCAAATTGCTGGTAGGCGGCGGTCTGCTCAAGGTACGGTAATACAGAAGTAAAAACAGAGTGACGATTAAACGTAGTCGACGGTGGATTGGTCGCGTAGTTCGTGCCTTGTCCTGCAGCAGGTAACCTCTTGAAACTAGATTCATAGTTGTGCGTTGACAGCGTTAACTGTCGGATATTATTGCTGCACGACATTTTGCGAGCAGCTTCCCGTGCCGCTTGAACGGCAGGTAAAAGCAATCCAACGAGCATCCCGATGATTGCAATCACGACCAACAGTTCAACTAGCGTAAAACCCACTCTAGTCCTATTTTCCATGGAACGTCCCAACTCAATCACAGTTATGGAGTTTTAGCAACCAACCAACATTCAAACAATCATTAGAGTATTTGATTGGATGTGTTGCAAGGGGACTGCAACACTTCACTCCAGAAGGAAGCGAGAAAGATCGAATCCGAAGCCAATGGCTTAGGACCGTTCGATCATTGACTGTCTGATTTCAAGTGTGGCGTAAGCTTCCAGCTTGCGTTTTCTGCCTCGCAAGCTGGAAGCGTACGCCACTTATTTGTCGAACGGTCCTTAACCGCCTAGGTATCGAAGTCATTCGTTTCACCATTCATGAAATCGAGAACGATACGCAGCGGGTTCTGTTTGCAATCGATGTCGTCTTAAAACGACTGCTCAAGCAGGACGCACCTCCTCATCCCCCAACCCCTTCTCCTCTCGAGGAGAAGGGGAGTTAGAACATCAGCTTCGCGATGTTGCAGTCGCGATCGCATGGATTCGTTGTTCGGAACAAAACGTCAAGCGATGAACCAAATCGAAAACTCGGGGGAGTGACTTAGGGTTGAGGATCGGGACGACGCGGTCGGTCGCCACCGCCGCCAGCACCTCCTCGGCCACCACCGCCGCCGCCATCTCTACCTGGCCCGCCGCCGGCAGCTTGGCTTCCATGTCGCTCAAGAAAGGAAGCAATGAATTTTTGCAATTCATCTTTGCTCAGCTTCCCGTCTTTGTCAGCGTCGAATTCAAATGCGTGGGTCAGCATGCGATCTGGATTAACAACTAAACCACCGCTACCTGGGCCACCTGGGCCACGACCTTCGCCGCCTGGTGCACCGCCACCTGGTCCGCGACCTTCGCCGCCTGGTCCGCCCCCTCCTGGTCCACGACCTTCACCGCCGGGACCGCCTCGGCCGCCACCAAAACCACCGCCACCAAAACCGCCACCTGGTCGGTATTCATCATCAGTTAACTTTCCATCCTTGTTCTTGTCCAAGCTGATCAGAGCTGCCGTGGCATTCTTGATTTCTTCTGGCGAGATAACTCCATCATGATCGGCGTCCAGAGCTTCCATGATGGGGGATCTTCCCCTAGCGCCGCCGGGTCCACCGCCTCCACCGCCTCCACCAGGTCCACCGGGTCCACCACCGCCGGGTGGTTGGGCGATCGCACTCGATGCTCCCAGAACAAACAGAATACCAAGTGTCCACATACATCGTTTCATAGCAACTTCTCCATGGGATGAGTAACTTCGTTTTAGATGCCCACAATGGGCCTTCTATATTGGTTCGCCTGGGCGAACGTCTGCACACGGCCCAAGGGCTATGCTACTTAACAACGCGAAACACGTCGTTTTTCTTAAATACAATTGGGCCACCACGTCCACCATTGGCTTCAAACTCAATGTGGCAGTCGAACAACACTCCGAGCGGTGCATCGTCCGGTATCGTGAACTGCACAGTCACTGTGTTTCCGTCGCGCGTAATGGTAGTGGCTTCGTATGGACCAATTTGGACCCAGTTTGGTTTATCCGTTGGCAGCCTGCGACGCAGTGCCTTTTCGGGATCGAGCTCAAACTGGATCAAATGGGTATTGCCGCGAGTCGCAGTCCCAGGACGAACGTTGGTGATCACTTTATCCATTCGGTTTTCACCAGCTTGCGTATTGTCAACAATCGCGCCCGTTTGAGCACGTCGTAGTCCACGGTTGTTCGATGCCTCCACGACGCCCGCGTAGCCACCCAAAATGTAAGGGAACCTTCCTGGCGTTACGTGATAGTGATAACCCCGAATTTCATCCATGTGACCGTTACAAACGTCGAGTGCTACCGATTTTTTCAAGTCTTTTGCCAAAACCCCATCGGATTCGTACGGACCATAGAGTGGAAATCCATCAAATGCGAACCCGATAACCGGCGAATGCTGCTTGCCATCCTCTTTGAATGGTGACTTCACGCAGGTGGGATACTTGTGATAGTGATAGACGCCAGTCTGTTGAGGATGCCCGCAGCAGGAATCAAGCCAGACTTCTGAATACCCGTCGACCGCGTTCATTCCCTCCATCTCAAAGGGATTAAAAAACACGACACCATTTAAGGCCGATCCGATCGGCCCCATCGGCAATCTTGTTATCTTGTCCGCAAGCTTTGGTACGAGCGGCAATCGAAAAGTGAAATTCTGAACCCGGATCGTATTAGGATTGCCGCTATTTGGGAAAACTGCGGTCGGATGATTAGGGTAGCCTTGGCTCTCTATGATCAAGAACTGCTGATCGTAACTAATTCTCAGGTTATCGATCCCGTCTTTGTTCGAATCCTTGGTGTGGTAGGAGAACAAGTCGATGTACCGATCGGCGTCTTTGTAGTAGTAAACTGGGGTTTCGCCGTGCACCACGTACCATCTTCCACCAATCGCGATCGCATCCTTGGGTGGATCATCGGCATTTGCAAAATCGATCGCAACGCAAGCTAACAAAAAACTACTTAGCAGTCCAGCAACGGTCGTTTGAAAAACACCTATTGAAAGCAAGCCATACCAATTCATTTGTTTACCTTAACCCTGAAGTCTTCGCGCGGGTATTCAGTCCATTTCGCCGCCAAGGATCCTACACGATGCTGCCTTAATTTAGCGTGAAGCGCGTGAGAAAAAGCATTCCTTTGCGAGCTAAGTCCATAAAAGGATTTTGGATGAAATATTCCTTATTCAAGCAACTTTTGATTCCAGCGCACGAGAACTAATGGACTGCTTTCGCCGCTGCAAATCCGCTCCATAACAATTCATAAAGGTTTTCCAATCATGCTAGTGAATCGTAAAAAATTGATGAAGTATGTTGAGGAACATTGGTTGGTTCCCTGTGATGACGGGATGTTTTTTTCGTATATGAAGGGCAATGTTGTCGTCGAAAAGGAACGTCAACGTCTTCATCGGGAAGGCAAACTACCTGATCCCAAGAGCTGGCGTGCAGTCTTTCTACCGGATGTCAGCGAATCAGGGGCGGTCTTAAACAATAAGGAACGAGCCTGCTTTATTCGACCAAATAACGACATTGGGATTGCGATTCCAACGCCCTCTACAGTGCCTGCCGAGCTGAACGGCAAATTTCAGATTGTGACTTATCACCACGACAAGGGCCTCGTCGATTGTGCGCATTATGTTTCGCGATGCTTAACCGCGGGCGGGTTACCAACCAATCACCCAGGAGTCCCTGGTCTAGTGCAGGAACTACAAACTGGCAAATACAAGAAGATCTCGAAAACACTCGGAAACAAGGTGACCGTGCAACAAGGTGATCGGATTTTGGCGACCGGCATAATGCAGCCAGGCGACATCATTACGTATTTCCACCAAAGCGGAGCTGGAGCTTCTGGCGGCTATTCGCATAGCGCGGTCTATACTGGTAAGGACGCGGCGGGACAACATCGCATCTCTTGCCACACGCTTTCACGTCGAGACGCATCCTTTGACAACGCACCATGGAGCATCGGCGACGGCAACGGATTTCGATTTACACTGATTCATTTGGCTGCCGCTGAAGAACAAGATCAGCCACCACCCTCGCATATCGCAGCCCACCTGAATCAGTGGTTTCGAATCAGCAATGGTGGACGAACCACGTTTTACAAATTCTTTGACGACGGGCATGCGGAAAGGACTCAGACAGCGCCCACACGAAACCAGGTGCATGCATCTGGCGCTTCTTCTGGCGGCTACTGGTTTGTTTCA
>JAYVPJ010000029.1:0-9066 GCA_043757445.1 Pirellula sp. | reverse complement strand
CGTGGTCTGAGCGAACAAAGGGATGCAGTCAACCGTTCGGTCGACCGGCTCTGGTCGGTGCATTTGTAACTTACTCACGATGACTGATCCCAGTCGTTCGTCCGCAGAGATCATGCCCCCTGACTTGCCAAACGAGACTGACTTCGATCCGTACCACGGCGACCTGGATGCGCAATGTGCTTCATGCTTGAGAATATCGATGTGTTTTCGGGCGATTGGTTCGACGTCACAGAAATCAAAAACCAATGGCTTCATCTCAAGCAGACTGTCGAGCACTGCGCTTAACGCGAACAAGCGGACGAACAAAAAATGCACCCGAGTTGCCGATCGGGCGTTTCCTCAAATCAAAGTCAACTGGCGGCAACCGGGTGATTTTGGTCGTTATTGGCTAAATGGAGACGTTTCTAGATGATGCTTGCGGTCGCTCAAATTCGACCCGAAGTTGGTCCGGTTGAGCGCAATCTTAATCGTCACGTTGCTCTAATCGAACTTGCCATTGCACGTGACGCCGATCTCGTAGTTTTTCCCGAGCTTTCACTCACTGGTTATGAACCACAACGAGCAGCTGATTTCGCCCGATCTTCCAACGATCCGTGTTTCTCTAAGTTCCAATTGCTGGCAAACGAAAACCGATTGACGATTGGCGTTGGTGTACCCATTCGCACAGCCAGGCTTCCGAATATATCGATGCTCGTCTTTCGCCCTGACTCGGAAATGTTGGTTTACACAAAGCAGTTTCTTCATCCAGATGAAGAGCCATACTTTGAAACCGGAACGGTCTCACCGAAGCTAATCGTCGAATCTACGCCAATATCACTCGCTATATGCTACGAAATATCTGTCGTCCAACACGCCCGTCAAGCGAAAACGTCTGGAGCAACCGTATACATTGCGAGCGTTGCAAAAACTGAAAGCGGAATGAAGAACGCGCACACACGGTTGTCGCAAATCGCCTTAGAGAATCGTATGATCGTTATGGTTTCCAATTGCCTTGGATTAATGGACAACTCAGAATGTGTTGGTCGTTCGGGTGTCTGGGATGCTACGGGAAGATTGCTTGCTGAACTCGGGTCGTCAGGTGAAGGGATTGTCCTGTTCGATCTCAACACGCAAGAATCCGGCGTCGTTGAGCTGCCTAAAATCCGCCAATAACAAACCATTCCACCCAAGTCGCGGATTGGGCGCTTTTGAAATGGAGAGTCATTTGGCCGCGACTGGGTGAAAGGAAGCGTTCGTCTCTCAGACAATAGGCCCCCAAGTCGGTCGCGTCCTCTATGATTCAACATCCATGAAAAGTGTCATTGTTCTTCGACACGTTCGAGTTCATTCCGACGGACTAGAAGACGTCAAATTGACCAGTGTGTACCGATCGTTGGAAGCCGCACATGAAGCAATCGAGCGTCTCGATGACCAACCAGGTTTCTGTAAATGCCGGCGGCTTGTTGATCCATTGACTGACGACGATGCAAATGGGTTCTACATTGACGAATATGAATTGGACATAGTTCATTGGCCCGAGGGTTTTGCAGCCGAAAGGTAAAGATCACTTTGAGAGCAAGAACATCTCATGACAACGATGCTTGCACTTCAACATCTGAATCTGGTAAACTCGTTTTGTCGCAAGTGTGTACTCACCTCGAACGCCGGGCAAATCATGCTCCCGGACAGAGCTGACGAACAATCGCATGCACCGGAGTTGCCATCACCCGTGTTTTGATGGCGGCATTATTGGGGCAACCAGGTGATCGCGGTCGACTATGAAGTCCTGGGTTTGCAAGTGACGGTCGCCACTGTTTTTGATATTTTTTTGGGCCTGGACACGAAGTCGCCCAGCCGCCAGCCAAACCAGCGGAAGCGGCCACTCTGACGTCAAAAGCCTCTTGAAAGAAGCTGGGGAAGGACAGTATCCGCAGCTAGGTCGGATTCTGTATACTGTCCAGTACAAACGAGGCGAAGCCACACAGTTCAACGCTCGATCTATCCCACGGCTCCGCTTCGCTACTCTCGGGATAGATCGCTATACGTTCGGCAAAGGAGCAAACCAATTGAACATCTTGTTGTGGATACTGCAGATCCTCGGCGCAATCCTGTACGCGGCGTCGGGCGTCATGAAGGTCTTTATGTTTGACAAGATAAGTGGAGACATCCCGTCCTTCGGTGCATTGCCTCGGCAAGTCTGGATGGCGCTCGGCATCCTTGAACTCCTGTGCGTGATCGGCCTGATCGTACCGTCGGCCCTGCGCTGGCATCCGACGCTCACGGTGGTGGCCGCTGCGGTCTTGGCAATCGAGAGCCTTGTGTTCGTTGGAGTCCACGTAACGTACCGCGAGTTCGGAACCATCGTAATGGTCTGCATCCTCGGCCTCCTCATGGCATTCATTGCTTACGGCCGATTTATCCTGAAGCCTATAGTCTGACTGGCCGAACCAAGCGATGGACCGAAGTCGCGGGTCGCCCGTTTGTTAATGGAAACTTTACTTGCCGCGACATCGGTCATCGCGGACGTTGGCCTAAAGATTCTGGATGTCGCGACTACCATGGATCACACGTGCGATCTCAGTCCCTTCGCTTAGTCGCCGAAAGAAAATGACGTACTTTCTAAATGTGAATGAACGGCATCCCTGAATTCCAAATTCGGTCCGATAGTCACCTACGTCAGGATGACGGTCAAGCATCTCAAAAACATTGAATTCCATCAATCCATTTGGACGCCGCTAATTCGTTGAATGATCTGATCCCTGCTGATATCACAATCAAATCGTCTTTCGCAATTGGCGAGATCGAAATCATTTACTGATTTCCAGTAATCGATCGGAGGCCTTTAAATACATCGTCGATGCTCAGCCCTAAACCACGATCCAGTTCATCGAATCCTTTTTCTACTTCGATCTTCAACGTCCCGCGTGCCTGGAGCATTCGGAGTCCTTCGGCGAGAACGTCTTCCTCAGACAAAAATCGCCTAGAATCAACGAGTCGCTTTACGAATGGACCAAAATCGCTTGGTATTTGAATTGACATGAAAATCTCCTTACGTGAATCACCATCGTACCCGAATGAGACCGACGCCGCTACAATTGAAGCCATAAGAAAAAATTGCAGCGAAGTGCTCGATCGGTCGTTTTGACTTGCGTAGAGTCTACTGCTCGCAACCGCTGAATTTAGCCGTTCTTTTGGGCGACGTGTCATTATTTTTTGAGAATTGTTCTTCGAGCCTGGTTTGATGTCGTCGTAGTGCAACTGACTCCAATGTGAAGTTCTTCTGGCGAGTTTGATCTGGTCTCGATCGTTGTTGTAGGAAGGTCGAATCTAGCCGACGTTACTTTCGCTTCGGTCTTGTTTACGTGCGTCCTACTTCTAGCGTTAGTGCTTCCAACAAACTTATCTGCAAATGGATGCATTGCTTCAAACTATGCGGCACTTGAGTCTTGTCTAATTCAAAAGTCCAATAGCAACCGACACATGACGTTTCGCAAGTTGTTTCTATACCTCGGAACAGTATCCGTTGCATTTCTAGAGTGGCTACTTTTTGAGCTGCTCAGAACACCATATGCGCCACCTCGCGACATGCTGACTCTGCTCGGGCAGGAGAAATACCAGGTCGTCGGTTTCATGGGTTTTGTTGGTGTTGCTTGGATCACGATCTCGATTTGGCTGTTGTTCTCGTCTCGACTGACACTCCGACAATACTTCGGCTACATAGCATTGATTGCGGTTCTCTTGTCGGGCTTTTTGTTTATGCTGCGAAATCCGAATCGTCCCATCACGCCATGGGATATGATGTGGATGTAGTCGAAAACGACGAACCAAGCGATGCACCCAAGTCGCCGGTCGGCCGTGAATTTTTATCATAGTTTTTTGGCGGCGACATGGGTGATCGGTGGCGTTGAACTAAACCGCTTCGCCTACGAGCCACAGTGATCGAGACAGGCTTCTTCTTGTGCAGTCGGTGTACTTGTCTGAGGCGCGGTCGTCTTGTTTGCCATTGAGTGACTCGGCCTCGCTCGCCACAAGTGCAGGCACTAGTAGCGAATCAGAAAAAGTTACCAACAGCGGCCCTTAAACCGGATATTTAGACTCTTCGCTACAACGTTGCGCCTGCTATGCCTAGCCTACACGCTTAGCCAACTATCTTGCCCTGTTAACGGTTAAAGCGATTAAAGGGATTGCGCTTTTTGTAACGGCAACCTTGCTGAAATCTAGGGCTACTTTGCCCGTTCGTTTCACTCCGTTACTCTTGCGGATTTTCTTCGCGGTCTGTTAGACTATCGGAGAGAGAAGCGGAACCGATAGAATCCGCATAAGATAAGACACGGCGAAGCGACTTAGCCCAACGCACAATCTATCCCTCCGTTCCGCTTCGCTCCAGTTGGGATAGATTGTTATTCGTTCCACTTGTCATTGCGTGATCGGCAGCGGCGACAAAGCGCAAACACTTCCGCAACTTGATGCTCGGTCGAAAGAGACGCAGTCGGATGATTGGCGACAGCGATTCGCTTCGAAGCAGCGAGTGGCAAGTCGTGGATTGCATTATCATGCATCCACGCGAAACTTGCGCATGATTGCAGGCGGTCGATCGGACCCTTACAATGATGTCTGACAAGACTCGTAATCCTGACATCGGAAACGCTGACATCGGAAACGCTGACTCGAAAACAAGCGGAACCAAGTGGTGCACACGAAGCAGCCCATCGACCGTTTTTTACTTGTGATCCGTGTACTGGGCTGCTCGGTGACCACGGAATATTAGGTCCCCTCAAGCATGCCACCTTCGCTTATCGCCAGACGCGCAAGCTATTGTTTTCTCTGCGCTGGCCCGTTCTTGGCAATCGCGCTGGTTGCGGTGCGGGCGTTGCGCGTCCCGGTTCTCCATGTCGTGATCGGGGTTAGTGTTTTTGCTATGTTCGCAACGGCGATTTGGCAGCTTGGGGGCAGGGCGATCCGTTCCCACAATGAAGAACACCGATTGGCTGTGATGGCGGGGACATTTTTGGTTCTCCCATTTGCGCTGATGGCACTACTATGGGTAGGACTTGGCCCGCCGTGGGTGGCGACGGCGCCGGAGAACCAAATGCGATACGTCGTTCTTGTGACGATGGCGGCCGCAGTCGTTGGCGGGTTTGCCACGTTAAAAGAGGCACTTCACCTCGCTGGCGAACGCTTCTATTCGACACTTGGATTCGCTGGGATTGTTCTTGCGAGCCCATTCTATTTGGTAGGCGAATCACTCTTGATCGCCGCGTTCACGGCCGCGGCGCGGACTGAACAGGTTCCTGACGTGTTCCGAACATTAAGCGAGTTTCAGGACATTCTGCTGTTCCTTGGTGGCGTATTGACCTACGCCTCCGCGGCAGCTTTCGCGCTTTCAATGCGTTACGCCGGATGGCTCGGAGGCAGGGCGGCGGCCATATTTGTCGTCATCTGCTTGGCATTGGCGGGGTGTCTCGTGTTGCGGGGCCTTCAATTCCCGGATCCTGCCGCGTTGTCGTTACCATGGTATACTCTGCCAGGATTTATTGCCGGTGTTCCCGCCGTTCCATTCGTAATTCCGTGCCTGTTGGGAGTCGTATTGTTGGGACGCGCTGAACGAGCGTGACGACCACGCGGGAGGGCCTAACAAACCGATGCACCCAAGCCGCGGATCGGCCGCCTCCTGATGGAACCCTTTTTTGCCGCCGCTGGGTGATCGGTGGCGACTATGAAGTCCTGGGTTTGCAAGTAGCAGTCGCCACTATTTTTGATTTTTGTTTTGGCCTACATTTTTCTTGGTCCGTTTTCTAGGTGCCATCTGCGGAGACGATTCGTTGTTCGCTTACCTAATGTGGCGAACAACGAATCAACGCAGTGGATGGCATCGGTGACGTTTGTTAGTGATCTTCGTCGGAGCGATCAGTTTCTTTTCAGCTTGCAAATACTTCGTTCAAGGATGGTTGATTAGGCGACTATTCGCGGTGTGGATGCGTTTCACTCTCGTGGTCCTGCAGAGCAGGTTGCATCCCCTCAGTTATCCATGCACGGTTCAAACATCTTGTTCGATGATGAGTCCGTTTTGGCTATGGCTTGCATATTGCTTCGATGAGCTGCGAGCCACCTTCCTTTCAGCTGCACATTCTTTAGGGCGACGTGTCTGTCGTTTCTGTGATCGCTCTCGCGATCCGTCCATGCGAAACTTCAGTGTCAACTGGTGCCGGTGCTTAGCGCGATTGGGTAGGTCTTGTCCTTGTTCGAGGTCGTTGTGCTGATGGAATGATTCTCCTGCGAGTTTTAGGTTTAAGTAGTTAGGCGTTAGGTGTTAGCGGTAAGTGTGTGAATAAAGGGCCACGAGGTCCGATTCGTTCGACGATGTTTTGGTGCTTGTGAGCAGCCGAGCATCAGACCGCGATACTAGCTATCTTGCTCGCCGTGGTTGACGTTGGTTTAAGCCTTCGAACTGGTCTGGCAGAGGATTTAGGGATTGCTCTTCTCGGTTTTGTTCTTTTCGTAGAGGCCTTCGTCGGTTGAGGTGATTTGGCTGTTGGCTTTTTGGGTGTTTTTGTAGCGACGGCTGCTGCAACAGCATTGGCTTCACGAGCTTCCTTGCGAAGCCGACTCTTGCGTTGATCGCTGTTCTCTTTTGGCTTCATGGTTGTTAGGGTTTCTTTGAGAGCTGGAGATACTCGGCCAAACGACTCAGTCACTTCGAGCATCTGTTTCGGATCCCAGTCCTTGCCGTCACGCGGCAGAGCCCAAGCTAAAACGGCGATCTTTCGAGCCAGAGCGATGGCCGCTTTCTTTTTGCGAGTTTTCGGCTTGCCTTGGATGCGTTCGTAGACATGCTTGGCCCAAGGGTTGTATCGAAGCGAAGCCCAATCGCATTCGACGAGGATGGTTCGTGCGAGTGGATTGCCTCGCATTCGCTGAACGGTTTGCGAAAGGATTTGATCCGCCCGCGTCCGGAGTTCCAAGCCTTCTCACCGGTGTCGATTGCGATGCCATGGTTGACGAACCAAGCCCGAATCGTGCACTTCATTTTATTGATTCGACCGTCGAGGGTTTTACGATACTTGACGAGCGACCGGAACTCACTATGGCTCTCGGTGGGCATGTGGACCGCTTTGAGCTCGCCGATGGCCGCCATGCGAGCGAGCTTGAGGGCGTCGTCCTTGTCGGTCTTGCGTTTGACGTTGCTCCACTTCCATGCGTCTTCATTGGTGGAGCAGACGAGAGTCTTGTGGCCGAGGCTGATTGCGAGGTCGTTTATCCAGCCGGAAGGCCCGCACGCTTCCATGACGACGAGATCGCATTTGTGTTTTTTGAAGAGGGTCTCAAGGTAGTTTCGGTCGGTGGCTGCGTTGAAAAAGGAGTGTTTGCGAGTTTTTGAGTCATAAAAGCAGCACATGGTATTGAACTTACCGATGTCAAGAGCGAGAATTTTTATGTTTGTTGTTCCATGGGTTTGGGGTTGGAATTTTGTGAGGCACTGTGTTTTGGCACAGAGCAACATCACGGGTCAGAGTCTCCAGATTTTATTCGAAAGGCTCCCTCCCCAAACCTAGGACTTACATAGATTCTTTTGGTGGGGCGCGCGTCCTGTTGAAATGGACATCTCGCTGACACTGCAATGCGCAGTATGTCCGATTGCCCTCGATTGTTTCATCGATTGATTTGCTCTTTTGATTCATAGCGCAGTGGGTCACCAACCCTCATCCCCAGCCCTTCTCCCAAGCTTGGGAGAAGGGTGTCGAAGGCGGGATGAGGGTTAATTTGCGTTGTGTGTCAAGACGCCTCGAACCTGTTTGACGATCAATCGACTCATACCAATGGTTTCGAATCAAGTCGATGATTGCGTTGTCACGCATCATTGCATTGCCAGCCTGCCATTGTCTTGCAGTGCGACTTCAGTACTCGTACAATCATCTAAGTTAGTGATCGTATTGCTGACAACCGAAACGGCCAATTCGGGTTCAATACCGAGCTCGATGCAAGCCGTTCATCACCGAACAAAGGGATGCAGACAAGCGTTCGGTCGACCGGCCTTGGTCGTTGTATTTGTTACTTGCTCACGCTGTCTGATCCCAAGCGTTATGCAAAGCTTGGAGCATGAACTAGCAATCGCATGCAAAGTTTGCCGCTCTCCCGATGACTAGCACCGCATATGAAAACTGAAAACGAACTTGCATCGAACTTGCCTGCGGACATCAACAGTTCGATACTTGGGAAGACCTTCCTTCCAATTGTTGTTGCATTGGTTCCGTCTGGTCTCTTTGCGCTGCTGGGATTCATCACTCAAGGATTAGACAAACCTGGATTAGTGCCGCCAGTGTGGGTAATTGTTACCATGATCGCTGTTCAGACGCTTGGCATGATTTCGATGGCAATTGTAATTCTTATAAGATACGATCTTGGCTTTAAGAGATTGATGGACTACACAGATGGTCAACCAAGAGCTTGGCGGAAATCCACCTTGACGCTTTCTATTGCTTGTTTATTAATATTTGATATTCTTGCCAACGTCGCTGGGGCCTTTGCGGGTGCCGGGTTCCTCCTCCTAGTTGCCGTCCCAGTATTCTTCGCGTACCTTGTATGCGATCGTATCGCATTTGCGGGACTACAGTTAACTTGGCCTGACCAACACAGAATTGCATAACAAAGCATTGCATCTAAGCGGCGATACGGTGCGCTGACAAAACAAGCGTTTCTCCCGCCGCTAGATGAATATCGACAACACAGGGACAACACAGGGGCCATCCAATTATGCTTGACAGCGCAGTGCTTTCGTAAGACTGTTCCGATAGTAGTTCGTTGACTTGTGTTTCTAGGAGCAATTTATGGCCAGGCAGAATCGTCGTGATCTCTTCGATCCAAATGAGGTGAGTGCTTTTCACTGTTTGCAAAGGACAGTAAGACGGGCCTGGCTTTGCGGACAGGATCCCGTTTCCGGCAAATCCTTCGAGTATCGAAGGGCGTGGATTCAAGATCGAATGCAAGAAGACGCATCTTTTGACGGTGCTTGGGTACGTAGCCAGCGAGAAAGGGATCAGTGTTCGATTCACACGCGTGATCGACATGATCAATGTTCTCACGACCGCA
>JAYVPJ010000028.1:0-83333 GCA_043757445.1 Pirellula sp. | reverse complement strand
GGTGGGGCGCAAAACTCGTGCCAAAGTCGCAGGAATCGCAATGTTTTTTAAAGAATTATCTGTCGCAACTTACGTGCCGAACAGTATTGGCTGCGTCCTTATTTGTCCCTACTATTTGTCCCTGTCAGACAGACTGTCCCGTAGCGAGTGTATTGGCTCTCTTGTTTTCCACAATGTCCTGGAATGGGGCGTTTGGTTGGTGCACGTATCTCATTCTCTTGAATTCAAGGCTAACCACTGTTTGAAGCGCGATTGTACTCTCCCGTACTTTCAGCCGTTGTAAAAATTGGAACTAGCCGAATTTTCACGGTTAAAGAAACTGTGATTCTCTATTCTGCTGGAAAAACTGCAACATTTGTTCTCGTAGTTTTGTCCGACTCCCAGTTAGAATGCGATTGTTGCTTTGAACGTTACTTCTCGTTTTGAACTTCGGCATGTTTACGCAGTTGATGAAGTGCTGAATCGACGAGTATCTCTCCACTTCCCTCGGCGCATCTGGCGGAGATTACTTCATAGTTGCCCTGCGCATAGGCCTGGCGTGTCGGAACGTACCCGATAGAACCGTTGGCAAGTTCGTTGATGATGGTTGTTGAAAAGGGTGAACCGTCTTTGATAGCGAGCCCCAACTGAACAAAAATTTCACCAGGCATAGCAATCCAAGCAATATCTTTTCCGAGTGAGATTACTTGGACTTCGGCGACAATCGGCTCGCCATGTTTTGATTCGACATCGAGGATGCGAAACGCCTCGACCATTTCCATAAAAGGTGGCGGCGTGTCAAGAGTGGCGCGTTCCGAAATTGAGTTTGCCCACTCGATGCGATCGGCAGAGTGCTTTGCAAGAGGGAGTTTCACCAATTCGTTGCTAACATGCAGGCGATTGCTGGCAGAGGGCTTGAGTGATTGCCAATTGCGGAGCACTGCACCAGCTAGACGCGTCCCAATGCGGGCCGCTTCGGTGTGTCCTTTTTGTTCGAAGGCATGATGAACGTCAATATGATTGACGTCACCGCAACACCCGGTCGAGTATTGCATGTGGCACTTTGGGCCGAACACGCGTTCTAGCGATTGCTCCAAGGTAAAGGGCATGTCGGCGCTCCATTGCGTGCCGCCTACCGTGTCTAGGTGTATTGAGAAATTGCAAATTAGACCGTTGAGAGTTCCCTGCTGGTCGTAGAAAGCAATCATTGGTAATCGGTCATCTGTGGGCCCTGCCTCGCGGACGATGCGAGGGTTTCGTTTACCGGGGTTCCAACCCACCGTTCCGTCGGTCATGAAGAATCGGCGATTGAATGCGAGTTGACGTTCTTCACCCACTGCTTGCCGAACCGTCGTCGGTTGCTTTGCGGAAATCGCTACCTGCACGCACTGGGCAAGCTTGCCTGGTAGTTCGAGCATGTATTGTTTTGATTCAGTCGCTTCGTTACCGAATCGGTTGTATCGGGACGAATTCGGATCGAACAACACGGGGCCGGTGTGGGAATGAGTCGCATTGATCATGATACATGCAGGGCGGATGTTTGCCCGCTCTGAGAGTAGCCGTCGTGTTTCGTCGACGAACCATTGTGTGGTACCGATTAAGTCGACGGTGATCATCGCGACCAAAGTGGTGCCGTCGTCGATGACTGTGGTTTTGGCCCAAAGTGGATCATGTGTCTCAGTGGAAAGTCTTTTGCCATAGTATCCAGCCATTGGGGTTGGTCGACTCGGAGTAATGTCCACGCGTCCAAAACCGATTTGAAGTTGTGGTGCCTCGCAAGCTAAATTTGTTTTGGCACAGGGGAGGTCAAATGCCAAAAACAGAAGACTTGTGCAAACAAAACGAAACGTCTTAGCGTGTGAGGTGTTAGTCATGTGTCGTGCCGAGTGAAGTTGGGTTTGGATTCTGCGGAAGAACCAATCTAAAATAAAAGTCTATACTAAAGTTGCATCGGCAAAGAGCGCTGTCAAGGAATTCAAGCTCGGCGGCCGCGATTCCAGTTGCAAGCGCAGCGACGGTAACTCCATAATGGCCATCGATCTCCATCTGTGCATAATCGCAATGAGGCCAATTCCAACCGCCATCTTCGCGTTGGACCGTCCACATTATATCGAGCACTTCACGACTCACTTGGCTGAGTTTGCCTGTCGTCTGCAAGTCGTTTACGGTTGAGCCTCTACCTACGACAATTGGCCAGAAGCCGTCCGCAATTGAAGCAAACTGCCTTCTCGTTATTCGTGTCATTCGTGCCATTCGTGGTTTGGAAAATCAACACGCGCGAGTCTTTTTGTCTTCCGTGACAGCAGGTCTTCCAATCGGCTTCGAGAGGGATTAAATTCCGTATTATGGAATCAACACACATTGCAAAACTGTTCTCGATTTTCGAGGCGACTTCAGGACATATCGAGGGCAGGAGCCTCTCGGAAATCGCTGCCGAGGTTGGGTTAGCAAAATCTACAGCGTACAGGCTTCTCAAGTCGCCATGTTCGCTCGGGTATATGGCCAACGTCGGCAGCGGGGCCTATCGTCAAACGGTTTTGTTTCGTCATTTGGCCAGCGGGTTCAGCGATCAGCGATTGATCAATCTGGCGAACGAACCCATGGTTTAATTGCAACAAGAGTTGGGCGAGACGATCAATCTCGGGGTGGTTCGAATGGAGCGCGTCGTCTACACACATGAACTGGAGGCAATCTTGCACAAGATTCATGCCGATGGCTATGCAGTCGAAGAGAATCAAACGGACTTGGGAGTCATGTGTATCGCTGCACCGATCTTTGATGCGGAAACCGTAGTGGCGGCAATAAGCATGTCATGCCCGACTGTACGAATAGATGACGAGGGTAGACGTCTAGCTGTTTCAGCTATTCTCAGGGTTACGACAAAGCTCTCTGAGCTGCTCGGCTATCATTCAAGCTCACATCACCACCTGCCGGAACGGGGAATGAAAAAATCATGATCGCAAACGAAGTTATCAAGTCCCGAGGTGAAGGAACAGTCTCGCTGGCCATGGCGAGGGAGTGCCTTTCCGTAGCCCTGATTTGCGACGCGCTAGATGCATCAGGTTTTCGACATCAATCGCCGAGACTTCCTTTTCGAAACCAAACGGCGGACGTTTCGGCTACGAACAGCTCGATGATGATTGGGTATTGCAAGACAACGCTTTGGGCTGATATGGCGTTCTTGGACCCGCAGCCATATGAGCTCGAGCTCAAGGCCATCGATAGCTGCGAGAAAGAAGATGTGATTGTTTGTTCTGCGTCAGGCTCGCTGCGGTCAGGTGTTTGGGGCGAGCTGCTTAGCACAGCGGCTCGCAATCGAGGCTGTGTCGGCGTGTTGGTGGATGGAGCGGTTCGAGACATTGCGAAGATGCGATCGATGGCGTTCACTGCATATTCGTTAGGGGTCTCTCCCTATGATTCGAAGGATCGACAGCGAGTTATCGATTTCGACGTTTCCGTTGAGATCGGCGGGGTCAACGTCTCGCCTGGTGATCTCGTGGCCGCAGACGATGATGGAGTTGTTTTTGTTCCGAAGTCGGTAGTTCAAGTGGTACTTGCAGCGGCATGGGCAAAAGCCCATGACGAAAACAAAGTACGCGACGCGATTCGATCGGGTATGTCAGCACAACAGGCATACGCGACGTTTGGAATTCTTTAAGTCAGTTAGTATTCAACTCAAGCGTTGAGTGGAGGAATTATGCAGTCAAAATACTTCATGCGAATCGTTGCGATTGGTATTTCCGTACTGCTTTTAGATCGTTTCGTTTGTTGCTTCGCCTGCAGTGCCGATACTCCGAGCCCATCGTCACAGTCGCTCCATTTTGAACGAGATGTTCGTCCGATCCTCAAGGCGCATTGCTTTAGATGTCACGGAGAAGACGGCGTCGTCGAAGCGGATATCGACCTGCGACAAGTGAGATTAATGCGGCAAAGTGGTGCCATTGACTCGACCGATCCCCGTTCGTCGCTCCTACTTGAGCAAATTCGGACTGGTACCATGCCGAAAGGCGGAAAACCCTTAGACTCCAAATCGATTGAAACCATCGAAAAGTGGATCGAGCAAGGAGCGTTGACGGCGAAAGAGGAGCCCGGGCGGAATCGGTACGAGATTCCATCCTGTTTGTCTCCGGTAACCTGCTCTCCAGTTTGGGTGGCAGGCCCGTTGGAGTTGCTCGGCATCCGAAGGGGGGTGTGGTGCTCGGTAAAGAACTGTCGAATCCGAACAATGGAGTGGTTCACACGGTCGAACCCTGGGGAGATTCAGCCAATCGCCGGAGTCTTTTCGTCCAAACTCTGAGTAATCGTCCCCTGACCGTTCTGCGAACGTTTGATATGCCCGTTATGACTACCAATTGCAATCAACGAGTCACGACGACAGTTGCTCCTCAGTCATTGATGATGCTGAACGACACCTTTGTGGTCGAGCAGAGTCAAGTGTTAGCGACTCGTTTGATGGCGGAAAATCCAGATCGTATCGCAGATCAAATGAAACAACTTTGGCTCCTTGCATTTGGATGTGAACCGACGGACTTTCATGCAACCGTGATGCATCTATTCGGTTTGGACCACGAGAAAGTGAACTTCAAACGAAACGGCCAAGCTGTCACCATGATTGACTTACAGCCTGCCAATGTGTTGCAGGCGCTGTTGATTTAGTTTGGACACACAGTTACCGCGTTCTCCCTCGGCGTTTCTCGACGGCTAAGCCCCACGCTTCCATGGAATGCAGGACTGACTCCAGTGTTTTGCCGAGTGGCGTCAGCGAATACTCAACCTTGGGTGGGATTTCGCCGAAGTCTTTGCGATCCACGACGCCGTCATCTTCGAGTTCTCGAAGTTGCTTCGAAAGCGTTCTGGCGGAAATGCCTCCCAATGAACGAGTCAGTTCACCAAAACGCTTGGTGTCGTCAAACAGATAGTGAATGATCAGCACTTTCCAACGCCCACCAATAACCTTCAACGTCGTTTCGACGGGGCAACTTGCCACTTTTTTCGTGTTTTTCTTGGCCATCAAACCTCCATAGTAACCTAAATGTAACTACTAACAAATAAGCCCATACTTGCATTGTGCCTTCTGTCAGTGTAAAAATCAAGCCGTGTAATGATGTGAGGCTTCGTCCTTCAACAGGGTGCGGCACATCATCGTTTGTCAAAGTAGCGATTACTCACAAAGGAGAATCAAGTGGCATCAACAAATGGAATGATCGACCCCGAAGATGTTGTCATGTTGCTCATCGACCATCAGAGTGGGCTATTCAACACGGTGAAAGATCTTCCCGTCCCGGACCTTCGAAACTACGCGATAGCACTCGCCAAGACTGCATCGCTGCTCAACATTCCCGTACTTACCACGGCGTCAGTGCCGGATGGTCCCAACGGGCCGCTGATTCCTGAAATTCACAAGTATGCTCCGCACGCTCAGTTCATTCCGCGAACCGGACAGATCAATGCATGGGACAATCCGCCGTTTGTCGAAGCTATCGAAAAGACAGGACGCAAGACGATGGTGATCGCTGGAACGCTGACAAGCGTCTGCATGGCGTTTCCAGCGATCAGTGCGATTAACGCGGGCTACAAGGCGTATTGCGTCGTCGATGCTTCCGGCAACTGGAGCAAGCTGGCGACTGACATAACGATCGCACGAGTCACTCAGGCGGGTGCGATTCCGATGGACACGTTTGCGATGGTTGCTGAGTTGATGCGGACATGGAACCGCGCCGAGGGATCGAGATTCGCCGAGATCATTTCGGACCACATCGTGCCCAACTACAAATGCCTGATGGAAAGCTACGCGAAGGCTCAGGCCGTTGTGAAGGATGGGCCTGAAACCAAAATGGACAAGTACCAATAGCGATGCTTTTGGTTGCATGCCGCTTGCAAACTGGCGTCAGGTCTTTGGAGAACAATGATGACAAAAAGAGAATGTGGAACTTCATGAAGAAAATCAAACGAATCATACGGGACATTCCTCAACATTGGGTTGGTGACGGTTTCCCCGTACGAAGCCTGCTTTCTTACGATGTCGGCAACGAGTTTGATCCGTTTCTGTTGCTGGACTACGCCGGGCCGCATGAGTTTGGCCCCGACCCGGCCAAGCGAGGTGTCGGCGAGCATCCGCACAAGGGCTTTGAAACGGTAACCATCCTCTATCAAGGAGAGTTGGAACACCGAGATTCCAGCGGAGGACACGGAACAATCGGCCCCGGCGATGTTCAATGGATGACGGCCGCTTCAGGAATTGTCCACGAGGAATTCCACAGTCGCCGCTTTGCGAAAGAAGGCGGGATACTGGAAATGGTTCAGCTTTGGCTCAACCTTACCGCAAAGGATAAGGCTTCACCGCCAAAGTATCAAGACTTGCGTGACGATCAATTTCCCCGAGTTTCCTTACCAAACGAAGCAGGAACCGTTCGTGTGATCGCTGGTGAGTTCATGGGGCAAACCGGTCCGGCCAGCACGTTTACTCCGGTCAACACTTGGGATTTTCAGTTGTCGGCTCATAGCAAGTCTGAGATTCATGTGCCGGACGGTCATACCTGCGTATTGATTGTCCAGAACGGCAGCGTCACAATCAATGGCCAAGCTGTTAAGGCCGTAGACTTGGTTCAGTTCGAGCGCAATGGAAGTATAATAAACGTTGAATCCGAATCAACCGCGCGGATTCTCGCGCTGACGGGCGAACCGATTGGTGAACCGGTTATCGGTCAGGGACCATTCGTGATGAACACACGCGAAGAAATCCGGCAAGCGATGAGTGACTACCAAGCTGGAAAAATGGGGCACTTGGCCCAGCGAAACTAAAAAAGGATACACTATGTCGAAAATCATTGCTTTTGCTGGAAGTACGCGAATAGCGTCGAACAACAAGATGCTAGTTCGCGTCGCTGCGGAGGATGTGAAAAAAGCCGGCGGCGAAATCACGCTCGTTGATCTTCGTGACTTCCCGATGCCACTCTACGATGGCGACCTAGAAGAATCCGATGGTCTTCCGCCGAATGCCACGAAGCTCTATGAGTTGATGAAGGAACACCAAGGAATTTTGTTGGCGTGTCCCGAATACAACAGTTCCATCACTGGCGTCTTGAAGAACACCATCGACTGGGTTTCCCGACCGCGAGAAGGTGAGCCACCGTTGGCCGCTTTCACTGGAAAGGTCGCCGCCCTCCTCAGTGCGTCGCCGGGTGCCCTCGGTGGACTTCGCGGCTTAGTACACGTTCGCTCGATTCTCGGAAACATCGGCGTGACGGTGATCGCGAATCAAATCGCGGTGCCGAAAGCGATGGAAGCCTTCAATGCGGACGGCTCGCTCAAGGACGTTCGACTGGCCGCAAACGTTGCGAGCCTTGCCGGGGAATTGGTCGAAACGACGAGGAAATTGCACGGATAAGTGTTCGGTCTATGGATCGCGTGTCGGAAGGGACTCAAAGTAATTCAATGCGGATGAGTATTCAGCCAATGCGGAGGGGGGTAGTAAGTCCTTGCTTCGCTGGATTTCATCCGAGACTCGTTGGATGAGATAGTCTTTCTCGCGTTGCATTGGTAACAATGGCTTGCCAGCCACATCGAGCCGCCAGGGTGCAGTGTGAGCGAATCGTATACGTCCGTCAGGCCTATCTTCGATACAGCGAACACACAACCATCCGCTCACATCGTTTTCAATGGAATGAAGAAAGGTCGTGCGATACGCACCATTTTCCATAGGTTGAGTGCTGAAGGATCGGTGCGATACGACGATACCGTTGCGAACAATTTCGAGGGTTTTCAGTGGATGAACGCTCTTAACCTCGACAGATAGAGTGAGTGTTTGTTGATCAAGAATTGTTCCCGGAAGACTTTGATTGACTTCGGCCTGAATCATTGGGCCAGTGGTTACAAAGCTCCTCCCGCGGACCAGTCCATCGACCCATTTGTCGTAAGTGAACTCGCCCGAAAGGTGGACATAGACTCGACCAAAGCCGGGAGGAACCGGATGAACACCGCTAGCGGTGCCCGCTGTTGGCACCAGGTTGAATCCGGCGTCGAGAAGCGTGTAGTACTGCCCCAGCGTGTATGCCAGCCAGTCTCGCTCGCTACCGTTCCTTCCACCCTGCGGTGGTTGTAAGAAAGCGGGCGCGCTGCTGACCCATTGAGTTAATCCGAATTCGGTGCGCCACATATGATTGTTGGCAAGTTCGTACAAAGTCGCACCGGTTGTATGGGGAAGAGTCATGGCGAAAGGCCAATCCAATTTATCCATATCCATCAGCGCACCTTCGGATCGAGCGTAGTCCGCAATGGGTTTCCAGTCCGGAGCACCAAAAGGAATTTCGGACTGATGGTTGAGTACGAACAAAGCGCCAAGAATATGCTGACCGTTCGCTACTTTGGTGATTTCGAATTCCGTATTTCGGGGCCATATCACATGGGACTTGTCCACTTCAATCAGCGTATCGGGAATGGGGCCCGGCGGATTCTTTGCCCATGGTTTCGGAGGCATGAATGCATCGATAACCCAATAGGTTATCGGCATAGCGACGTTCAAGTCTTCTGCCAACAGCAACAACGGCAGTTGATCCAACGGTCGGTGCAAATGCGTTTCGCCGCTATACCATCCTAGCTCATCTACGCGACTCCAACGACGAAGCTCAACCGTCTCATGCGGCTTGACTTTATCTTCAGCAAGTTCGAATGACAGTGATTGAGTCAAGTATTCCTTACCCCTCTCTATCGTCAATGAGTAGCTACCCGCACGCAAATTCTCTGCAACGCACAAGCCAGGAGCGACGCTTGTATGGTGTTCCTCGGAGTTGGGATTCGACCAACTCTGTTTGTGGTACTGGATCTCCGGGATTCCACTTCGGGAGCGTACGAAATAATTTTCTTTTCTCATTTCGTTGCGCAGGTAAACGCGGCAAGCGATCGGCTGCTTGGAATCTGCATCAACGACCGTGAATGAAAAATCACCGGCGTTGGTGGCTATCGCGCCCTTGATAAAAGAAACGAAGCAACTTGCAACAAGAACGAACAGTTTCGATTCCAGCACATTCATAAAGCCTTTCGGTAAGGAGCCTAGTTGTAGCAAGCCTCGTCTGCTTAATTTGTGGTTGGAGTCAACAGTCATCAGGATGGAGCGGGTCATCTGGATCGAAGAAGAAATCGCCGAGTCCCATCGGCAACGTATTTCCACCAACCGCATTCTGTTTTTTCTTGGCGGCCGCCGAGAGATCGAGTGCCTCGTCTCCCAAACACGCTTGTAGCGCCTCGCGCCATGCGTGGTCTTTGGCGACGGGATGATTTGCTTTTTGTGACAATCGCTTGATCGCGTAACGCAATACATTGATCCCGTCCCGGGCAGAGAAATCCAGCTTCAGCGAATGCGCATGTTGCAAGAAATCGACCGTCATCGCTAAAACATCCGATTCGGCAAAAGGCAAATGGTACTTGAGTATCTCTAGTTCGTCTTTTCGATTGGGAAAGCCGACTTGAAGCGTAGGCTGCAATCGGCTGAGTATGTAGTCTGGGATTTCGTAGGTCGAATCGTCTTGATTCATCGTTACGGCGCATCGAAACTCTCGATGAGCACCAATCGTAATCCCGGCGACGATCGACTCGACGTATCGGCGTTGATCCAAGAGAGGCGCAAGCGACGCCCACGATTTCTCATTCATGCGATTGCCTTCGTCGAGAACGCAAACGGCCCCCTTAATCATGGCGGTCACAAGTGGCGATGCGTGGTATGCGATTTTGCCGTTACTCGACAGAACCGGTGTTACGAGTAGGTCCTCGGGACGCGTGTCCGCCGTACATTGATAGATGTACAACTCCTGCTGCCTGACTGCGGCTGCCGCCATAGCCAGGGCTGTTTTCCCTACGCCCGGCACACCAACCAATCGCGGAGTCAAAGGCAAATCGACTGCGTCAACGGTCAGCCAGCAGGCTGCTAACTGACGCAGGGGCTCTTCTTGTCCAATCCATTTCGCAGTGTTTGAAACCGGATTGCCTAATGTAAGCGTGACCCCCTCGATCGTAACCGAATCGCTCATGGAGTGCTTTCTGTGAAAATGGATTTCGTTTTCGTTTGCAAGGTGTGCAATTTGGTATCGCCCGAAAGTTACGGCCTGGTCGAGCCGCACAAGGCACGGCCCAGGGGGCCATGCTACTGGCATTTTACCAGGAGATCGAGACATCGACTAACGGGACGCCCATTATTCGCGGCGTTGTGGGTTGAACACCGAAAGGCATCTAATCGTGTTAAGTTATGCGGGTTTTAACGCTTCTTCGCATTTCCTTTTTAATTTCTCTTTGACATTTGAGAAATCGTTCAAGTTGATTCTTCAATCTAGGATCGGCATTGGATAAATTGAATCTGTTAACGAATTTTTGATTCTCACCCACGTAAGGCGGTCATGTCGCAATTGCCGATGCCAATGGAAAGTGAAGTGGAGTTGCTTTTACGCAACGCTCAGCTTCGCGACGAACTCGAACCCTATTTGGATGAAGCCGTCGACTTAGTTTCGATTCGACACATGTCTCTCTCGGAAGAGAACGAATTTTTGGCTTCGATTCTCGCTTGGGAACGCGCGCCAACTTTGCCTATTAGTCAATGGTTTGAGCCGGAACTCAAGCTGCCGAAGCCAGACACGCTGACTGACCTTGAACTCACCTCGCTGCTTTGGCAAACAATCCACCAACTCTATAGTCAGCGGATTGTACTTGCCCTCACCGATCATTTGAGCGATAGGCAATTGTATTGTTTGATCGTGCGAGATATTCTGCCGGCCTACGAAAAACGCATCGCCGAACAGCGAAATTTCCTACATTGGCATTGCCTACAGGATAACGACATGGAAGGTTGGCTAAAGTACTACGCGACCGACGCTGAACGTGACCAATGGCGAGAAGAGAATGGTACCGAACCACCCGACCCGCAATCGCCGCCGTATCCGCGAAAAATGCCACGCAAACCCAGTAGCATGAACTAATGCAAGAACTCAGAACTGTTTCAGTTCAGCGTCATTTCACAGAGCAAACACCAGGAAGTGTCCTGTATCGCTGTGGGAACACCCTTTTGCTGTGTACTGCAAGTCTCGAAAAAAAGGTCCCTGACTGGATGGCCGGTCGAGGCAAGGGCTGGATCACTGCTGAATACAATATGCTGCCCGGCAGCACCTCACCTCGAAAAGCCCGCGAACGGGCTGGCAAAGTCGACGGTCGTACCACGGAGATCCAACGATTGATCGGAAGGTCTTTTCGCGCTGTGGCTGATCTCGAAAAACTTGGCGAACGCTCGCTCACTATCGACTGTGAGGTTTTGCAAGCCGACGGCGGTACTCGAACCGCGGCCATTACGGGTGGATTCATCGCGTTGGTCGATGCTGTAAACTCTGTGTTTCGCGGCGTACCTTCCGATCTGTATCCGCTACGAGGAAGTGTTGCAGCTGTGAGCGTTGGAATTGTTGATGGCTCACCGACTCTCGACTTGGATTACGCTCGTGACGTTCGAGCCGATGTCGACATGAACGTCGTAATGACGGGTGCCGGAAGATTCATCGAGATCCAAGGAACAGGCGAAGAAGCAACGTTTGACGACGACCAACTTGCCGCACTTTTGAAATTGGCCAAGCAAGGGATCAGTCGCTTAAACGCAATCCAACAACAGTCGCTCGGCGACGATTGGCCTTGGCCAGCGGCTTAGTTAGGCCTTGGCCAGCGGCAGCTGAAATCTACAAACAACAAAGTGGGTGGCACGCTCTGAGGTACTAAGGGCGTGTGAATAGCCAGTCAACCTTTGCCATTAACAATACGCCCATCGCGGTCGCTCTGAGAGGCTGTGATTTTTTAGAAACGGAAGAAAGTACCCATCACGCTCCGCGTGATGGTGCCTCAAAAACCAACGGTTTTTGAGCTGCGAAAATCACGCGGAGCGTGATGGGTACTATAAAATCACAGCCTCTGAGCGTGCCACCCGTGCCACCAATAGAGTAGGTACTTTACAAACTGCTGTTCGCCTAAACACTGGCTAGAAATCTATGTCGCAACTGACTTTGACGTACCGGCCTTGACGTACTGCCGTCGCCTACGGCTCGGGGTTAAGCTAGGGTGCCTGAGCGTTACCGATCATAGAACCGCCAGGAGGTCAGCATCTTCGGGGTCAAGGGTATGCCCAACATCTTGGCTCGCAAAAGCTCAAAAGGAATATAGTTTTCTCGAAGCACTGTGTCGTGGAATTCGCGGTTACTCATCTTTCCCGATTGAACCACTTCGCGTTGCAGCCATCTCAGGAATCGAAATGAGGTCGTTGCCCTCCAAGAACCGAATGGCTTCCCATGCAAGCTCACGAATCAAGCGAGGCTGATCGCCGGGTTCAACATGCAGCGACTTGACTTGTTCCAATGCCTTTCGCCAATCTCCATTGAGCTTCAGTTCGTTCGCCACTTCCTTGAATCGGTCCTCGCACCATTGCATTTCGCGTTCGCCAATAGTGATCAACTCTTGAGGCGAGTAAGGGATCCAAGCGTACCGCAACTCTTTGAGCAAGGCTTCGTCGCCGATGGGCACGCCAACTATTTTGTCCGAATCGAAATCGTCTAAGCCCGCAAGCTTTTCGCGTATCGCTTTTCGATGATTCGCCATCGCCTGCTTTGTTCCTTCAAAAGGCTTCGTTGCCCACCACGTGTATTTGGGGTCGTAGCCCTCGTAGTAGCGATGCGTTTCTTGCATTTGCCTTGAATACAGATCTAGTAACGCAGATGCGTCTATGGCGACAATGGGAGCAACCGCGGCTGGAACGCCCGAAACGGAGTCTTTTTTCTCCGCATCCTTGGATGGCTTTTGCAGGGCTTTGGCCAAGTCACTGGCTTCGGTCGTAATTGCTTCCAGCAAGGTTGCTGCTTCCTCAGCAGTCAACGGTGTTCCGTGTTCTTTCGATGAGCAATAACTCATCATTTTTTCGGCATATGGAATCAATGCCTTGGCAGACGAATTCCGCTCAGCCTTGCGTTCGAAGGATTCACGGTCATGTCGGATCTTGCTATCGAGTAACAGCCAGTCGATTTGATTGTTGCGATCCTGCATTCCAAAATCGATCGCAGCTAATTTCGACTCCCAGCTCTTAAGCATATTGCTGCGATAAACCTGACCGAATGGGTCCAACGGGATGCGAAACCGTTGTCCGAGAGTCCGCTGATCCGCAGCATATTGAGCAATCAGCGATGCGATCGAGCTTTCGTTTGACTTTGTCGCCAATGTATCCGTGTTTGAGCCTGATGGAACAGGTACAACGGAAACCGTAGGAACGACGTTCGCAAGAGTACGCTCCCGAGCCCACGATGAAGATGTCAACACGAAAGAAAAACTAAGCAGACCGCATGCAACGAGGTGCAATCGAATATTCATTGGAATGTTGAAAAGGGAAAAGGTTCAAGCGGCTTGATGCACGATCTGCAATTTCGGATGAACGACCTGGCCATCGCGTGTAACCAACGTTTCGCGAACGATCTCGTCCTCCATATTGATATTAGGCTGACCTGCCTTGACCATGTTTTGCAAGAATTTAGTGACATTATTTCCAAACATGAGGCTCGCATGGTAGGCGGCGTCTGAGGCAATATTCGTTGGGCCTAAAATCGTTATGCCTGAATCAAGCACGCGTTGATCTGCTTGCGTCAAGGCACAGTTCCCTCCGCGTTGCGCCGCAAGATCAATCACAACCGAACCAGGTTGCATGGACCGGACAGCTTCGGCAGTAACCAGCAGGGGTGATTTTCTACCAGGGATGGCAGCGGTCGTAATGACGACATCGCATTGCGAGACGGTCAACGCAAGTTGTTCTCGCTGTTGCCGATAAAAATCTTCGTCCATGGCTTTCGCATAGCCCCCCTTGTCCTCAGAATACGAATTGGCGATCTTCAGTTCGACAAACTTGCCGCCCAAGCTTTCGACTTGCTCCCGACAGGCTGTTCGCAAATCGTAACCATAAACGATTCCACCCATTCGCTTGGCTGTCGCAATCGCTTGCAATCCGGCAACACCCGCTCCAAGTACGAAAATCTTGGCGGCAGTAAGCGTTCCAGCTGCGGTCATCATCATTGGAAACAACTTATGCAGTTCCATGGCTGCCAAGAGGACAGCACGGTACCCAGCGACGGTGGCTTGGGACGATAAGATGTCCATGCTTTGAGCCCGCGTAATTCTGGGAATCAATTCGAGTGCAAAAAGTGCTGCACCTGTTTTGGCAATCGCTTCCGAAGCCTCTCGATTGCTCAGCGCGTCACAACTCGCGATGATCCATTGCCCGGGTCGCATCCATTGCAAATCATCCGCGGCCTTTAAAGGATTCTCGCCAGCCGCACGTACTTGAACGATCGCATCCGCAGCGAATACTTCGGCACGTGTGGAAGCAATGGTCGCTCCCTTGCTCGCATAGGCGGAATCGGGAAAGCCAGCTTGTTCACCTGCGCCGGTTTCGATCATTACTTTGATTCCCGATTTGGCCAAGGACGCTAAGCTCACTGGCGATATCGCGACACGTCTTTCGCCTGGAAACGTCTCTTTGGGTACTCCAACCTTCATGAACCACTCCGGTCAACTGTTACGAGTCATCAATGAATAATCGCAGACGTTCGCCGAAAAACCTTGTCTATTTCCGGCTCCTGTATCAGCCTTGGCTGAGCGAACGTCAACACTAGGTGCGTAAGTATACCATGTGTTAATTCAATGTCGGCTCCTCAAACCAATTGGAACAGCCTTGGAACCAAAGATTCCATTAGCAAATATTTTCACTCTTTGATGCACTCGTGCCTCGACTAATTCGATTTTGTTGGTAGTGGATCTTTTTAAAGATCCTTGCGGGATAGGATCTTTAACAAGATCCACTACCAACCGTACGAGCGTGGAAGAAATAATCAGATGAAACCAGTCCACGGTTTTTCCTGACTTCGGTCGCCAGAGTGAATTCCGATCCCAAGAGAAAATTATTGATTTGGGTGGCTTTCACCAATATTCGTAAAGAAATGATCTAGTGATAACGGGCCTATTGGAACTGAAGATTCGATCTCAAACTCGCCGGTATCCCATGATCGTCCTGGCAAAAAAATTGGTTCCGCTTCGACCACTCGGTTCATGAAACCGACAGCGGACTCCTCGGAGCGTTTCACCATCGTCGCGTTGGACCGGCCTGTTTCACTGCATGTGGCTGGTGTCGAGTTCTGATCCATCGGGAACCATGGTAGTGAAACATTAGCTAAGGCTGCTCCGGATGATTCACCCTCTCCGCCACCTTGATTGGTTTGCAATGCACTCAGCTGATTGATGATGATTAAAGCGTCCAATGGTGAAACTGCATTATCGCCGTCGACGTCGACGAATTCAGGAGACGAAGGGCTCTGAGAGTTAATCATGTTGATGACCGCCAAAACGTCGAGTGGTGTGCACTCGCCATCGTCATCGACATCCATGGGATCAAATGTGTTGTGCCTAAACGCATTATTTGCAGAAGACTTCGGACGAAGGATATGATCGAAAATGAAGTTGGCTGTACTGTCACCGGTCTTGATACCATCGTCGCGATCGAATGCCCAATGAATCCCTAAATAGATTCGACTTTGCCCATTCTCGAGCTCTGCTTGTGAGAAACTATTGAACGTTCGCGGCACGACTGGTCGCGTGCTTCCGTTTGCGTCGCGTGTAATTCCATTGAGCTCATCTGACACAATAGTGAACTTGATGTCATCGCGACCATAGAATCGCTTTAGCGTTTGGAACACCGAAGCGCCAAAAGTCGCATGACCGGAAACGTACGCTGGAAAGGGTGGCGTGAAGTTGGTATCACCAGGTCTTGGATTGCTTGCCGGTGCACCAAAGGGAGTCCAATCCGTATCCGCAATCGTTTCAGGGTTTCCGTCGGCATCGGCACCACGAATACCCAAGATGGGTCGCCACAAGTCGTCTTCGTATTTGCCGTTCCAAGCAGCCAGGCCAGCGTCGGCCTGAGCGACATTGATCAATGCAAAGAGTCGAGCGTTTTCTGCTACCGAGTTATTCTGTTGGTTGGCTATCGTGTGAGCAATTTGATTGTATAGCCGCGGTGGAGTGCCCAATCCAGGTCGGCCGTCATAGCCCCAAAAGAGGCCAATTTGCGTCTGTTCTGGAGTGCGAAGGGTTGGAGCAGAGACACCGTCACTGCCTAGCGAGACGACTTCATCGTATGCGGCCTTGTATTCGGCGCTTTGCATAAAGGCTATTCGGCCTTCGGGCGTCCCATCATCCAATCGACGCGCTTGAAAATCAGCGAGATCATTAACAGCAAACGGCAAAATGTGCGAGGACCCGGGTGCGTAGTATCCTTGATTGGGGTGTAGCGGGTCGGCTGCGTGAAAGCCTGGCAGATGCTTGGGGTGATACTGCGAGTCGAATTGCATCAAGTGAGCGACACCGTCGTCCGCGCGGTCCAACAGGACGAAGGCAGCAACTTTTGCACCGACGGCTCGACCACGATCTTCGGCAGCACCATTTGGAATACGCGCTAGGGTTTGAGTCAAGGCTGCATCGAATCGAGGCCGTTGTGAAGGAAAGAGAGACGACAGGGTATCATGCGCGGCCTGTGCGACGGCAGCGTCGCTGTCCGACTTACCGCTTAGCTTTGCTCGAATGAGAAACGGAGCGCCGATTCGCTCGATCGAATTGTATGCGTCGTACATGGAAACACTAACCATCGCAAACGCGCGGGCTGTTAGGACAGGCCCCCCCTGTTCCGCAGTGCCTGAATGGTCAGCGGCATTGGCGGTCAGCAGCACGTCATTCCACTCCAAGATGACATCGGTAGCCATGAGATGGCGTGACTCGAGCGACTCAATGCCGCGACTGAACTTCTTACTTTTTTGGCGATTGCGTAAATTCTTTCGACGCATCAATGGCAAAAATCGCAGATTCGTTAATCTTGAAAAAACGGACATGACCTAGTCCTTTCGTGACGCTGGAACTTCGCTGGAAAACGGACGCGTGGCTTTTTCGACCAGTAGGAACAACGCGTCATAATAATCCGAACGAAGAAATGCATCCACTATTTTTAGAAAAACGGCATTGCGGTTCGCCAGGTTTCCTTCAACCTAATTCCGTTTTTGTCCTGAATCGCGGAGCGATGGCATGCGATAGCCAGGGGGTGCCAACCCTACGTCACTTAATCGCGAACGCATCGCTAAGAATCGCGTAGCGATGGCATTTTCCACCTCGAATGCCATCGCTACGCGATTCCCGATGCGTTTTTTGTGAAGCTCACCTACGAACCGTTCGGCCGATGCATTCCAGCAGAAATTCTATGACTTCGATGTGGCGAGTTGCTTCGGCTAAGTCTTTGCCCCAGGTATAGAGCCCGTGGCGCCGAATGAGATATCCCCAACACTTTTCGTCCTGATGCTCGTCCAAATAGCGTACGACCTGAGATTGAAGAGCCGCGATGTCCTGCGTGTTTTCAAAAATAGGGAGCCAACACGAAGATTCATGCGTTGTGATTCCATCCAATCCTTTGAGCATTTCAAACCCGTCGATTCGAATCCCACCCAATGCGAAAAACTGATGTGACAAAGTCGTTGCCCAGACGCTGTGCGTATGAAGAACTGCTCCCGCACCACATTGGGATGCGGCAGTGCAATGAAGCAACGTCTCAGCGCTGCTCTTGGGCTGGTCCGGTGTTGTGACTTTGCCATGCTCATCGACGATGACAAAATCGTTAGGTCCAAGATGTCCCTTGTCTTTGCCACTGGCTGTAATCAAAAGCCGCATCGGATTGCGATCTAGGACAACGCTATAATTGCTCGAAGTACCTAAAGACCAGCCTCGAGTCCAAAGTTGTTGCCCGACTCTTCGTAGCCCATTGATTTGTTCCGAATAGGGTTGCAGATGAGGCGCAAAAGAATTGAGTGCTTCAGACACGTGGAGGGAGAGTGAGTTGAGAGGTCTGGTGAATGGAAAATAGGACCGGCAGGATTCGAACCTGCAACCAAGGGATTATGCGTACCAACTACGGCTTTCGCCGCCTCTTTCGAGTTTGGGGTCTGGACCATACCTTCACTTTATGTGTTTGCCGTCTGGTCTCTACACCTTCCGCAATGGGATTGAAATCAAACAATCTCAATTATCGGCTTGGCTCGGGATTAACATGCCCACCGTTCCAAAACAGAACTATCAGCGAAGCCTTCCCCGAATTTGACAAATTCTACATGCATCCTGTTGGCGAACGAATCCAAACCAGCAAAACGCTTGCAACCCAAATGAATTGGCCATAGCAAACCGACACGGTTCCGCGTGGAATTGCCTTAGGCCTCATCGCTCAAGTCCCCTGCTCTAACCATTGAGCTACGGTCCCGTCGAAAAGTAGTTTAGACCATTTCCCTTCGAACGACAAACCGCAATTGGAAGGAAAATAGTTCTCACCCTTCCCTTTCTGGAATAAAAAAACCCTGTTCGAATACGGGCGATTTTAAAGCAGTGGTTGGGCTTGGCCTGGATGGAAACGGGGTCGTGGGCTATGTTGCCTGACTTTGATTGCCCCACTTTTCAGCCATTTTCACGCAATGCGAGTTCTTTCCCTTATCCGATCTAGGTTCGCCCCTGTTTTAGGCACTTGGGTTACGGAACCCGAGGCGCTGAATGGAGCTCTCGAACGCATCGTCGCTTCGCGCGAATCGCATTTGGCGGACTATCAAGCAAACGTGGCCATGCCGCTTCAAAAGAAGCTTGGAAAGCCCCCGTTGGCGATCGCTGAGGAGATCGTTTCGAAAGTAGATCTTTCGGATATCTGCGAGTCGGTCACGATCGCTGGTCAAGGGTACGTCAATTTACGACTTTCTCGCGATTGGCTTGCCAAGTGCTTGATGGAGGCTCACGCGGATACGGAAAGATTAGCGGTCGCGTCGGTTTCCAAGCCAAAAACGTTTGTGATCGACTATTCTTCCCCCAATGTTGCCAAGCCGATGCATGTTGGGCACATCCGATCGACCGTCATCGGCGACTCGATTACCAAGATCTTACGGTTCTTGGGCCACAAAGCGATTTCAGACAATCATCTTGGGGACTGGGGCACTCAGTTCGGGATGATTATTTATGGTTACAAACACTTCCGAGATGATCTCGCTTTTAAACAAGCGCCGGTAATAGAACTTAGTCGACTGTATCGTGTTGTTCAGAAGATCATCGGGTTCCAAGACGCCATCGCTAGTATCCCTAAACTTGAACTTTCGTTGGAAAAGGCCAAACAAAAGCGGGTCGAATCGACTGAGAAATCAACCGCTGCACTACAAGACAAGAAGCTGGCCAAAGAAGTTGGGATCGCCGCAAAGCAATTAGACGAAGCGGACGAAGAACTCCAAGAAGCGAAAAAAAAAATCGCGGAATCCGCAAGCGATGCGGATTTACTAAATCGCTCGAAACAGCATTCACAACTTGGCCAACGTGTTCTCAAGGAAACCGCCAAATTGCATTCTGGTGACGCCGAGAATCTGAAGCTATGGGAAGCGTTCGTTCCGAATTGCAAGGACGAGATACATAGCGTCTATACGAGACTGAATGTCCAGTTCGACCACGAATTCGGAGAGAGCTATTATCACGACCTGCTTCCTGCCATTGTCGAAGACTTGCTCGCAAAGTCGCTAGCTGTTGAAAGTGGCGGAGCGATTTGTGTCTTTCTTGAGGACTACGAAGCTCCGATGATTGTTCAGAAACAAGATGGTGCGTTCTTGTATTCAACGACCGACATAGCCACGGCCATGTTCCGCGAACGGGAGTTTGCACCGGATGCTTCGCTCTATGTCGTCGATCACCGCCAAAGCGAGCATTTCCAAAAACTCTTCGACGTTTTGCGAAAAATCGGACTCTGCCATACCGAGCTCAAGCATGTCGAATTTGGAACCGTACTAGGCGACGATGGCAAGCCATTCAAGACACGTTCGGGGACTGTCGTTGGGCTCAATGCAATGTTGGATGAAGCCGTCAGCGGAGCCTGGGACGTCGTATGCAATCCTGATCGATTGCAGGGATCAGGGCTCGCATTTACGGAAGAAGAGAAACGTCACATAGCCGAAACAGTGGGCTTAGGGGCGATTAAATACGCAGACTTGTGCCACAATCGAACCAGCAACTACGTCTTCGACATGAAGAAGATGGTTCAGTTGCAGGGGAATACTGCCGCCTATATTCAGTATTCGTATGCCAGAACTCGCAGTATCCTTCGAAAGGCCGAGGCCGAAGGATTTGAATGGACAAAATGGCATTCGGCACCCCTTGTTTTGTCCGCGAGTCCAGAACGATCGCTCGGCTTGCAATTGCTTCGTTTCGAAGACACTCTCAACCAGTCGATGGTCGACTATTTGCCGAATGTAGTTACGGAATACCTGTTTGAAACCGCGAAACTCTTTAGCAGCTTCTACGATCAGTGCTCGGTCCTCGGTGCCGATACTCCGGAAAGTGTATTGTCCCGATTGAGACTGATTGACCTAACGGGCCTCACGCTTCGAAAAGGCCTTGAACTTTTGGGAATCGGCGTCGTAGAACGCATGTAAAAATCGGGACAATGCATGGCTAACCACGACGATACCATTCCACCCACGCCGCCGCCAATGCAATACTATGGCCAAACGGATGCGTTTGGTTTCGGGCAACTCAGCGAGATCTGGCGAACGCGCGAGTTGCTTTATAGTTTCTTTTTGCGTGACCTGTTGATTCGATACCGGCAAGTTGTCATCGGTGTGCTTTGGGTCTTGCTCCAGCCATTGATGGGCATGCTCATCTTTATGGGACTCTTCTACGTACTCGAAACCAAGCCAGGCAACTCCAAAGTTGCTTCCGCTCCCATTATTTTGACCGGCATGCTCTGTTGGCAGTTGGTCTCCAGCAGCTTTCGCGATGCGACCGGGTCCCTGGTCAACTATCGTCACGTTGTAACCAAAATATATTTCCCACGAATGCTCTTGCCGTTGGCCAGTTTAATGTGTGCGGTATTTGATTTGGTGATCGGTTCCTCGCTATTGTTTCCAGTTTGTTTCATCAGTCGGACGAGCATCGTATGGTCGACTGCATGGCTTGCGATTCCTATAGCGATGTGGCTCATTTTGTTTTGCGCGGGCTGCATTGCGTGGCTTTCCGCGCTCAATGCGCACTACCGCGATGTCGGCTATGCATTGCCGTTTGTTTTGCAATTGGGGATGTTCGTTTCTCCCGTGGTGTACGACATCGAAAGACTGAGAGATCGACTAACCGATCAGTGGGTTTGGCTGTATGAAGCCAATCCGATTGCAACCTGCATTGGACTCTTCCGGTGGTCGCTGTTTGGAACACAGTTGCCAAGTGGCCTTGGAATGACCATGGCAGCCTTGGTTACCGTCGTGGTGTGCTTTGGCGGATTGGCTTGGTTTCAGCATGCAGACCAGCAACTAGCGGATCGGATCTAAACATGAGCATCGAATCGATCCAACTGGACAAAGTCAGCAAACGCTTTCGACTGGGAGCCACCAACGAGTACGGACGACTGACCGAAGCGATTGCCTCCAACATCCAATCTATGTTTCGTAGAGGTGCTCGCCCACGACCTAAACTGCCACCTGATTCTTTTGCCGATCGAATAGAAGACGGCTGGTTTTGGGCTCTGCGAGACATCGAGCTATCGATCCAATCGGGAGAAATCGTTGGAATCGTAGGCCGGAATGGAGCTGGCAAGAGCACGCTGCTAAAAATCCTCGCGCGCATCGTGAGTCCCACGCATGGTCGTGTTGGAGTTCGGGGACGTGTTGGCTCGCTGTTGGAGGTTGGCACCGGATTTCATCCAGAATTGACGGGGCGCGAGAATGTGTTTCTCAACGGTGCGATCTTGGGCATGCCTCGTTCGGAAATACGAAAGAGGTTTGACGAGATCATTGCCTTTGCCGAAGTTGAATCGTTTTTGGAAACCCCCGTGAAACGCTATTCAAGTGGTATGGCCGTTCGATTGGCCTTCGCTGTTGCCGCCCACCTAGAGCCGGACGTATTGATCATCGACGAGGTGCTCAGCGTCGGTGATCAAGCGTTTCAGAGAAAATGCTTAGGTAAAGCCAGCCAGCTAGGCGCGCAAGGTCGAACGGTGCTCGTCGTTTCCCACAATCTTGCGGCCGTCGCAAACCTCTGCCGCCGAGCCGTCCTCATGCAAAATGGTCGATTGGTCGCCGATGACGTGCCCGATCGCATCATCGATCAATATCTCGCGGAAATGAGAGCCGGCGACGGGCAACGCGTATGGGCGGAAGACGATTCTGCCCCCAGTTCCAAAGAAGTTCGACTGCTATCGATTACGGTCATCGGCAATGGAGCGGACACTCCGGCGAGCGAAGTTGACATCGATCAAGAAATACAACTGTTGGTCGAATACCGAGTCTTGGTGGCGGGTACACCAATTTGCATTCAAATTCAAGTCAAAGATGAAACTGGCACGTTTGTTTTTTGGTCAGCCAACGCTCCATCCATGAACCTGGAACCCGATCCTTGGTTTGGTAAGCCATATCCGGTTGGCGACTATCGCAGCGAATGTCGAATTCCTGAAAATTTCCTAAACGACACGCGTTACTTTGTCAGCGTGCAAATTGGCCCCGAGGTCGGTGTTGTTTCGATACGAGAAGAGTCAGCCTTGTCATTTGTAGTGCACGACACCGGCGCCATGCGGCAAGAATATACTGGTTCCTGGCTAGGTCCGGTCATCCGTCCAAAATTAAAATGGCGAACAAGCAAACTCAAATGAGGTCAGGGTACTCGCATAGCAATTGCACGCCTGCAATTAGCTTTTTTCGGCATCGATCATAAGTCGGGCTGAACCACACGCTAGTGCGCCCGCGACTGATTAGCCGAAGGGCGTTAGCCAAATGGCACTCACTTTGAGCCGCAACGCGCTCCCTAGCGTGCGGGCCGGAAGTCAAGTAATCACCTGCAAATCCGGCCCTCATGCTAGCGCATTGAGGCTCAAAAATTACAAAGTGAGAGCCGTTGGGCGTTAGCCCACGGTTTGCGGACCACGTTGTGATCGACGCCCTTTTTCGTTCCCTAAAACGTTCTTTTCAAGCCTCTCTTTTTCAAGCCTCTCTTTTGCCTTGTCTTGTTCCATTCCCTCAATCACTTTCAACTGGTCAGCCTCATATTGTTTCATACCGGCGGCTTGGTACGCGGTAACAAGTTTCTTTCGGTTCGCAATTCGTTTTGGGTCAATTCGAATTGCCATTTCGAGTTTATTGATAGCATCTTGGGGCTTCTTTGCGGCGATTAAGATCTCGCCCCACGTATCGAGGATATCTGCATTAGCTGGGGATAGCGAATTTGCTTTGACAATTAATTCCAAAGCACGTTCGGCATTAGACGCCGATATCTCAATGAGGCATGAAGCCAAATTGTTTAGGACAGAGAAATTGTCTGGTTCCTTGGCGAGCGCCAGCTCCCAATATTTTTGAGCAGCTGGCAGGCTCTTTCGCGCGTAGAATCCCTCTCCTAGCAACAGCAGCGTCGGCACGCTGGTTATGCCTTGCTGTACCTGATTCTTGAGGACTTCCATCAGTTGACTCGGGGGCCTTTTTCCATAAGGAATCAGTTTCGCGATCTCGACCGACACGTCCGGATTTTGAGGATCCGTTTTCGCCGCTCTTTCCAGAAGTGAAAAATCAATTTCAACCCTTTCACTCTCGAAGTCAACGTTGGCAACGCGGTACATCATCACTTGGATCTTGCTAAGCTGGCGTCGAATCGTCCGAGCATCAGGGTTTCTGCTCAAGCCTTCTTCAAGAACTGCGGCCGCCTCCTTTGGACGATCGGTGAGCAACATCGCGTCCGATACTGCCAATCGATCGGATTCCTTTTCGTTATCCCGATTCATCCTCGCAAAAAAGTACGCTTCCGCGTCGTTTGCGGTCTTTTTCAAGGCTTCCTCGTCTCCAATCCGTGAATAGAGTTTCGCAAGCTCCAAGATCCAATCGGGATTCGCCGTTACAGCTTGTTTTGCAAAGAAAATAGCTTTGGCTCTGTCGCCCCCTTCTTCAAGAAGTCGAGAATAATAAAATGGCAAGCGAAAATCGATTTTCGTCCATTTTTGTGCATTCTCAAGATGGACTAATAACTCTTGTATCGGTGTATTGACTCCGGTGGCTCTCAAGCTGATAAGGGCCTTGGCAAGCCAAGCATCGGCTTGAGGAAAGTCCCCTAATTTGGATGCTTCCTTCATTTC
Source organism: Pirellula sp. (assembly GCA_043757445.1). Lineage (GTDB taxonomy): Bacteria > Planctomycetota > Planctomycetia > Pirellulales > Pirellulaceae > JBKCUI01. The sequence goes on along the minus strand of JAYVPJ010000028.1, from coordinate 59,152 downwards.
GCGGAAAGCCTCCTTAGAATCATCGTTGAGTGCGTATATCATTCCAAGTCGATACTTTGCAACTTGGTTATTCGGGTTGGCTGTTAAAACACGCTTGCATTGGAATTCAACCTGGCTTCGAATGCTTTCCGGGACTTTGGTGTTGGTTTCGTTCTGTATAGGCGTAGCCAAAATCGATTTGCAAAAATTCAACTCCTGTCGCTGATTGCAGGCTGCTTCCAACGATTCTGTCGAACAAATTTTCAGACTCTCGTTCAATATGAATTGTGTTTGCTTATCGTTCCGTTTTGATGCTGAAAATGCCATCGTTACGAAAATTGCAGTCAGTAAAACGAGCGAAGGAATATTATAAAAAAAACTCTTCCAACTTCGAGAGTATCTCCACCCGCGAACCGCATCGATTAGGCTGCCGATCCCTCCAATAGGATGTAAGAGCAAATCGAAAAATCCGATTTGAAGCCATTTCATATCGGTACCAAAGGACGGTTTTTTCCCAGCCAAATGCAAATGTTGTCTCCATCTCATCGAGATCTTGTTCTGTTTCGGAATTCTAAGAACTAAGCTAGGCAGGCAACAGAGCCAGTTCCAAAGGAACGCACCGAGTGGCGACTCGGCATTAAATAACTCGAATGGAATCGGCTTGAAGATGGATGCAAAGAATTGATCCAGGCTAAAGACAAGTAAAACGCCCACCAAAAACAGACCGAGTTCTAATTCAAACGACCACGGATACCATGTACCATTACGATGGGCCAAATACGATATCGTTACCCACGCGACAGCGCGAACAGCTACCCACACTAACGCCGTTGACGACAAAACGCATGCTGACGCCAACAGGCTGCGACGGAAGGCTAAAATAACCAATAACGAAACGCCAAGAAGACCGAGAACGCTCTCCCATGTTCCGATAGTCGTAAAGTGATCAGCAATTCCCTTTCTAAATAGTATCGTATTGTTCTCCTGAGCATTCGGCTCGCTTACCGCGTCAGCCAGAAGCGAAGTCATTTCCACCGCAAACTTTTGGAGTTGTTCGAAATCACCTCCACTTGCCATCGCTTCTATCGCCAACGGAACAACTAACATCGAGCCAATAAAAAGGGAGTGCAAAATCGTTTCGCCGCGGATTCGTCCCATACACCAAGCAGCAATACTCAAGCCGCAAGCGATTGCGCTCCACATCGGATTGGAGAGTGCAACTCCAACGCATACGAGCGACGAAGCAAGGACACAAATTATTCGCGTGGACCAAATTCTCGATTTGGATTGGCCCCCCTGCCAATGGGAACGAATCAATGCAATCAATACACCGAGGGATACACAAACCGAGAAAAGGCTGCGGTCAGGAGTTGAAAACCAATTCTTCCACGCATCGAGACCGACATAAAATGCGGACGAAGTGATCGCTATTCCCGCAATATCGGACAACCAGGCAAATGAGCCCGTTTTCTCGGAGTCGTGGAGTTGTGAGTCAAGTACTCGTTTTGAATCTGAAACCGTTTCTACATTCTTCATTTGATCGCAACTGCGTTTCCAACCCGAGACCTGAAACAAAAAACATGAATCCCCTTCGACGCATGCCTTACCGAATGCATATTGTACATCGGCGGTGGAGAAATTCTTGTATTGAAGTCCAAACTATCTAGTCGCCAAAGGGGGCGCTACGGAATGGCCCCCCTGCCTTGCCCCATTTAGATTACATTTATATCGGCTGGCGATCCCAATACTTCGACAGGGCTTACTGTGACACAAAACGCAATCGAAACGACGCAATTGACTCGGGTTTTTGGTACCCAAACTGCGGTCGATTCGGTCGATCTGAAAGTGGACTGTGGGACTTTTTATGGCTTTCTTGGCCCAAATGGTGCCGGCAAATCAACCACCATCAAGATGCTTACCGGGCTCTTGAGCCCAACCCGAGGGACGATCTCGGTTCTTGGCTGCAACATGCTGGATAATGCACAGTCACTTGAGGCGAAACGGCACATTGGAGTTATTCCAGAAAACCTTGCTTTGTTCGACAACCTGACTGCGATAGAGTATTTGATTTTCGTCGGTCGCATTTATGGCTTGGCGCGTGAGACGATTCGCCAACGAAGCGACGAGATGCTCAGTTTATTATCACTAGAAAAAGAGACGAAGAAGTTGGTATTGGAGTACTCGCATGGCATGCGGAAAAAGCTGTCATTAGCGGCCGCTTTGTTGCCGAACCCTCGGTTGCTTTTCCTTGATGAACCGTTCGAAGGAGTTGACGCTGTGGCTTCGTTAACGATTCGCGATTTACTGTCGAACTTTGTTGCCAAGGGTTCTACCGTTTTCCTGACCTCACATGTTTTAGAGATTGTTGAACGACTTTGCACGCATGTCGGTATTATTCAAAACGGCAAGTTGATACAACAATGCTCCATGGACGAAATACACCTCAATGGATCGCTAGAGCAACGCTTTTTGCAGGCCACGGGGGCCGACAAAAATCAGGCAGCAAAACTAGCGTGGCTCGAACAAAGCTGAGTAGGTCGATCGTGTCCCCACTTAATCTACGAGAATCGGTACTTAGCAAAACGTTTAGCCACTTCCAAACGTTCGTTTGGCTGCGTTGGCGTATCCGGGTCAATCAGTTGCGGCACGGTTCCGCATTGGGCAAAGCACTGGCCGCAATTCTACTGACCTCGTTCGCGATTGGATGCCTCGCGTTGATTGTAGCAGCATGCGTATTGGGGGTAATTGTGCCTCGACTGGTTGCTCGCGAGAACTATTTCCTTCTGTGGGATGGAATCATCGCACTCTTCAGTTTCATCTGGGTGACCCATGTGGCAACTGATATTCAACGTAGCGATGCCGTTACCTTTGATCGCATCCTGCATTTGCCGGTCGCCTTTCCTCAGGCATTTGCCCTTAACTATTTGAGTTCATTGATGAGTATGACGCTCGTCTCTTTGTGCACGTTTTGTTTCGGCTTTATACTGGGCTCTTGTTTCTCTATCGGGCCAATCGCGATTTTGATTGCAGTTCCATTCGTTGTTTTTCTAGTTGCGATGACGGCCTTGACATATCAATTGCAGGGTTGGTTGGCTGCACTCATGTCCAATCCGCGTCGTCGTCAAATGATCATGATCTTTGCCCCTCTTTGCATAATCGCTTTGTCCCAACTCCCGGCGATCTTTGCGACTCGATTGGCTAGGAATGAGAGGATACGAACTCCGGTCCCTGAATCACCAGTTCCCACACAGGAAGCTAGCCCCTCTGCCCTGCCCCGACTGGAAGATGATACTCCAGCACCCATTTCAGTCGAACCGACCGCTATCGCGGATGCGTTATTGGAGTCCATGGACAATCGCATAGTACCCGGGGAACTCGCCCCGTCGCTCGAGCTTATTCAGGAAGACGCAAGACGTGCTAGCGAGAATATCCAGCGGCGAGAACAGTTCGAAGTTGCCCGTGCGAACAGGAGGGAGCTTTGGCTCGAACGACTTCGGCTTGCAAATATTTGCTTTCCGCCTTTATGGATGGCTGGCTGTGTTGAGTCCATCATGTCTGGAACCCTGCATGTGATTTGGCTTACGGGAGCGATGGCACTGATAGGCTGTGTTTCGTTGCGGAGAAACTACCAACAGACCGTTCGATTTTACAAAGGTGAAACGGATTCACGTGCCAAGCTGGCCAGTGGGGCTGCGTTGACGGTTCCGGAGCCTATCGGAATTCAACGGGCGCAAGTGGCTCAAACCAGAGTGAAAAAGAAATTGCATTTGGTCGAACGCAATGTGCCATTCGTCTCGGAAGAGACAGCTGCGATCATCTTGATGACATTGCAGTCGATGACGCGAGCACCGGAGGTCAAGCTCTATTTGTTGCTCCCACTCATCGCCCCCTTCGTTCTGTTTGGATCTTTGCAGACGATGGTGTTGCCTAAAATCGATGAGCTCAAAGCGGCAATTGTCGTAGGTTTTTCCGGCTGCAGTCTATTTATTACTTCGGGTATGCTTGGAAACTACTTTGCGTACGATCGAGCTGGTTTTCGAGCCTTTGTCCTATCGCCCATCCGACGTGAGCGGATACTATTGGGTCGCAATTTGGCAATGGCCCCGTTCTTGTTGTTACAGACTTTCCTCCTGGCGTTAGCGATTGGAATTTTTTTTGGGATGGCAATCGATAAAGTGCTGTGTTCGATAATCTTGTCCGCGTCGATCCTGCCTCTTTACGGCCTACTTACGAATTTGATGTCTATTTTGACGCCGTTTCCACTGGCAGCCGGTAGTATTCAGCCCAAGCAGTTCCATCTTGTCCCCGTCCTGTTCAGTCTGGTTTTAAGCATGTTCATGCCGGCCATCACACTTTTGGCTTTGCTTCCTCTCGGATTAGAATGGAGCCTGGACCGATATTTTCCCAATACAGCATTGGTTCCTTTCGCGTTCCTCCTTGCGATTCCATGGTTAGCGGCATCGTTGTTTTTGTACCGTTGGCTGTTACCTTGGGAGGGCAGGTTATTAGCCAACCGTGAAAAGGAGCTTCTGAGAATCGTTACCTCAAAGTGCGAATAAAACGAGTGATTATTGCATGGGACTAGAGAAGAAAGCACGACCCGAGAGCTTAGACTTTTTCCTGGCCGCAATCGCGCCGGTTTTTATCATCGGCATGATTGGTTCGCTTGTTTATTTCGTGATCACGGTTTGCTACCAAGGATCTCACACCGAACGTTTGATGTGGATTCTGGGGCTTTATACAGTTGCCGCCGTGCTGATAGCCAGGATTGCCATCGAACAAAGTCGACAATTAGCTTTTGCGTATATGTTCGCGCTAGCTGCAGCTACATTGATCGTCACGCCGCAATTTTTTGTAGTGAGTGGTGCCATGGCAATCTTTAGCTTTCCAATCTTGGTCTTCCTGTTGGTGATGGTCGCCGTCCTTGCCGATCGGATTACGTTTGACTGTACCTCGATGAATGAGCATCTTCAGAGCACTGGGGTGGGGCTTCTGCAATCACTTGGATTGGTCAAAACCGAACGCCAGCGATCCGAACCAAAAGCGAATTGGGCGCGAGACGCGGAAGAGCCGCCTTCCATTACCAAGAAGAAGCGGTCATCCTCTCAGCGCAAGCACAATCCGGGCGTCTGGGTGCTGTATTTTGCGTTGTTCGCGCTTCCCCTGTTTGGCCTGGGGCAGTTGGTGATCCAGAGTCCAGCGGATCGACGTTCGGCGTTTACTTATTTGTTCTTTTACCTTTTAAGTTCACTGTTCTTATTGGTCTTGATCTCTCTGCTTTCGCTACGCAAGTACTTGCGGGAACGGGGCGTTCCCATGGAGACGGCGTTTGTGGTCCGTTGGCTTGCGATCGGTATGACGAGCATCTTTTTAGTCGTCTTTGTACTTTCACTCTTGCCGATTCCTGGCCACTCACTGCTATCGATCGAATTGCCATTTCGTATTGCGAGTCGAGACGACTTGAAAGCTTCCAAATGGGGATGGGGCCGGGAAGGGGTCGACGGGGATGGACCGCAAAAAGGAGAAGGAGAGGCTCAGGACAAACCGGGCGGAACCAAAGATGGCAAAGGACCGGACGAAGGCGGTGCTCAAGCCGGTAACAAGCAAAAGGAGGGCGAAGAAAAGCAAAGCCAAGCCGGCAATGAAAAGCAACCGACAGGCCAAACAAAGGATATCAAGCCGGGTGACCAAAACAAAATCGAGAGGGGTGACCCGCAGCCACCAGACAACGCCAAAAAGGAAATCAAAGACCAAAAGGAAATCAAAGACCGACGAGCCGATGTGAAACAACCACCACAAGAAAACAAACGAGAGGGACAACAACCGCAACCACAACCCACTCCTCCGTCGCTATCGATCCAATGGAATCTTTCGGCTGCATTGCAATGGCTGCTAATGATCGCGATGGCGATCGCAGCGGTCGTTTATAGCATTGTATATCGAAGAGAGTTATTCGTAGCTTTTAAAAGTTTTCAAGATTGGCTTAGCTCCTTGTTTGGCGCCAGTAGAAAGCAAAAGGAATCGAATAGCCAATCGATGGAAGAGGCCACGCTGCTTGAGGATTTGTATCCTCCGTTTCATACATTTGCTAATCCATTTGTCAGTGGCAATGGATGGACGCGTGAGCAAGTGGTACGTCACATGTATCGTGCGATTTTGTCGTGGGGATACGAGCAACGCATCGTTCGGCGCGAAGACGAAACACCAGAGGAGTTTATGCGGCGATTGTTTCGCCGATTCCCAGAGCAGCAAGAGTCGTTCTCAGCACTAGGCATGCTTTACAATCGCATCGCCTATGCGCGAGGCAAAGTCTCCACGGCCGAATTAAAACCGATGACCGAGCTATGGCAATGGTTAGTGGCTAAAACGGTGTAGCACGGCACTCCCTGACATGAATTACCACTTAGGTTTTTTGTTCGAGACATTCCGCTACAATCCAATGGGCGATGCATTGAGTACAATGAGGACTATGGTTATCCCTACACTTACTATTCACCTGCTGCGTACGATTTTAGTGTCCATGCTCGTTTTGGCAGATTCGCGTTTCGTTTTTTCATTCGAATCGGATTTTGAACGGGAAGTCGCTCCGCTCATTGTTCAGCGTTGCCTCGAATGCCATAGCGAGGTCGACCCCAGCGGTGGGTTGGATCTGACTAGGCACGACACGTTGATGCGAGGTGGCGACAGCGGTTTGGCGATTGATGCGGCAAGTGAGTCTAGTTTGCTTCTGAAGCGATTGTCGAGTGGCGAAATGCCTCCGGAGAAGAATGGAAAGTCACAAGCTTTATCGGGCGATGAGGTAGCCGTGTTTCGAGCTTGGATTACCTCAGGCGCGAAGTGGCCCGAATCCCGAGTACTCGACCTGTTTGAACGCACCAATGCGAAGCGCGCGGGGAGAGATTGGTGGGCCTGGCAACCGATAAAACCAACTGCCGTTGAGTCCGCATGGACAAGTCAAAACAGCATCGATCTATTCATTCAACAAAAACTGGCAGACCAAGACTTGAGCCTTGCGCCCCCAGCGGATTCTCGCACTCTGTTGCGACGAGTCTACTATGATCTAGTTGGCTTGTCACCCACGATCGAAGAAGTCGTCACCTTCGAACAAGACCAATCGGCAAACGCTTATGAAAGAGTAGTCGATCGATTGCTTGAGTCCAAACATTTCGGTGAACGCTGGGCGCGACATTGGCTGGATCTGGTCCGATTCGCCGAAACCAATGGCTACGAACGAGATGCCGTTAAACCTAACGCTTGGAGGTACCGAGATTGGATTATCGATGCGATCCATTCGGATATGCCGTACGATCAGTTTGTTACTGAGCAATTGGCAGGCGATGAGATACCGAATCGTTCCGAATCGAGCGTGGTCGCGACGGGTTTCTTGCGACTGGGGACCTGGGATGACGAACCGAATGACCCCCTCGAATATCAGTATGATCGATTGGAAGACATGGTCCACACTACAGCGACAGCGTTCTTGGCGATGACGGTCAAGTGTGCTCGTTGTCACGACCACAAATTCGATGCGATTCCTCAGGCAGACTACTATCGGGTTGCGGCCGCTTTTTGGGGAGGTCCCGTTGCGCACCGAAAACGCGAATGGAATGGCGGTCCGACGCAAGTGGAGCTCGGCTATGACGTGCTAGGCTGGACGGACCTCGGACGCGAGCCACCTGCCTTGCACATGCTCAAAAAAGGAGACGTTCATCGACCATTACAAATTGTTGCGCCTGGGGCATTAAGTGGTTCGGAAAAACTTGCCGGCGAATTTGCACCGCCACCACCCGAATCGAAGACCTCGCACCGCCGCCTTCAATTGGCGCAATGGATCGTTGATAAACGCAATCCTCTGACGGCTCGCGTGGTAGTCAATCGGCTGTGGCAACACCATTTTGGCGAGGGACTGGTGCGAACACCCGATAATTTTGGTTACCTTGGCAATCCACCGACGCATCCTGAATTGCTCGACTCCTTGGCTACAGACCTTATGGCGGGAGACTGGAAACTCAAGAGGATTCATAAGTCGATGGTCATGTCGCAGGTGTATTGTCAGAGTTCGGTGCATCCACGACAAGCCGAGTATGCCACGAAGGACGCAGCCAATCGATACTGGTGGCGGGCCGAACGAAGGAGACTGAACGCGGAACAACTTCGGGACTCCATCCTGCAATGCAGCGGTCGACTCGATACTCGCATGGCAGGCCCGAGTTTCAAGGCCCCGATTAGCGATGAGGCGTTAGAGGGATTGTCGATGAAGTCCGGGGCTTACCAGGCCTCGCCGCCAGACGAGACGAGGCGACGCAGCATCTACATGTTTGCCAAACGATCGCTGGCCGTTCCGATGATGGCGGTATTTGATAGTTGCGATACGACTGCACCGACAGGTCGGCGCGACGTTTCGACAGTAGCTCCGCAAGCGTTAACACTTCTCAATAACGAATGGGTGCACGCAGAAAGCAGGGCCATGGCGGAACGAGTCATTGCATCCGCATCAAGCGTCCACGATTGCGTCGTAGCCGCCTGGCGAATTGCTATCGTACGCGACCCGACTACGACCGAAAAGCAAGCTTCGATCGACTTTGTAAGTAGTCTGCTGGCGTCGGCCAGCGATCCAGCCAACGCACAGCTTTTTGCCTGGTCGGGGCTTTGCCACACACTCATCAATACCATGGTGGTCCGAGCCAAGTCGATACCTGGGACTACAAGCCTGAGCTGCTAAAGCACGCTGGCAAGCCGATGCCCACCGATAAAAAATTCATTAACTCAGGTGGGCGCGCAATTGGATTCCTTGCTCCGGCGGTGCGACCATTTAAGCCGGGTGGCGAAAGCGGTATTCTGGTCTCTGATTTTTTTCCGCGAATCCGCGAACACGTCGACAAGCTGGCGGTCATTCGCTCTTGCTATACTGACACGCATGCGCATGGATCGGCGTCGGTGCAAATGAATACTGGCAAGCCCATTATTGGCCGTCCGTCACTTGGGAGTTGGGTTACGTATGGCTTAGGCTCCGAGAATCAGAATTTGCCGGGCTATGTTGTCATGCTCGATAAACGTGGCGGACCAATCGGTGGCCAACCGAATTGGTCGAGCGGTTTCACTCCCGCTTCGTTTCAAGGCACGCTCTTTCGCCCTCAGGGCAATCCTATTTTGGACCTCACTGCTCCAGTTTCATTGACCCGAGTTCATCAACGTGAACAACTCGATCTCTTAGCCAAATTGAATGACGAACATTTGCAAAAACGGCCAGGTGGTTCTGAGCTGGTGTCGCGTGCGGCGAGTTACGAATTGGCTTATCGCATGCAATCGGAAACGCCAGAAGCTGTCGATTTGAGCGGCGAGACGGCCAGTACCTTAGCGGCCTACGGCGTTAATGAGTCACCGACAGCCGAGTTCGGCCGCAACTGCTTGATCGCCCGTCGTCTAGTCGAACGGGGAGTGCGATTCATTCAGTTGTACTCTGGTGGTGGGCATTTGGAAGAGACTTGGGACGCACACGAAAGCGTTGAGAAGAACCATGGTCGGCATGCCAGCGAAACGGATCAACCCATCGCGGCCCTGCTGGCGGATCTGCAGCAACGCGGCTTGCTTGAATCCACTTTGATTGTGTGGGGTGGTGAGTTTGGTCGCATGCCTTTTAGCGAAGGGGTGGACAAGCCAGGACGCAATCATAACCCCTATGGCTTCTCAATGTGGATGGCAGGGGGCGGAGTGAAGGGTGGAGTGACGTATGGTGAAACGGACGAACTAGGCTTTGCAGCAGAAACCAACAAAGTGCATGTGCATGATTTGCACGCCACTATTTTACACCTGATGGGCATGGACCACACCCGGCTGACTTACTTTCATCAAGGCCGAGATGAGCGGTTGACCGATGTTTACGGAAATGTGGTCAAAGGAATATTGGCTTAGAGAGTAGAAGACAAAAATCGATAAACAAGGATTTGAAATTTGAGTTATTTGCAATTTGTCTTTGCGCCAGCCAGAGGGTTGGGTCGTGGCGGTACATAGCGCGTGGAAACTGATTCACCGGTGAGTCAAGCTCACCGGGGCCGTTAGTAAGTAACGGGATAGGATTGCGAGGACGAGTTTGTTAGCTGAGTAAACTTGCGATCCAGCGGGACAAGCCCACAATGGGGGCGAGGTCGACCCCATTGCGGGCCGGGCGCGATGGCTATGCCTAAGCCGATCAAAGCAAGCGTAACCAAAATACCAAGACAGCGTGGCCCCTGGGCCGAGTGTCACTCGGGCCAAAGACCAATACTACGGCAAGCAACTCCTGCGGGTCGCTTTCAAATCTCTTGGGTGATCGCTTCATTTGTTATTTGGAAATATCTTACCTACATAAAGGCGTTGTAGCCATGAAGAGATGCTGTCGAGCGCTAAAGGGGACAATGTCTCCTCGATGGATTGATACTCGCTGACTCCACCGGTTTTGCAGGTTTGAAACAGGTGATTTAGTCCAGGCAATTCCTTGATCGAAAAGGCGCTATTGCCGCCCACTTTGAGGCTAGATTCGATCTTTGGCAAATTCAATTTCGGATCGACCTGCACGTCTTTTTCACCGTTGATCGCGAGTACCGGACACGTAATTTTTTGCAAGTCCGGACCAGGTTCGTAACGAGTGAAGAAACGAAACCATGGATCGTTCATGGCTTTCAGATTGGCTCGAACCATTGCGGTGAGAGCTGCTCGTCCTGCCGTCTCATTTTCATCGGCTTGATCCTTTTCCGGTTCTCTCTTAGGATCGAGGTCTTTTGTAGATGCGATGATTTTGTCGACGAGACCAGCAACGAATGGTTCGATATCGTCTGATGGTTTGAGTTCTTTGACCTTGGCAAAAACATGTTCTTGAAGCACTCGCTGCTTCTTTTTTGCTTCCTCGTTGCCCCCCTCTGCGGCCATGATCAGTTGACCTTGAGAATATAGGATTTCTTCTCCATTGACACCGGGGCTGGCCATCAACACAATCCAGGCAACCTCTTTGTTTCCGGCTGCTACCATCGTGGCGACTAAGCCACCCTCGCTATGGCCGATGAGTCCGACTCGATTTGCGTCGATGGAAGCTGCGGTCTTGACAAACGCAATGGCGGATCGCACGTCTCGCGCAAAATCTTCTGTCGTTGCATTAACGAACGCACCGGTCGATTTGCCGACCCCGCGATCATCAAATCGAAGGACCGCTATGCCGCGACGTGACAAATGATCGGCCAATACCCAAAACGGTTTGTGGTCCAAAAGTGTCTCGTCGCGATCTTGCGGGCCGGAACCGGAAATCAAAATGGCGACTGGAAAGGGCCCATTTGCATTCGGGCGCGTAAGCGTGCCGGCTAAAAGGGTTCCGTCTGCTTCGTTCTTAAAAGTCACTTCCTCGATCTGATACGGGAATGGCTGCTGCGGAGTCTGCGGACGCTTTGGAGCAGCGCGTTGCGAGGGAGCAACCAATTTCACTTTGGTGAGACGGAGTTCTAACGGAATTCCTTGTGTCCATTTGCCTATGATCTCGGTTGCCTCGGCATTTATTTCACCAACGTATTTCGCTTTCAATGCAGGTACGTCGATCGACACTTTGCTTCCATCCAATTTCATGTCCGCCTTGAAACCGCCTACGCTTTGAGAAACGCTATCAACATAGGTTGTCTTTTTCTCGTTTTTAGAGGGGTAAACTCGAACTTGAATATCTAGTTTTTGAATGCCAGCGTTGAGGGTACCTAGCCATACTTCATCCGGAGAATCCTGCGGTACGGTATCGCGTTTCTCAAATATCAAATCGAGACTGGCTCCACCTTGCGACCATTTCCCCGACGCCTTTTTGCCGTCGTTGCTCAACTGAGATCGGTAAGCTGCCTTGGTTGATTTGAGAGCAAAGCTAAATTCCTTTGTGTCTAACACCAAATCGTCCAACTTGAATTTTGCGCCACCTTCGTCCAAGCTCATCAGCTCTGCATTGGGTAAACCATCGGCGGCCAAGCTGGTTTGGACGACGAATCGGAAGACTCGCTGACCAGCATCCAACGCTCCGTACCAGATCTGCGGATCGGATTTAGGTTTGTTCTCTTGTGCTCGACCTAGCACACAAGCAAAGACGATGATCAATGACAAACAAAAACAGGGAAGGGTAAATCGCATACTCATAGCATTAGGGTATCCAAAAAAACTGGGTCGAGAACATCATGGGAGTTGAATCGTCACCCAGTTCTCAATGATACGTGACGCGTAATGTCGCACTATTGTACTCGCCTCCGGCGAATCCGACACCTTTCCGCGAAGGCTCAAGTGTACATGGTCAGGCATTACGGAGAGTCCTCCGAGCAGATATCCACGATTTAAACCAATAGCCTGACATGTCTCAAATACGTATCCAAGGAATTTTATGTCTCGTATTCGATAACGACCGTCGACCACGAGCACCAAATGCACATGATACCAATACCGTCCGCTGGATACCTCGATTGGCGAATTGAACTCTTTGTCGTCATTCCAAACGCGAGTGAACTGCTTCAGGGATTCAGCAAAATGAGGATCGAAAAATTTCACTGATTCCACTTGTTTTCAAATATAATTTTGAACAACTTCCGCCGTGTTACTACCAATTGCACGACGAGAAACCTTGCGCGAAAATTTAAAAGGAGCGCTGCCGGATCGGAACAAGTGGTCGATTCGCCCCTTGATCCGAGAAACGATGATACTTGGGATAACACTGGGTTTTGTACTTACTGTTGCTTGCCAAAATTCTTTCTCGCACCTCCGTTCCAACAATCGAATTCCGTCTTGCTCCCATAGCTGTTCTAAGGTCCTCCACTGATCGCTGGTCGATTCTGGCATGTTGCCTTGAGACGACCAGCCAGTCCAAGACCAGCGCAGAGCATAGGCAGGAGTCGTTGTTTCCGGACGGTAGCAATCGGGCATGGACATGATGAGACCCAATGAAGGTGGGATCAAGAAAACAGATTATTGTAGTGTGATCGCGCGACTGTGCGTTGGGGCCATCCATCCTATGCATCGGATTGCCTACCCGGTGACGGAAAGCCGCCGGCTGGTAAATGTGATTGCGACGAAGGGGAGGCAGTGGCTGGAATACCCTTCAGCCACTGCTTTACCCGCTCAAGCGCTTCGGTTTGCCGGGCACTTCGCCGAATGCCCACGCGGCTTCCGCCACGTTTCCTGAAGGTCCACGCCCTTCTGGGAAGTAGGTCCGATGAGAGTGCCATCGCGGAAGAGTAGCGTCTCGCAGGCTCCTTCTCCAAGCACTTTTGACAAATGGTTTCCATATCCAAATCGACCAACGGATTCCACTTACGAAGCGTAATGATTCTACCCTCCATTATTTTGTCTTGTATCTCTATGGCCACACCCCCAATCGCTGGGAGCCCATGCCTCAAAGGAGAACCGACAGTATCCAACTATTTCGAATCGAAATTGGGATTGCGCACTGTCGGAAACAAGGCATTGGTCTTTTTCGTCCATGCTAGAAGTTCGGCAAGCAGTTCATCTCGCTTTTCAATGTCGTTAGACGCTCTATTCGTTCGTTCGCCGATGTCGCTTGCTATGTTGTACAGTTCGACCGCCTGATTGGTATCCAATCGATCTTTTCCGCCGTCGAGTTGCCATTCCTCGTGATAGAGATGCAATTTCCAATCTCCCTTTCGTATGACACTCACCGGTCTGCTTCGAAAGCCAGTGCGGAGGTCGAGTTCTCGGCCACGGATAACTGGCGTGTCAAGGTAACCTGGGAAATGCCAAAAAATAGATTTACGATTCAATTCCCGTTTGCCTTGCAACAACGGTACGAGACTCTCGCCATCGAGGAATTTCCCATCGGGGATTTTTGTACCCGAAGCTGCGAGGAAGGTTGGGAAGAGATCGACATGGACTATTGGCACATCGCACTTGGAGCCCGGTGTCGTAACTCCTGGCCAACGAATGATAAAAGGTTCGCGAATGCCACCTTCATAATACGACCCCTTGTTGCCTCTCAATGGTTCTTGTGAAGAATTCTGTGTAGCGCCATTGTCGCTCGTAAAGACCAGTAATGTGTTTTGGTCCAACTTCAGTTCTTCGAGCTTTTGTAAGAGAACTCCGACACTCGCATCCAGATCGTAAGTACACGCAGCATAGAGTGCATTTTTGTGTTGGATGCCGGGAGTCTTCGCTTTGAACTTGGCCAATGATTGCGGACTCGCTTGCAGTGGGCTATGTATTGCATGGTGCGCGAGATAGCAAAAGAAAGGTCGTGCCCTGTTCGCTTCGATAAACTCACAAGCCTTGCGAGTGAGCGTGAACACTCCCTTTGGGTCGGTAGGCGGACCAGTTTGATTGCCCTCCGACCCTTCTTCTAATCTACCTTCGCCAAAAGAGTCGAAAGAAACGTCGAAGCCTTGTCGGGTTGGCGGCGCACCATCTTTGCCAGCCAGATGCCATTTCCCGAAATGCCCCGTAGCATAACCGACCGCTTGGAGCGCATCGGCAATCGTTAAATTCTCGACTGCTAAACCGCTTTTGTTTGGTATCGGAATCAATCGTTGGAATTCTTTCTTTCCTCGATCGGTGCTTCCAACTGCGTAGACGTGGTGACGTGGCGTATAGTTACCGGAAAGCAAACACGCTCGACTGGGAGCACAATTGCCAGCAGCCGCATACGATGAATGGAAAACCATACTTGCTTTTGCGAGACGATCCAGATTCGGCGTTTCGATAAAATCACTTCCTTGAAAACCGACATCTTTCCACCCAAGGTCATCAGCAAAAATAAGGATGATGTTCGGCTTTGCAATATCTACAGCACGCAGGTATCCACACGCAATTAGAATTAGCGAAATCGGCAACAGGTAATGTTTCATTGGCGATATTCCTTGCGACGGAGACTTCTACTTAGCAGTTTTTTTGGCTTTAACGTTTTCTTGGCGGGCAATGAATGATTTCAATTCCCATCGGTCATTCCACAGTAGAATGTGCCATAGCGATCGATGATCAGCTTTGAAACTGTCGGCAATACTCATAGACGGCCATGGTCGTTGCGGTTGCCACATTGTAACTGAACGGTTGGCCATAAACGGGAATTTCAACCACATGATCCAAGCGGTCTAACTCCTGCTGATCTAGACCCTCGCGTTCGGCCCCTACGATCAAGGCTGTTTTCCTCGGAAATTCAAATTCATAAAGGCTGACTGAGTTCGTTGTTTGCTCCAGTCCAACTCGAGTATATCCCTCCAGGTGCAATTGTTCTAGGACAGGGGGCAACGATCTTCGAAGCACGATCTCGACGACATCGATGGCGTCCCGAGCAATTTCACGATCGACCTTGCCTTGCCCACACTGGATGATACGTTTCACACCAGCACACCCGGCCAGTCGCACAATGCGACTTAGGTTTACGTTGCTGCGCATCGGCGCCAAAACGAGTAGCAGCTCTCTGGGTGCTTCGAGATGGATTGGCGGCTTGTGGCGAATGTGTTGAAACCTGCTCATGCCATTAGGGCGTCGAGCCGTTGCCGTATGAGGGAAAGCAAGGCATTGTCGCTATCGGGTCTTGCCAGTGCACTCTGAGGTAGGGAAGCGTGCTCGATGACTCCGCGTTGTGTTAGAAACATCGCGCAGTTGTGTTTGTATGCTGGTACGGGATCGCGAAATGCGATGAAGCCCAAATACTGCAGCCAGTCATTCAATTCATAAAATCTTGCATCTCCTGCCGCCCAATATTTGTCTCGCCGAACGAACGCTTCGGGATAGAAGGCGGATAAGCCCAACAAATAATCGCTGCCCCATTGCACCATGTCGATCGCTAGATCATTTCCAGTATAGACACGAAACTCCGGTCGCTCCTTATTTTTGATCGCAAGCCGATGCCACTCTTGCTCGCGCGACAACGACGAGTGCTTAATCCCAGTCAAGGTCGGGATCGAAAGCAACTCGCGAAAAGTATCGAGATCATAAATCTCGCCAAAGGGGGCAAACATTTTACCTAATTCAAAGCCGAGAAGCTCGTCGCACTCCTTGGCGACCCTACGATAAGCGCCGACCAGTTTGTCTTTTGGCAATTCTGTCAGTTTGGTCGATTGGAAAAGGATGGGTGTCCCACCCGACTCCTGAATCGTGACGCACTCATCGATGTAGTTTCGAACTACTTCGCCCGGCAAGTCCTCGACAAACGCGCCTGCAACAAAAGGCCGTTCAGCCGCCAATTGTGCAACCAACAACAATACCTCGGTCCTCTGCTTTGCGCTCAGCAGATTCGTATAGCCCGTGTCCATGTTGATCGCAGGTGTTAATCCCGATTTCCAAGTCCTCTCAAGTCCGCGCTGGTACGAGTCGAAATCGATCGTTCCATCCGGTTTCCAGGGAAGCAAGACTGCAGAGATACCTTTGATAACTCGCTTGAAAACGACCGGCGGAATGGTTGACATGGCTGAGTCCAGAGAGCAATACAAAGGCGAATAATTTAACGGAAAGATGTGGGTTTGGCGAGGAATGATTAGGGCGAAGTGAGCTTGGGTTGCTCGACGACAAAAGTAAGTTCTGTTAGACTTTCACAAATTGGCAAAAGCGGCAAGTCAAAACGGACACGCTCAATCGTTCTAAAATCGCCGATTCATTACCTACATCAACCAACTTCTCACTTTTTTTCGTTCGGAATTTATGCTTAAGGTCGAAAACGCTAGGGGTTTCTTACGATCCTCCGCGGTCTTGATTTGCGTTTTTTTGGTTGTACTGACATGCGAGCCATCGGCACTGGCAAGTACCGAACCGGCAGCTCGTGGGTTGGAGTTAGTTCGACTGTCCAAGACGCCGGTGACTCGAATCAAAAAAGGGGGAGTTATTGCATTGCAGGCATCGGTTCGCAATGCAGGATCGATACCGGCAGTTGGGCAGCTTGTTGGCAAGATCACTGGCCAACAAGGCGAGGAAGATCGGCAGCAAATTGAATTGGCACCTGGCGAGCACAAGGATTTTGACCTACATCTTCGCCTATCTCCCAATTCTGCGAACTATCCGATCAACGTGACGGTCACTTTGAATGCGATCGAGAACGGTCGCGAGATTGTTTTGCAGAAGGGTGACGAGCTTTCCAAAACGCTAACTCTGCAAGTAGATGAGGAACCCATTGCAACAGGCATCGTGTTGGAACCAGAGCCAATCGAAGCGGTCTACTGGCGTTGGCCCCCGACGGAAACGTACGGATCCTATGAGTTAGTTCTAGCGTCAAGGATCGACTTAGGATTATCTCGCCGATGTATCCTTCTCGATAGCGAGCCATTGCCGATGAGCTCTGTTGACTGGAAGGGGATGGACACACTGATCCTAGGTACTCCCGAACCCCTGTTGGATACAGCGGCTGTATCAGCCATGCAACGTTTCCTCCAACGGGGTGGACATTTATTGTTGATGCTCGACAAAATCGATACGGAATTGTTGCGAGCCCTCATGGTGAATGGCCAGCAATGCGAAACGGTTGATGAAGTGGAGCTTAATCATTTTGTGATGGATGTTGTTTCTCCTACGCCTTTTGGATTGAGCGAGCGAACGTTTGATCGCGACAAACCGATGCGAATGAAGAGAGTGCTTCAGCAGGGGGGGAAAGTTACCCATTCGGTCGAAGGATGGCCGGCGGCTTTCAGTATGAAGATTGGTGACGGCGAGCTGATACTCACTACTCTCGAGTGTAGTGCTTGGCTGAGAACCCGACACGTACAATCCAACGATCAAATGTATCAATCAAAATTTTCGGTACCTCTTTGGGAAGGTACGTTGTCGAGTCAGCTAAATTCGACGACCCTTCAAGAGCCCCTGGAATCGGTTGAGTCATCTTATCCTATCGAATTGATAGGATCGCCGGTGGTATCCCGTCCATTGGTAGGGGCGGTTTTGATTGGGTTTTGTATTCTGTTATTGGGAGTTGGTTTGTGGATTGCCTTTGGAAGTGACCTAAGGTGGATTGGGGTGCTCGCGCCAGTATTGGCTATCGCGTCGTCTGTTCCACTAATCGTGGCTGCGATGTGGACGAGGAGCGACATTCCCGCCATGGTTTCTGAGCTGCAGTTCGTGCAATTTTGGCAAAGTGGCGGTGGATTATTGCGAGGCAAAGCCGCGGTCTTTCTGACGTCGAGTCGTTCCATGGATTTGGTAGGTGAATCTGATGGATATGCGGTGGCTTCGGAAAACATTGAGAACGGGATTCGAAGCCTGACTACGAAGGATTTTGAGAGCTGGCAACTAAGCAATGCAGATTGGCCTCCAGGCACTTGGCGTTACAAAACAGAAATGGAAATTTCAAACCAATCGTATTCGGTAAAGTCAAGATTGACTGCGAAAGGGTTGGAATTGGAACTTCCGCAAGGCTTACCCTCGCCACCGGAGGATATGGTTGTTTGCTTCACTCCAGGTTCTCTGTCTTTGGGTAATCTGATCGCATCGAATACTCGTCTTTTGGTCAATGGAGAATTGGCTGCCTATGACAATCGCTGGACAACTGCTTCGATTGTGAGCGACGAACAGAGGCGTCGAGCAGCCATCTTTAACAGAATATTCCTTCCGTCGGAAACGCGGCGAAGCCCAACACCTCGAACTCTCTATTTTTGGACAAAACGGTGGCCACAGTCTCCAAGCTGGAATGCGAGCCTCGAGCAACGAGGATCGGCGCTGGTGTCTATGCCTATCGAGTTGGCGACACCTGCCTTGGGTTCACAAGTACTCATTCCTTATTCCCTAATTAAAATCGAACCGACGGATGAGAGTCAGGGAGTCAGCACCGTTTTTAATTATCGAACAGGTCATTGGGCCGGTGAGTCGTCATTGGAAACGGAAGCCGATCTGTCATTTGTGCTTCCTCCCGAAGCGGTACCGTTGGAAGCAAGCTCAATCAGTATCGACTGGGATATTGAAGCACCGAAGAGAAAGGTAAAGCTGGTTTGGTCGGCTAAGGATTCGCCAATCGATCTAGTCGAGCTGAATAGTCCCTCTGTCCCGTGGAGAGGAACAATCGACAGTCCTCGCGTTCTAAAAGACTTAACGGATGGCCGACTGGATTTGAGAATCGAAGTCACGAACGGCGATGGCGTGACAGACCCATCCAAAAACAGTTTTGTTAGCTGGCGAATCAAACACTTGCGGATCTCGGTTTTGGGCCAGACTCTACCCCGCAACAACCTAGTACAAAAGCCATAAATAAGATCGCAGACCATATGAACGAACACGTCGTTGAAACCAAATCTCTCTCAAAACGCTACGGTGATTTTGTTGCATTGGATTCCTTGTCGATCCATGTGGACCGAGGTCAGATATTGGGGTTTATTGGCCCCAACGGAGCAGGCAAGACCACGACGATTAAAATCCTAGTGGGGCTATCTCGTCCAACTTCCGGGTCCGCATCCATAGCAGGAGTCGACTGCAGCGAGAACGCCTCCAAGATGAAACGCTTGGTCGGTTACATGCCCGATAAATTCGGCTCCTATGACAACATGCGGGTGCACGAGTACCTTGACTTCTTCGGCGCCATCTTCGGAATGAATCGACGGGACCGTCGCAAACGCATCGGTGAAGTCATGGAGCTCACCGAAACGACCTACATGCAAGATAAGTTCGTGGAATCATTGAGTCACGGTATGCAGCAACGAGTTGGAATTGCCAGGACTCTCCTTCACAATCCGGAAGTCTTGATATTAGATGAGCCGGCTAACGGACTCGACCCAAAAGCGCGTATTGACATGCGACAATTGCTTCTTCGGCTGGCTGGAGAAGGCAAAACGCTGATTGTAACGAGCCACATTTTGCCGGAACTCGCTCGCATTTGCGATACCGTTGCAATCGTTAGTGGGGGAAAGATGAGAGCCTTTGGTCCGCTGGACGAAGTCATGCGAAATCTTTGCCCATTGCGTAGTTATGAAATCCAACTTGCAAACCCAGACCAGTTGGATCAAGCTGCCGAGATCCTTGGCAAAACCCTACGAGAATCCGAGCCGATTTCCGTTAGTCGAGCGGAGCGCGTTTTGAGATTTCCAACGGTACGTTCGGAAAGCGAACTCTCGCAATTGCTGCATATCTTGGTCAAAGAAAACATTTCGGTTTCGCAATTTCGCGAAGTTACAAGTGATCTCGAAGATGCCTTCCTTTCTCTGGCTGGAGGGAATTCGACGACCCCAGGCCCTTCAGGTCAGGTGAATGCGGTCGCTGGCTTGGCCAGGACTTAGATTGTGATTTCGCTTCCGTTTCCTAACCTTTTTAGCCTCGGCGATCCCGTGAAGTCCATCTTGATCTTCGAAAATCCGATCCTTCGACGCGAGCTATTCTCGCGTTTGAGAAGCCCCAAGACTTTTTTGGCCATCCTATCGGTGGCGGTGCTTTCCTCGCTCTTGGTATTGTTGCGTTGGCCAACCGATTCCTCGATCGACCTGATCAGCCAGGGAGCCATCCAAGTTTTCCGTCCCGTTGCTTTTGCGCTGGCGGTGGCGGTCATGATGCTTATTCCCGCGTTTCCCGCGGTCGCACTGGTGAGTGAGCGTCGGAAGGGCACGCTCGCTTTGCTGCTTAACTCCCCTACTACACCTTTCCAAATTTATCTTGGCAAGTTCTCCGGCAATGTCCTTTTGGCTGCAGTGATTTTTTCGGTCAGCCTTCCGGCACTCGCTGCCTGTTTTGCAATGGGTGGTATTTCGGTGGTGGATCATATCGGTCCGCTATTACTCGTCCTCTTTGGAATGGCAATTCAATACACCGCAGTTGGGCTGTGGGTAAGTGTTCTTGTCAATTCAACGGACGAAAGTTTGCGATGGACATACGCAGCGGTATTGGCTTTAGCAGTTCTCTCCGTTGGTCCAACGATCTTCGTTGGGAAGTTATCAGGTATCAAATCACTTTTGGCTCATTGGATAACGGCTATTTCGCCTATCTCAGCATTGCAAGACATAACAGGCTCTCAAGCACAGGCTAGCGAAATTGGGATCTCAGCCAGCTGGCTGGATTTCTTGATTGCCAGTGTCGTCATCACTGTATTGCTCGCGGTTGTTACCTTGCGCAAGTTGGACCCGCGACTGCTCGAACGAGCTCGCCCAACGGGGCAGGTAAAGGGACGTTCATCGCCGGCAAAACCACAGAGTTGGCTACGAAGGATTTCGTATTTGGTGGATCCTAACCAAACCAAAGGCAATATCCCGTGGTGGCTCAATCCCGTTATGGTCAAGGAGTTTCGAACTCGAAAATTCGGACGATTGCATTGGCTCATCCGATTGGTGGCGGTCAGCGGAATTTTTTCTTTGCTTCTGACAGTGGTGGCAGCAACAGGCACAGTTAGCTGGGGAGTCGAGCGCATCGCACCGACGATGGTGTTGTTGCAAGTTGCGTTGCTGCTGTTCCTCGGGCCATGTCTGGGTGCAAATCTTATCGCATCGGAGGTGGAGAGCGGCGGATGGGAATTATTGCGAGCTTCACCCGTATCACCCATGCGAATCTTGATCGGAAAGCTCATGAGCACAATTTGGACATTGTTGTTGATGTTGCTTGCAACGCTACCTGGTTATTTGGTGATGGGATACATTCAACCGGCCATGAGCGGACAGGTGGGAAACGTCTTAATCTCGCTTGTGGTTGCTATTCTCATGGTCACCACGATGAGTGCTTGTATCAGTGCCTTTTGTAAAACGACAGCGGTTGCCACCGCAACCAGTTACGCAGTTTTGCTGACGCTGTTCGCTGGCACTTTGTTGATTTGGGTCGCCCGTGACAAGCCGTTTGGACCGCTTCTTGTAGAACGAGCACTGCTATTCAATCCAGCGGCCGGGGCCTTGGCCGAGATGAAGACTCCTGGATTCGAGCAATATCGTTTGAACCCCGAAAGCTGGTACCTCGGACTTGGAATCTCTTTCCTTTGCTTAATTATTTTGACTCTGCGAATTTGGCGAATGACGCGACCGAATTAATGCTATTTGATCCATTCCTAAGGTGTCCCATGTTGCCAAAAGCACGCTTCCTTTCATCGTTACTTCTTTTAACGACTAGTTCGTTCGCCTTCGGTTGGCAACAGACTCAACCTTTGCAACATCTTTTTGAGGTAGACCCACCGTTAGGCGACATCTGGGTAACTGAGCAACCTACTCGTACGATTCGATTTGACGTCGAGCGATTGAAGTCTCCGTTTGTAAAAGAGCGATTGGAAATTGCACAGAAGATCTGCCTTGAGCACGCCAATCCAACCTTCAAACAGCAAGAACGAACCATGGAATTACTACTCGGCAAGCTGAAAGAAGGCGAAACAAATTTACAAGTTAGACGAGCTATGTTTTCGGCTGCCCTAGTCGTCGGTGATGCGACGCACGCGGAATCGCTTTGGTCGCTCGCCAAGTCCGATACCAAAATTCTCTCAGCGGTTGAGCGACGACTGGTTCAATGGAAAAGCTCGCTTGCGCTTAAGGATTGGCGGGAGCGTTTGGCAGATCCAAGCGCCAAGCCGACCGAATTGGCGACTGCGTTGCAGGGACTTGCCATCGTTGGGAATGGCGACGATCGTGCAGCCTTAGTAGAAACGATGCGAGCAAGCTATACGACCTCGGCCAACAAGCACCTCGCGGCAGTCGCGTTAGGGTCGCATGTCAATGAAGGGCTAAATGAGTTCGCCCAACAAGTGATGGACTCCGATCTGGATCAGCGTCATTTACTGGCTGCCCATATCCTGAAGCGACATTCTGGATCTATTACGGAGACGCAACTAAGGCGGATTCTTGCGGATGGACCAGTCACTGCCAAGCTAGTTGCCTACCGTACGATCTCCGAAAGCATGCCTAAGGTTGCTCGCGAGCTCGCGAAACAAATGACGTCTCAGCCAGATAATGGTTTGCGGATCATGGCGCTCCGTGTTTTGCACAAAGAATCGGATGACGATAGCCTACGAATTCAGGGAGCCCTATTGAACGACCGGCATCCCGAGGTTCGAAACCTGGCGGGGACTAACGTTTTGGAAAAATCCGCTCAGGGACAGAGAGCCGTCGTCGACGAATTGGTGCTGGCTCATTTGAATTCGGAGCAATGGACAGGAATCGAAAAGGCGATCATCCTTGCCGTTCGACTTCAGGACCGAAGCCACTGCAAAGCATTTCTTCGATTGTTGGATCATCGTCGACCGGAAGTGAACATGCTTGCAGGTTGGGCACTGATGGAACTGGGTAACGATGCGGAAATCCTGGCGGGCATGCTCGCACATGCAGAGAAACTGACTGGCGAATTAGGTTCCACACAATATGTTCTGAACGATTTGACGCCAACGGACCAAGTACGGTTAAGTTTTCTACATGAAGGATTTGGTAGAAATCAGTACCAACCAGCCAACGGCATGCTCCTGAAGTTTATCGCAAAAAAAGGTCACTACTTTGGTATCGTTAGTCGAGCATCCGCCATTTGGGCTTTAGGGAAACTCAACCAGGGGAAAGACAATCAAGCTCTGCGTTCCAGTCTCTACAAACGCATGAGTGATTTCGAGTTAAATTGGCCGGAAGACCATTTAGTTCGATTTTCATGCAACTTGGCTCTCGGCGAAATGGCCCATTCCGAAAGCCGTGCAACGATCGAGCGATATGGCGAAGAATTGCCGAGCCCGATTGCTCACGCAGCCGCCTGGGCGCTGTCCCAAATAGACAAGGCTTCGGGCTCCAAGCCAGCCGAATGAGATAGGCGATCGACAGAAGGTAAGAGGTAGGTCACTCGTGCCGAGAGTGACATTGCCTTGCTAGTGTGGCGTTGTGGGAGGGCCGCTCCGTCATTCGGAATTGCCGAGTCGCGGAGCGACGTCGGCTACATGCTATGCAAAAATACTGGCTCAGGCGTGATCACTTGATAAAGGTCCAATGTTTGTAGAATATCGCCTTGAGCGGTGCCATCAGCATTCGAATACTAGTCAAAATGCCGCTCATGAGCGCTGGCCATGGCGACGGTCTAAGTATATCCACGAAGAGGCAGTAGCGCATCGCGTCGGATTCGTTACACGATTGATGTTGGAGAGTGTCGTCGAAAATGAACAGTTTGTTTTCCTTCCAAAAGTGGGTTTGGTTGCCTACACGAATAAACACATTCTTGCTGTCGATGTCGTTAATGTTGTATAGGACCCTCAACGTCACCCTCAATGGTCCGAAATGTTCTCCGGTGGATTGCTTCTTGTTGAAAATCGAAACGCCGATCGTACGGATGTACTTGAATGGCTGGTGGTACTCGGGCATATCTACCGAAGCCGGGATATTTTTGCCGTACCATTTGAAGAATATCATGCCACGTTTCTTTTCTTGCATCTTAGACTCCAGGAGCCCAACCAAGTTTCTTTCCGCAGCGGCATTGATCAGTGTTTGGATCTCAGCTTGGTAAGCTTTCGGTAGGTCGCGCAAACGATAGATTCCTCTGTTCCAATAGGGCAAGCAAAGCAAGTCGAGCACCAAGTTGAATGGTGAGAGCAGCCAAGTAAAAACACCGTTGCCGGCAAAGTAACGATCGAGGGTGCGGATCGTTCGCTGGCTGTTGCGGCTAACGTCGATCAATCCCAACACAATATAGATCGCAAACACCCAAGGAATAAAATAAAGGGCAAGGGCTAAAGGCACGACCCGCTTCAGCGATTTCTTGAGAAATCGAATGTTTTGCTGATAGCGATCGGCTTTAGATGAACTGACAACAGCGGGAGGAGAAAGTGTTAGCATGGCACTTACGAAAGCGAGAGGACGGTGCGAAGCGAGTGTTGTCGACGCTTGAAACAAGCAATAGCAAAATGCCAACTTCGCTGTCAATAAGAAAATTCTCTTTCACAGTCGCACCCGGCAGGTGTGACCTGGGCTGTGCGACAAATGGCAGTTTCGATATTTCTCACTAGGATAGTTCGAGTCTTTTTTGTTCCGAACAACAATCAAAAAACAATAGAGTTAGACAATATCGACAGCCCATCCGTTCGGAGCTTGCCCCCGACGGATGCGTTTTGGCGTACTAAAATATAAGGCGTCCCAACTCCCGTTCCCCTCGGCTTTGCCCGACTACGGCGGTCAAAGCCGAGGGGAACGGATCGATCTGCGGGTGCCGACCCTTAGAACGCCAAAACAAGGTTGGTGGGGGACAAGCCCCCGACCAACCTGAAAGACCAGATCGACCCACCGTTGCGGCTCGCCTTACTTTGCGTAACGCCGGTTGTGGTAGAGTTTCAGGCCTGCCAAAGCGTGGTAAATACCTCCGCATTCTAAATCTATTCGTTCACTTGCCTTAAGCATCGCACATAAACGAGTTGCCGCTCGCTCCATCCAAGCGTGACTGAGCTCGGATTCGTCCAGGGTATACGCGAGGAATTCTAGCGTATGCCCCGTGGCGCTAATGCAAGAGCTTAGGTCGCTGCTGTTGCCTGCTCGCGACGTATAATTGGTCGAAAAAGAACCGTCGGAATTTTGAAATCTTCGGGCACTATCGACAGCCGCCTCGACGACTTTCTTGGCCAATGCCCAGCCTTCGTCGAGGAGTCCCTTGTGTCGCTTTCGATAGCGGATCGCGTGGGCGAGCCCCATCAATCGATGCATCCCGCCGCAGGCGCTTTCGGCAAGGTCTTGCTGAGCTTCAAAGCGCACGAGCGGCTCGAGCGTCCATGTGTTTCCGTCGCTGGCTTGCCAGGCTTCTTCGTTAGGGAAAAAATTGGTGAGAGCCATGAGCGTCCATGAGTATTCCTTAAACGGATTTCTGGGAACATCCCATTGTGCCTGACGAGCCCAATCTTTTAGCGAAAGTGTTTGAGCCTCAATAACAATTTTTCGATCGAGGGTGAGCGGTATCTGCGAAAAGTAGCCGAGCCACTGGTCCGGGTGTCCTTGACCGATGAAACTACCCGCCTCAACCCTGGCCATAATTCCTGGCCTTTTGGTAATGGGTAAGACAGGACCAGCAGTGATTTCCCATCCATTCATTGCACCACCCGAAAGCAGGAAGTCTATCGCAGGAACGGTTTTACCCTCCAAGTCCAATGGGAGTTGATCACCATACGCGACCGCTCCATGGATAACTTGCCAAGCGGCATTTCGCTCGACCGAAAGTGAGCGGTTTTCAAGATTGCTCTGTAGTGTCGCAAGAATCGTCTCCTTCAAGGACGTGGACACAGGCGAGCTAGACGCATTCACCGCTCGATCTAGGCTCAACGATATGGGCTCGTGCAGCTTGGTGTTATTCGTGCAGCTGCAACATGCAACGATAGCAAACAGAGCTGTAAGCCGAATAGCATTCAAGCCAATCGAAAACGAGCCAACCGAAAACGAGCGATTGAATATAGATGGAATCATTGGACTAAGCATGCGTGAAGAAGTATTTTGGCATAACATGTAGCCGACGTCGCTCCGCGACTCGGCAATTCAGTGTCGCGGAGCGACACTGCCACAACGATCGAATCAAAGAACTACGGCCGTAGTGCTTAAAAGCTTCGATGGTAGGCATGTTGATGGGAGAAGGAAAACCAAGGTTTCCCGTCCGAAATCCTTAGTTGCACGACGCTCCGCCGTCGTTATTCTTGCGACGCGGAGCGTCGCACAACGAATTCAGGATGGAGGATAGGCAGAAACTTGGGATGGCTATTTGCCTTATTTGCGGTTCGCGGCGGAGCGGGTGACGACGCTAGCAATAGAAGTGTTCAAGGTTTCGATCTAATGGGGTTTTCAGTGTGTTGTGACCGTACCAGTGTGAGTTCGATCCATCCTTTCCATTCTTTGAAATTATGAAGTTCTTTGGTAGAAGTTGGCGAGACCGGCGGAAATTGGTTATGCTAGGGTCGCGGACGACCTTCAGTGTTTCGGAATATGAGCGATCACCCACCGGGAGGTGTCAGGATGAGCGAGAGCTCTGCGTTAGATTGCAGTGTGTTAGTACTGAATCGTTTCTACATGGCGGTGCGTGTCATTGACGTTCGTCGAGCCATGACGTTGCTTTACCGCGGTTGTGCTGAAGTCATCGTTATCGAAGAGGAGCAGTATGCGAATTACGATTTCGAGAATTGGTGCGAACTATCGGATCTGCATGCGCTGGAAAAGCAAAAAGGCGAAGACTTCATTCGGACGCCGACCCGAGAACTGCAAGTCCCTCGAATTGTGCGTCTAGTTCTGTATGACCGAGTGCCGAAATCAACCGTACGATTCAACCGCAAGACTCTCTTTGCTCGCGACGGATATCGATGTCAGTATTGCGCTCAGACACGTCCCATGAGCCAATTGAGCCTCGACCATGTGGTTCCGCGATCTCAAGGTGGGAGAACCACTTGGGAGAACGTGGTCTGCTCATGCACTTCATGCAATAGCAAGAAAGGGGGGCGAACACCGATTCAAGCTTCGATGAAGTTGCTCACAACACCGATTCGCCCCCACACCAATCCAGGCATGGCGATAACTCTTAACGATCCTCGCTATGCGTCCTGGAAGACTTTTTTGCCAAGCTCTGTGAGCAACTGAAGCGGTCGGCAGTTTAGAATGGTATTGGATTGGTTGTCCAAGACCCGCCAACCGTCCTCTTTTCGTTGACTATTCTCGGGCTATTTTCTTCTCATCTTTTGCCAGCGACGATGTCAAAGGTTCTACCAACTAATTCTTCAAAACGATGTTGAAGATCTGGGTAAAGCCTCATGGACCATAAAGCCCCCTGGTGTCGTTGGCCGAGATGCCACGTGCCAAGTTTGTATCGATCACCCGTCCATCAGTCGCCAACATTGCCAGTTTTCACTTAATGGCGAGGGGACGCTAGTCGTCAAGGACCTTGAATCCATGAATGGAATTTATATTGATGATACGCGTGTGAAGCAGGCGGCATTGATGCCTGGCCAAGTTCTTCAAATTGGCGCACTCCGGCTCCATGTCGAATTTTCAACTGGCGGTGATGCAATGCCAAAACTGCAAACAAAGCCCAAAAGCAATGTCAATGCAACTCAGCCGATGAAAGCCGTACGTCCAGAATCCACACCGGCAGCCAGAATCGAAAAACCATGGTGGCGTCGGCTATTCGATTGACTAAGCACTAAGGCAGAAGTTCTTTGATTCGATCGTTGTGGCAGTGTCGCTCCGCGACACTGCATTGCCGAGTCGCGGAGCGACGTCGGCTACATGTTATGCCAAAATACTTCTTCACGCGTGCTTATACGTTGGCAGAACCTGTGATGGCCATTTGAAGTTGTCGAAACTGGGATTTCATCATGGCGATTGCCATTGTGTGCATCGATTGATTCTTTGCTATCTGAGTGACTTGGATTTCTAAACTATCGTCACTGCCATCCTGATAAACAACTTGCTTCATGGAATCGCGAACGCTTTCCATTGCTACCTTTTTTGCGTCGGCGAACGAAGGTGTGTTGGCTTGATTCGGCGAACCAAGCAAATTGAGCCGGAGCCCTGGTGACAAATCCTTTTTTTGGCGATCGGCATGAATTGCATCTCGCAAGCTTTTTTGAAACGTGTCCACGGATAGATCTTGCGTTCGATAGCCAGGCGTATCCGTATTTGCAATATTACCTGCCAGGATAGCGTGCCGACGTTCGGTGAAGGCTACGGTTTGTTCAAGGCTTTTTAGCGTTGGATCCGAAAACATGGACGCGTCTCTCCATCGAGTAAATGCTCAACCCTCAATCGATAATGAGCTATCGAACGAGGATTCTTCGAGGTCGCTAGCATGGTATGCATTTTGAATGGCGCACGCGTCGATGTTCTGTTGAAGCTGGGCAGCTACCGATTCGCGTTGCAGATTCATGCTACCGAGCGAACGATCTTCCATAACGATCAACTCTTGTAACAACTGATCGCAGCGAGACACCATTTCTTGACATTCTTTTCGGCGCCCCGGAGGGGACCATCGTCGCTGCTCAGGATCTTGATCTTGAAAACGAGCGAGCTCCAATTGAACCATTCCGAGGGCTCCCAATAGTTCTTGTTTGCGAGAAAGAAGGGTCATCAATGACGTCATGTCGTGGTGAGCCACCAAGTCCGACTGTGTCAACGACAAGGCCTGCATCTCCGTCAAAAGATGCAATTTGGACTCAATCAATTCAAAGAGTAGGTCCGTCGAGAGTTCGGTTGAACGAATGGGGTCTCGGTTCATTTTGGGTCTCGATTGTCAAAATTAAGTTCGGATGATCCATGGAAATACCAAAAATCGCTTAGAAAGCCAAGGCAGAACCGGTGGAAAGTGGATAGCCCTGCCGGTAGATTGGGCAGCCCGCTACAATAGGCCAACCGAGTTCAAAAGACCGTATGGGTGGGAAACCCAAATTTCATTTCTAAACAGGCGATATGGACAACATTGGAATATGAGCAAAACTCCGCGGGAGGAAAAAAATGAGGGCCAAGCTGCCCAACCGGTCCGTCGAGGACAAGGTTTCTGGATGGTCGGTCTCATTTTGCTAGCAGTCTTCTTGATGCTTTTCTTCCTACCTGGAATGACGAGCTCTAGGATCGATTACAGCTTTTTCCTGGAGCAATTGGACAAGGAAAACGTTCAGCAACTGACTGTCTATGAGTCGTATATTCAGGGTAAGTTCAAGGTCGCACCTGAAAAACCGATGACCTACGACTTTTACGGTGTTCCTCAAAAGCCCAAAGAAGGCGTGGACGGATCGAGGGAAGCCTACAAAAAGGATTTCGATTTATTTATTCCTTCCGGTACCGAAACGCAGTCTGCGCTTTTCGCAAAGCTCGATGCTTTGCGAGCAAAGTCGATTCAGCAAGTCGTCGTGGATCCAAACGATCCGACGGCTGTGGCGGTACCGCAAGCCCCCTTTCGTTACGATATCGTTCCCGGCGGAACGCTCAGCACGATTATGATGCTGATCTTTTTGTCCATGTTGATTGCGACGATAGTCGGATTGTATATGTTCTTTCGGCGAAGCCGCGACTCGATGATGGGGGGCGGTTTTCTAACTAGCTTTACTAAATCAACGGCCAAACGGTTCGAACCGTCGGACCAGAGCATTACGTTTGATGACGTGGCTGGACTCGAGGGCGTGAAGGCGGATTTGCAAGAAATCGTCGAGTTTCTCAAATCGCCAGAGAAGTTTCAAAAACTTGGAGGACGAGTTCCTAAGGGAGTACTTCTCAATGGACCGCCGGGTACAGGTAAGACACTTTTGGCCAGAGCCGTGGCTGGCGAAGCCGGCGTATCTTTCTTTTCTGTTAACGGCAGCGAGTTTATTCAGATGTTCGTCGGTGTGGGAGCATCGCGAGTTCGCGATCTCTTTGCAACAGCCAAAGAACAGTCGCCAGCGATCATCTTCATCGACGAGATCGATGCGGTAGGACGACAGCGCGGCGCTGGACTTGGGGGCGGACACGACGAACGAGAACAAACGCTCAATCAAATCTTGGGTGAAATGGATGGATTCTCGCCAACGGACTCGGTCATTATCATGGCCGCAACCAATCGGCCTGACGTTCTCGATCCGGCGTTGCTCCGCCCAGGTCGTTTTGATCGACTGATCACCGTTGGTAGGCCAACTCTCAAGGGCCGCGAAGCCATTTTGAAAGTGCATGTTCGCGAGGTACCGTTGGCTGACGATGTCAACTTGCACACCATGGCCGAAGCCACGGTCGGTCTAACTGGGGCAGACCTTCGCAACATAGTCAACGAAGCCGCGTTATGGGCCGCACGTCACGACAAGAATCGGGTGAGCATGTCGGATTTCGACTACGCTCGGGACAAGGTCTTGATGGGTGCAAAACGCGAAGAAGTCATGATGCCGAGCGAGAAAGAAAAGACAGCTTATCACGAGGCTGGGCACACACTGACGGCCTGGTTTCTGCCTGGCGCACAGCGTGTTCACAAAGTCACTGTCGTCCCGCGCGGCCAGTCTCTTGGCAGCACACAAATCTTGCCGAATGAAGACAGAATGAACATGTCGGAGAGCGAGATTCGAGACCAATTGGTCGTCTTGCTGGCCGGCCGAGCTGCCGAAAAAATTATCTACGATGAAACCTCAGTTGGAGCTGAAAACGACTTAGAGCGCGCAACCAGTCTTGGCAGAAGAATGGTTTCGCATTGGGGTATGAGCCTGAAACTGGGGCCTGTTTCCTACAAGCTTTCGGATAGCGATCCTTTCCTCGGGCGAGAGATCCATCAGCAACGTCAGTTCAGCGAGCGTACTCAAGAGACCATCGATTCGGAGGTTGGCGATACATTGCGAGCGGCGGACAGAAGAGCTGCCGACATGCTTCACGCTAGACGCGAGGAGCTGGAACGGCTCAAGGACGCACTTATGGAACGCGAGGAACTCGACGAAAATGAAATCACCGAGTTGATCGGCCCGAGTGTGCATGTGAGACGTCCGCCAACTCCGTCACCGACGGAAGTTGCAAGTGCCACCTAGGAATGGTCGAAGAATTGCTGCCGTGGCCGACGCTGCCGTGGCCGACGCTGCCGTGGCCGACGCTGCCGTGGCCGACGCTGCTAGCGTCGGTTCGGATGCTGGCAGCATCCGCCACGCTGTTACACCCTTGCCATTCGCGTCGTCTTATAGCTCAGACTCCTGCTTGTTTCCAATATGGCGCGTAAAAAATCCAACAAGGTTCGAATCGAGTTTCGAAAGAAACATCAATCGCAAGCCAGAGATGCAGATCTGACCAGCGATTATGCTTCTGAACGCGAAGATATCGATACGGTTGCATCGCAACGCGTCAGCGGAAAGGGCGAGCAAACGCGGCACCGAACCGTGAAAGGAAACTTAATCGAGAACGGCGGAACGGATGCCTTGGGTCAAGTGGACCTGGACATCAATGCCGAGCGAACCCTCAACGGACTTGTTTTGAAAGTGCACGGAGTGGAGTCGATTGTGCAACTGCTTGACGGTCGCATCTTTCGGTGTGCCGTGCGACGAGTCCTTAAAAACATGGCTACCGACCAACGTCACGTTTTAGTCGCTGGTGACAAAGTCTCCGTTTTACCTGAGGGAGAAGCTCAAGGCTGGATTGTTCGGATTGAGCCGAGGCGTTCGACGCTGAGCCGGACCAGCAAACAGCGCCGTCACGTCATGGTGGCCAATGTGGATCAATTGCTCGTCGTGACCAGTGCCGCCCAGCCTTCGATTAAGCCGAATTTGATAGATCGCGTTCTGGCTACCGCGGAACAGAACCACCTCGATGCATGCATATGCATTAACAAGTGTGATCTGATGGATGCATCGGCTTTGCAACCACTCATTGGAACGTATGCCCAAATGGGTTACCGGGTAGTTATGGTGAGCGCTGCCAAAGGTTGGGGTATTGAAAGACTTCGTTCAATCACTCGAGATCGCAGCAGCGTCGTGGTGGGCCAAAGCGGTGTGGGGAAATCATCGATTTTGAATGCGCTTGATACTGGCCTAAAACAACGTGTTCAAGCGGTGAGCCTAGAGAACCAAAAAGGGAAACACACAACCACAACCGCCGAGGTCTTTCCGCTAAGCTATGGTGGCTCTATGATCGATACACCAGGCGTAAGGCAATTCCAACTTTGGGATATTGTACCGAGCGAAATGTCGGGCTTGTTTCGAGATATCCGGCCGTTTGCATCGAATTGCCGATACCCCAACTGCACTCATATTCACGAAAACTTATGCTCGGTCAAAGATGCAGTAGCCGATGGGCGACTGGATGCTCGACGATACGACAGTTATTGCCAAATGGTCGAGAGCCCGGGCGATGCAGTTCGCGAAGATTTTGAAGACGCTTAACGTCAAAGGAATGGCCCGACAATTTCGTGCCGTGGCCGACACTGCTAGTCTCGGTCCGGATGATGGCAGTATCCGCCACGAAGAACCCGTTCAATTCCCGGTGTTTGACTGATTGTCGCGGGACCTGCTTGCGGCTAAACTGCTTTAGCAAATTTGTAACCCCTTTTTTGAGGCTGCACTAGGAAAAAACCAGTGCAGCGGAGCATTTCATGAGTGCCATGTCCGGTTCTCCAAAAGTCGACACTTCACCTGCCAAACTTACTATAGGAAGCAAAGAAATTGCATTGCCTATCCTCGTAGGAACGGAGAATGACCGAGCTATCGACATATCCAAGTTGCTCAAAGACACCGGGCACACGACGATCGACGACGGCTTTGCAAATACGGCAGCTGCATCCAGCTCTATTACCTACCTCGACGGTGATCGAGGCATCCTCCGGTATCGCGGATATCCGATCGAAGAACTGGCTGAGCACTGCGATTTCTTGGAAACTAGCTACTTGATCATCTACGGCGACCTGCCTAGTCGTGAACAATTAGAACAGTTCAAGGACTCGATCGAGAAGCACACGATGCTTCATGAAGACATGCGATCCTTTTACAATGGATTTCCACGCGACGCACACCCAATGGCAATCCTATCGAGCGTGGTGGGTGCACTATCGACTTTTTACCAGGATTCGCTCGATCCACACGATCCCGAAGAAGTCGAGGTATCGGTCCATCGACTTATCGCAAAGCTGCCGACGATTGCCGCGTACAGCTACAAGAAGGCCTTTGGGCAACCATTTATTTATCCCGACAACAGCTTGGACTATTGCCAAAATTTTCTAAGCATGATGTTCGCTCTTCCGAGTGAACGGTACCAACCCGATCCGGACTTTGTTCGTGCCCTCAACTTGCTGTTGATCGTCCACGCGGATCACGAGCAGAACTGTAGTACCTCGACAGTCCGTTTGGTCGGCTCCTCCAACGCCAATTTGTTTGCATGTATTTCCGCTGGCATTTGTGCACTCTGGGGGCCATTGCATGGCGGCGCGAATGAAGCATGCGTGAACATGCTGAAACAAATAGCCGACGATGGCGGCAACGTAAAAAAGTACGTCGATATGGCGAAGGACAAGTCGAGCAATTTTCGACTGATGGGCTTCGGCCATCGCGTTTACAAAAATTACGACCCTCGCGCCAAGATCATCAAGTCGGCTTGTGACGTGCTCCTCCATAAATTGAATCTTCAAGATCCGCTGTTCGAAGTCGCGCAAGAACTCGAGGCGGTCGCTCTTCGCGATCCCTATTTCGTAGAAAGAAAGCTTTATCCGAACGTCGACTTCTATTCTGGGGTCATCTACCGAGCGATGGGGATCCCCATCCAAATGTTTACGGTTCTATTCGCCATTGGACGATTGCCAGGTTGGATTGCACATTGGATCGAAATGCAAAACTCTCCGTTGACTCGTATCGGTCGCCCGCGCCAGGTGTACACAGGACATCTGAAACGCGATATTGTTCCCATTGAGAATCGTTAGATTAGGAGAATGCATGACCGCTCCATCGGATACGGCAGCGCTCAACCTTGCCGCCCAGACAGGCCAGGGACCACCCGCCGACCACAAGATCACGCTCAAACTGGAACGGCCCGTTTCTGAGTTGTCGTGGATACAAAAATCGCTTCTTTTCGCTGAGCTATCGCGACTTGCATACGCCGCTCCTGAAATGGTCGAGAACATCGTCTACGAAGCAGGGCTCGACCAGTGTGTCTTCATTGCGAGAGATGGTGCCGAAGCCTACGTACTCGGCAATCGATTCGATTGCATGATCGTGTGCCGAGGCACCGAACCCAATCAGTGGAACGACATCAAGGCGGATGCAAATGCATGGACGGTAGCATCCGAAGTCGGACGTGTGCACAGCGGGTTCCATTCGGAAGTCAACGAACTCTGGCCTTTATTAGAACAGCAGATTAAAGAAAATCAGCGTCCCATGTGGTTTTCTGGTCATTCGCTTGGAGGCGCGATGGCCGCGGTTTGTGCCGTGCGATGCAAGATATCGCCGATTCCATCTAGCCCGCAAGCGATCTTCTCGTATGGTGCGCCGCGCGTCGGCGATCGATCCTATACTTCCTTCTTGAAAGTAAAACACTATCGGTGGGTGAACAACAACGATATTGTCCCTCGCGTACCGCCGCGTTGGCTTGGCTATCGACACATGGGGCAAGAGATCTACATCAATCGCAATGGCCGTATCAGCAATTTGCGATCGTGGTTTCGCGTTCGAGACCGGTTTTTGGGATTGCTCGCATCGTTGAGGCTTTGGAAACTCGACTATTTTAGCGATCACTCGATGGTCGACTATATCGAGCATATCCGCGGCCACTACGACGCCGAGCTGGCAGGCAAACCTTTAAAGACTCCCAAACACATCCACGCAGAATAGAAACTCTTTAATTAGCAGACCTACGTTATGACCAGCCCAACTCTTGAAGCGATCGACATTCGCAAGGTTTACCAGACACTCACGGAGGAGATCGTGGTATTGGAGAGCGTTTCGTTCTCGATGAACGCCGGTGAAAACTTGGCGATCGTCGGCCCAAGTGGCTCAGGCAAATCAACGTTGTTGCAAATCCTTGGTACGTTGGACGCGCCCACCAGCGGAATGGTTCGCATCGGCGGCCAAGATCCCTATCAATTGAATGAGAATCAGCAAGCCCGATTCCGCAACCAGCGGATCGGTTTTATTTTCCAAGACCATCATTTGCTGCCGCAGTGGAATGTCCTGGAGAACACTTTGCTGCCGGCCTTGGCTAGCGGCAAGCCATCGCAAGAAGTTCGCAATCGAGCCATTTCATTGCTGGAGCGAGTCGGTCTCAAGGATCGTATGACTCATTTGCCGAGCCAACTTTCTGGCGGTGAACGCGAACGGGTTGCGGTCGCACGCGCGCTGGTGCTCAAGCCCATGATTGTGTTAGCGGACGAACCGACGGGCAACCTAGATCAGCAGTCGGCTGAGAACATTGCCAGGTTGTTGTTGGAAGTGCCCAAGGAAGAAAACACCATTCTCATTGTGGTGACGCACTCCACATCGTTGGC
The DNA here is from genome assembly GCA_043757445.1 of Pirellula sp. GTDB lineage: Bacteria > Planctomycetota > Planctomycetia > Pirellulales > Pirellulaceae > JBKCUI01. The sequence goes on along the minus strand of JAYVPJ010000028.1, from coordinate 23,425 downwards.
CGCACAAATGCACAAGCGCTACGAATTGAGGAATCGACAACTCAATCAAGTTGCATGAATGTGGGCGAGTCGCTCTGCGACTAGCGCTAACTGATGAAATGGAAGGCCAAAGATCTAAAATGATTCGGAGTTGCATTGCAACTCGCCTGCGTTTCTAAAAAATCACAGCCTCTCAGAGCGATAGCGATGGGCGTGGTGTCCACGGAAAAGGTTGACTGGCTATACTACACGCCCTTCGTACCTCAGAGCGTGCCACCCACTCAGAGCGTGCCACCCATGTTGTTGCTGGTAGATTTCAGCCCGCCGCTCGCCTTACTGCAGAATCGTCGCTTGGAAGTCTGCCTTGCAGGCGGACAAGACATTCTGCATAACCGCATCCGCTTGTTCGCTGGTTAAAGTCTCCTTGGGGCTTCGCAAATGCATGCTCAGCAGCACACGCTTCTTTCCATCGCCATCCTTCGTGGTGTCGCGATAGATTTCGCGAAACAACACGTCAATGCACAGTGGTCCAGCCGCTTTTTGAATCGACTCCGATATCGACTGCCATTGAGTCGCCTCATGCAAAATGAGATTCAAGTCGCGTTCAATGGTCGGGAATGGAACAACGGGTTGGAGTTGAGGGATCAATCTGGCATGTTCCAACAACATGTCCAAGTTCATCTCCCCCACCGCGGTAGCGCCGTCCAGTTTCATCGAGTCAACGATCGATCGATTCAATTGACCAACCCACGCGATCGTTTCGCCATCGATCTGCCATGCGATGCCACTTTGTGGGGCCAAATAGTTCCAGGTTACCAAGCTCTTCGTTAACTTGGCGTTCATGAATTCCGGACCGCACACTCGATGCAGGATCTCTTCGAACGTTCCTGCGACACCTCGGATATCGGACAATCCGATGACCCCTAGATTGAATTGCTGGCCAGGTAAGCCAGATGTTCGGGGCAGGTAAATATTAGCCGTCTCAAATAGCTGCGAATCGCGGTTCGATTGCGACTGATTGTACAACCTAGCCGAGATCAAACTCGGAATCAGCGAGCGTCGCAATTGATTTGACCCCTCTAGCAACGGAATCAGTGTTGTCATTGGATCTGCGCTCGTCCAAGGCGAAATGCCGGACGCTTGAGATTTTCCGATCAAGCTTGGCGTCATCGTCTCGTCAAAACCCGATGCGCACACCACGCGCCGAACGGTTTCCATCACAATATCTTTTAGGCGCTTTGCTGACGACACCAACGGCACGTCCGCATCTTCGGGGATCTGCTCGTAACCGTGAATCCTGGCTATCTCTTCGATCAGATCAATCTCCCGCGTAAGGTCCGCTCGGTAGTTCGGTGATAATACCTGAGCGTCCGCTCCCGTCGGATCACCCGTAACATGACAACCTAAATGCACCAAAATTTCAAGCGAGCGTTCCCAAGGAACGTCGATCCCTAGAACGCTGGCGATCTTGCTTTCTCGCAGAACAATGGCAGGACGCTCTGTCAATCGCTCACCTGTGTCGACCGAACCAGCGAGAAGTTGTCCGCCGGCCGTCTGCAAAATGATTTCGCAACAACGACGCGACGCCCAATCCATGTTCGCTTGATCTATCCGCCGCTCGTAGCGATACGAGGACGGCGAATGCAGCTTCAGCTTTCGGGCCGTGCGACGAATAGAAAGGGGCATGAATTCGGCCGCTTCCAACAAAATGTCAACGGTACTATCGGAGACCTCGCTCTCGACACCGCCCATCACGCCACCTAGCGCTACGGCTCGTTCCGCGTCTGCAATGACGATCATTTGCGAGTCGAGTTGATACGTACGGTGATCGATCGCAAGGAAGTTCTCTTTGTCGCGGGCTGGCCGAACGACTATGCGCCCACCTCGAATACTTGAGAAATCGAACGCGTGCAATGGTTGACCGCATTCGAACATGACATAGTTCGTCGCATCCACCACGTTATTGATCGGTTTGACTCCAATGGCGATCAGCCGTTTCTGCAGCCAGAGCGGACTCGGTCCGATTTTGACGCCCCGAATCAGCCTGCCGATGTACCGCGGGCAAGCATCCTCAAATTGATTTTCGATCACCAACGCATTGGAGGTAGGTTCGTCGGTGGTTTGGAGTTGGGGTAAGGGAAATCGGAGTTCGCCCTGCAGCAGCACCGAAGCTTCTCTCGCAATACCGATGTGACCTAAGCAGTCACCTCGATTACTGGTGATTTCCAAATCGATAACTGGCACGCCATCGACCATGAACGTGCTCTCATGATTGAGGCCCGTCAGAGCCCAGCGCATCGCCATCTCTTCATGACTGATGCCGATATCAACGTAGTCCGATAACCATTCCCAAGAGACTAACATGCACTCAACTCACTATCGGTTTTCGCTGTTGAATAAGGCCGCGTGCGCTAGCCGCGTCGGTAAAGGCTTGCTTTTTTTAACGCGGCTAGCACCCGCTGCTTCTTCTAAATCGCTACGATGCAAACTGACGCAAAAAGCGAACGTCGCTACGATACAGATCGCGGATATCGACGATGCCAAAACGCCTCATGCACAATCGTTCAACGCCTAGCCCGAAGGCAAAGCCACTCCATTTTTCCGAATCAATTCCCAAGGCCTGAAAGACATTCGGGTCCACCATCCCCGCCCCACCAAACTCGATCCAATTGTCATTCCACCAATAGTCAACTTCGACGCTAGGCTCAGTGAACGGAAAGAAAGATGGTCGGAAACGGACCTTCACATCGCTACCGAGGTAACTCGTCGCAAACAGCCTCAGTACGCTTTTGAGTTGAGCCATCGTCACATGCTTATCAACCCAAAGCCCCTCCATTTGGTGAAACATTGGGAAGTGCGTGGCATCCGGCGCATCAGGACGATAGACCCGCCCCAGCGAGATAATTCGCAAAGGCAATGGCTGTGTTTCCATGACTCGTATTTGGACGGTGCTGGTCTGGCTTCGCAACAGCATAGCATCGCGGTCGGTGGGGTTGTGTACCTGTTTGTTTGCGGTCGCTAGATAAAAATTATCGAGTGGGTCGCGAGCCGGATGATCCTCAGGGATATTAAGGGCCATGAAATTGTGCCAGGTATCTTCGATTTCTGGACCTTCCGTGATGCTGAACCCCAATCGCCCCATAATGTCCTTGAGATGCTCGATCGTCTGCGTGATCGGATGGAGTTGACCTAAGACTGGCCGAATGCCAGGAAGCGTAGGATCGATGAGCTGTTCCGTCGAAGCTTTTTGCGATCCGCCGCCGAGCCGCTCCGAAGCCGCGTCGAGAGCGGATTGAATCGCATCGCGCACTTCATTGAACCGTTTGCCTGCAGCCGGGCGATGTTCCGATTCGATGGCACCCATCAATTTTTGCACAGTTTTGATAGCGCCATTCTTGGCGCCAACGAACTTGACTCGCAATGCTTCTAACTGTTCGGACGAAGAAACTGCATCGAGCGATTGTTTGGCTTCATCGAGAAGGCCGTCGAGGGAATCGACAAAATTCTGAAGGGACATAGTTGGTTCTCAGACTCAGTTGTCACACTATGCAACGAGCCCACGACTTTTCAAGTCGCGGGCTCGAGGTATTTTTCCATGGTGGCACTGCACTTCATGCCGTGCAATTAAACGCGGAGCGCCAAGCTGCGATTTCGCTCGGTGTGTCTTTAGGAAAGCTAAGCGGCGGCTTTCGCCGCCAAGGCCTTTTTAACTGCCGCGACAACGACACCGAACGCTGCCGAATCGTTCACTGCCATCTCAGCCAGTTGCTTCCGATCGATTTCAATTTTGGCCAATAACAACCCGTGAATGAACTCGCTGTAACGAAGTCCATGCATACGCGAAGCGGCATTGACGCGAATAATCCAAAGTCTACGGAAATCACGACGTTTGCGACGTCGATCGCGATAAGCGAATCGTCCAGCTCGGACCAAATTCTCTTTGGCCGTTCGGTAGAGACGACGGCGTCCGCCAACGTAACCCTCGGCTCGTTGAAATAATCTTCGCTTGGCCTGCCTACGAGCTGAGCCTTTTCTTGTTCTCATGAATACGCATTCTTGCTTAAGGGCGCTTCAGGTCATCGCGAAGGGCCACTTTCTCAAGCAGCAACGGCCCGTTCATTTCGGACTTCGCGACAGTTTTTACCCAAACGCCTGGTGATAAAATGGGCCAGGTGTTTTTTTGCTTTAGTAGCTATAGCCACGCAAAGCGTCTTGAACAGCTCGCTGGAAGTTTGGTTCCAGTACCTTGGTACCACGCAATTGACGAATCTTCTTTGCCGACTTGCTAATCGCCAAATGGCTAGTACCCGCCTTGCGGTGCTTGACCTTGCCTGAGGCTGTGAGTCGGAATCGCTTTTTTGTGGACTTGTGAGTCTTTAGTTTGGCCATTGGAACACTAAAACATTCTAAAAAGTCGGTGTATAAGCAACGGTAATAGCGACGCAATTTGTCGCCACTCTCGGTACGGATCCGAAATCAGGGGGACGGAGTGTAACGGACGCAAGGGATTCGTCCAAGGCTAAATCGGATCTTAATTGACCAAATCCTTAGGTTAAGCGAGCGGCAGGAGTCGGTTTACCGTAGCTTGGGCCCCTGGCCCGAGTTTCGCACGGCCCAGGGGGCCATGCTAGAGTCTTTCGCGTTTCCTGCTCTAGATTTTATTCGCCATTTTTCCTAAAAGCGAATGCATGCAGGAATTTACCATCCAACGAAGCTCGCGCAGGTGTCACCAAGGGGACCGCCCGTTTGAACCGGGTGAGCGGTATTACTCGGCAGTTCTCCAACGCGGCAGCGAACTGGTTCGGCAGGACTTCTGCAAGGAGAATTGGCATGGCCCGCCAGACAGAACAGTCGGATGGTGGGTTAGCCAAATGCCAGCGAAACGAACTGGAAAGCTGACTTTGGCTCCCACCATTGTTCTACTGGATGCACTAGAAAAGCTATGTGAACAACCTGAAGACGGCGATCTCGCATACCTCCTGGCTGTCCTCTTGATACGACGACGTTTGTTAGCCGAGCAATCTAGCGACTCATTAGAGGATGAGCCGACGCATTTGCATCTGACGTATTCTCCCAACGGACGAGAGTTCTTAGTACCTGTCCATAGCCCTACATCGGATCGCGTCGAACAACTGCACCAAAAACTGATCGACTTGCTTTACTGTGAAACATAAAAAACACAATAATTCTTTCGGTATAAAAGAGCCAAAAGCTAGGAGGGCATTGCATTGCTTGACCATGGTCGTTTTGACGTTTCTGACAGGAGGCGCCACCTGCATGCCGCGGCGTTCGATTCCGGAGTTTCAACCGAAGCCAGTATTCACAACCGAACCAACTCGCGACCAGTTAGCGGAAGTCATCAATCGTTCGCGCAACGTCCAGTCCCTTCAATCCAATTCGGTAACCGTGAACGTCAACCATGAGCGGACCATCAATACCAACCTGACCTGGGCACGCGAAAAACGCTTCCGAATGACTGCGAGTGTGGCAGGAGTGGCGGGTGTCGACATCGGAAGCAATGACGAGGCTTTTTGGATGGCCATTCGCGGCGGCTTGACCAAGCAGATGTATTATGCGAGGCACGTCGAATTTGATGCCCAGGCCGATCGTCCTGTCTTGCCCGTCTCGCCCATTTGGTTGATTCAAGCGATGGGGATTTGTGAGATCGACCCATTCCGGTTGGTTCAAGAGCCTGTAAAGCGAGCCGATGGCATGATCGAATTGACGACGTCGGAACCAAGTCCCATCGGGAATTTCACACGCACCCTCATCGTTGATCCGAAATATGGATTTAGCCGCGAAGTGTACTTGCGCGACCCCACAGGACGCTTCGTCGCCAACGCCAAACAGTCCAAACACGAATACTATGCATCCATTCAGTCCGCGCTGCCGCACCAGGTCAAGGTACAGCTCATGCCGTCGGCCAGCGACGTTTTGGAATTGGATATCTCGATCGCTTCGTACGTCGTAAACAGTTTGGCGAATGACAACATGACTCAGTTTGAAATGCCTAAAACCGCTGGCTATGAAGTCCGCAATTTGGGTCGGATCGGGCCTCAATCGATTGTCCCACAACAAGTTTCTCCACCTCAGCCCTATTACCCTCAAGCCGCCTACCGTGGCGTCTCTGGGGAGGGCTTGTCTTTGCGGTGATGAAATCAAAGAGAGCTTAACATGGGTATACCGTGGATTTCGACATCGACCATTCGCAAGAAGCTCCTCGTTTCGATGGTTGTGCTTGGCATCGTGATTGCTGTACTAGGATATAGCAGCTTTCGCGGTGTGTACGCCTATCGCGATCTGGCGACCACCCTTAGCAGTCGCGCTTCCGAGATGCCGTTCACTGCGGAGTTGACTCGCTCGATCGATGATTTACGCTTGGGTTTTCAACAGCTGGACATCCATGAACCGATGGAGTTCTCTCTGTCTCAGCACCGTCAGCCAGAATGGAATGCGCATTCCACCGACAGGCTGCACAGCGACCGACAATTCAACGAGAAATTGCACCACGTCCGCGTCGTTTTAGCTCGCTACAAATCGCGGCTTGAACGATCGAATATCGATGATACCTTTCTCTCGGATCTAACGGATGAATTTGAAAAGTCGGCCGAATTAACCGACATATTGAATGCGATTTCGCTCCGACATCTAGACTTGCTCGAGTCGCATAGCGTTGCCCATGCAATGCAGCAAATGCAGGATCTCGAACGGCTTTCGAAACTCGCGCACAAACTGCCCACCTTCTTTGGCGATCGCATGGCTAGCTTTAAGGAAGAAGTTCGATCGCGATATCGAACATGGATTGTTCTTTCGTGGAGTAGCGCCTCACTCGCCCTCTTCTTGTTGATCGGGTTGATTGCCTATGCTCGCATTGCAGTGATTAAGCCTTTTAAAGTTCTGCTAGCAGGCTCGCGTCGCGTCGCCTCGGGTGATTTTGCGTTCCGCATTCACATGGATAGCAAAGACGAATTATCGGAACTTGCTGATGCAATCAACTTAGGCGCGGCGAGTTTTTTAAGCATTCAACGAGATCTCAATGACCAAGTTAGAGAGAGATCGCAAGAAGTGATTCGCAATGAGCAATTGGCGAGTGTTGGCTTTCTGGCAGCTGGGGTTGCCCATGAAATCAACAATCCGCTAGCTTCGATTGCTTGGAGTGCGGAAGCCCTCGAATCGCGTCTGCACCGCATCCTTCACCCTGTCGAAGATCAAAACCAGGCTGCAGAAGTTCAACCAGCTTCCGGTTTCGACTTGGATACGTTGCGCACTTATTTGCGTCGCATTCAGGACGAAGCCTTTCGATGCAAAGGTATCACAGAAAAGCTGCTCGATTTTTCGCGACTGGGAACCGAACAGCGCAAGCAATCCATCGACATGAATGAGGTTGTGGGGGATGTGGTGGATATGGTACGACATCTTGGTCAATTCCGAACTCAGAAAATCGAATTTCAACCCCGCCCAATGCCAATGATTGCATGGGCTAGCCCACAGGAAATGAAACAAGTAGTACTCAACCTGCTAACGAACTCGCTCGAATCGTTGGATCCTACCCGTAACGATGGGTGTGTTACCATCTCACTCGAAGCGTTGAACGACTCGATTCGAATGGTCGTTCAGGACAACGGATGCGGTATGACCGAGGAAGTTTTGCAGCACCTATTTGAACCTTTCTTCACTCGACGGCGGGATGGCCGTGGAACAGGGCTTGGATTGCCCATCACCAGCCGGATCATCGCCGATCACGGTGGAAGAATCACACCCAAGAGCCAAGGTCCAAACTGCGGTACACGATTCGAAGTGCTTTTACCTAGTCAACCTGACAGCCATCTAAACTATGACGCTACTGACGAAAAAACCGCAGCCTAGCCAGCTCTCCATCCTGTTTGCGGATGACGAGCCATCACTGCAAGAGTTGATGAGGATGGAGTTACCCCATTTGGGTCACCGCGTCACCGTTTGTCCGGATGGATATACGGCTGTGGCGGCTCTCGAGCGAGAAACGTTCGACTGCTTGATCGTCGATTTGGATATGCCAGGAATGAATGGTATCCAAGTCATCGAGCGAGCTGCAACGCTCTCACCTAAGACTGAGTGCATTGTTTTGACGGGCAAGCAGTCGCTGGAATCCGCCGTAGCGGCTCTGCGGTTTGGTGTCATCGACTACTTGAGCAAGCCCTGTCGTTTGTCTGAGTTGCAGTCGTTGCTGCAAAGGGTAGCTGCCCGGCGTGAACTCAAACGACACTCCGCGGCCATTGAACAACAATCCGAATCGTCTCAGTCGAGTTCGCCAAAGCTCATCGGCAGCTCCCGTGCCATGCAGGATGTTCTCACCCTGATTCGCAAGGTCGCGCGTACTCCAAGCACAGTGCTAATCCGGGGTGAAACAGGTTGCGGCAAAGAGTTGGTCGCCCGGGCGCTGCATGATCAGAGCTCAAGGAGTGGAAAAGCGTTTGTGGCTGTCAACTGCGGTGCACTTCCAGAGAACCTAATAGAGAGCGAACTATTCGGACATAAGAAAGGCGCGTTCACCGGCGCCGATGCGCAACGCGATGGACTCTTCGAAGTCGCGAGCGGCGGCACCATTTTTTTGGACGAGATTGGCGAGTTGCCATTGGCCATGCAAGCGAAACTATTGCGAGTCTTGGAAAGCGGCGATATCCGGCGAGTCGGCGATAACCAGACGTTTCATGTCGATGTTCGTGTCGTCTGCGCAACCCACCGCGATGTGGAGACAATGGTTGAATCGGGGGCTTTTCGCGAAGACTTGATGTTCCGAATCAATGCCTTTGAAATTCATGTCCCTGCCCTTCGCGACCGCATGGAAGATGTCTTGCCACTGGCTCGCCACCTGTATTTGCGCCATCGACCGGAACATGCCTCGATCGAAGGCATTTTCTCCGAGGAAACGATCGCTATCTTTAAACAACATCCATGGCCAGGCAACGTCAGAGAACTGGCCAACGTCGTCGAGCATGCGACCATCCTGTGCGACATGCCGCCCATCCTGCCGGAACACTTGCCACGTCATTTTGTCGACAAGAAGATCAAGCGCGACATCAAGTCACTTAGCCCCGTCTCATTTAGCTCCGTCGCGAATCCTTTGAGCCTACGAGAGTTGGAGTTGCTCGCGGTGCATGAGGCGATTCAACGCCACCAAGGCAATAAGCCTGCTGCTGCCGAAGAACTTGGCATTAGTCTGAAGACTCTTTACAACAAGCTGAACCAAAGCGATTTGGCTAACAAGCGAGCGGCCTGACCCCGTCGCGTTTAGCCCCAATGCCGTAGGCGCCGGCTTTGGAGCACATGCCTGTCGCCTTCGCTCCGGCTTAACTGTCGCCTACGCTCCGGCTTAAACGAATAATTGTCCCTGTTTGTAAGGAAAGGCTTGCCGTATACTGGGATTTGGTGTGTTTCGCCACCGCACGTGCGATGCGATAAACCTTTACCTAAATGAGAGTTATGACATCGCAGCCAATTCTTCCCGTCTCCAATGCCACACGTCCGCTTTACCTTGGAATCGACGTTGGCGGGACCGGAATGAAGATTGGCGTCGTGGATGAGGAGGGTAAAACACTTGGGTTTGCCGCTATTCCGACCGAAGAACCTCGCGGACCTGCAGACGCGATGGCGAGGGTGTCCGTTTCCGCATCTGCAATGCTTTCCTCCCTTGGATTATCGACGAAAGATATTGCGAGAGTTGGCTTAGGTACTCCCGGCAGCCAAGACATTCCAAAGGGAATGTTGATTGAACCACCGAATCACCCACATTGGCATCACTTCCCAATTGTAAAGTGTTTAGCACAGGCCATAGGTCTCCCGGTTGCTTTCGCAAATGACGCGAATGCCGCAGCCTTTGGCGAATTTTGGGTCGGTACTGGCAGGGTCTACAGTAGTATGGTGCTATTGACCCTGGGAACAGGCGTTGGCGGTGGCATCATTATAGATAACCAATTGGTCGTTGGGCACAACAGTTTTGGAGGCGAGTGCGGTCACATGATCATCGATCCTCGCCCGAATGCAAGGTTATGTGTCTGGGGAGGGGGCCGGGGCCATTTAGAGGCTTATGCCAGTGCTAGCGCTGTTGCCCAACGTGCGAAGGAAGAATTGGTCGCGGGTGCGACGAGCTCGCTTCAAAAAAACTTGGAGACTTTAACTACAAAAATGCTTTACGAAGCGGCGTCAACCGGTGACGCGTTTAGTGTGAAGATCATTGATGAAACTGCCGACTATCTGGCACTTGGAATTGCAACCATCGTCCATACTCTCGATCCAGGCTTGATTGTTCTGGGCGGAGCGATGAACTTTGGGGGGCCGCAATCTCCAGTCGGAATGAGATTCCTGAAGCGAATTGAGGAAACGTTTCGACAACGCAGTTTCGAATACGTTGCCAACGGTACCAAGATCGAGTTTGCTTCGTTGGGTGGCGACGCGGGTTATCTCGGGGCTGCCGGGATTGCTCGCATGGAAAGCAAGAAGTTACCAACATGAGGAACTCGCCCCGTGCTTTTCTTGGCCATAATTTTGGGGCTAGCATCGTAGCTGCGTTCGGCAAAACGTGGTGCCATCATGGGTCGCCTTCACGCTCTGGCGAGCGTCGCTACGCAAAAATCCGATCGGGACAAATTACTAGGAAACTGTCATGAGCACTGGTGGCAAACACGGTGGCCAACAACTGGGCGAAATGCCCACGGCCAAGATACGTAATTTCTGTATCATTGCGCATATCGACCATGGCAAAAGCACGCTCGCCGACCGACTCCTTGAACGCACCGGCACCGTTGAGATTCGCAAGATGCGAGAGCAATTGCTCGATGGAATGGACCTCGAGCGATCTCGCGGTATCACCATCAAAGCCAAGTCGGTTTCCTTGAATCATTGGCACAAGGGTGAGCTATACGAACTGAATTTGATCGACACCCCCGGCCACGTCGACTTCCAATACGAAGTCTCGCGTGCATTGACTTGTTGCGAAGGGGCATTGCTGCTGGTGGACTCGTTCCAGGGGGTTGAAGCCCAGACGGTTGCTAACGCTTATGCGGCCATGGAGCACGAACTCAAAATCATCCCTGTCATCAACAAGATTGACCTCGCCCACGCACGCGTGGACGAGGTTACCACGGAGATGGAACAGAGCTTGGGAATCGACCCGACCGAAATCGTCAAGTGCTCGGGCAAGGCTGGCATAGGTATCGACGAATTGCTCGAAGCGATCGTAGAACGCATACCGCCGCCGACAGGCGATCGCAACGCTCCGCTGAAAGCGATGGTGTTCGATTCGCTCTACGATGACTACCGTGGCGCGATCACTTATGTTCGAGTCATGGAAGGCAAAGTGAAACGCGGGGACAAAGTTCGTTTCTTAGGAGTGGGGGCCAACTACGAAGTGCTCGAGTTGGGGCAATTTATTCCACATCGCATGCCCGTCGATTCTCTCCTCGCCGGTGAAGTCGGCTATCTCATCTGCAATATCAAATCGCTAAAAGATGTGCGCATCGGCGACACAGTCGCCATGGCCAACGACGACAAGGCGGTGGCCCTCGCCGGCTACAAGCCGCCGAAGCGGATGGTCTATTGCGGTCTTTACCCAAGCGACGGACAAGAGTTTACGGAACTGCGTGATGCTCTCGAAAAACTCTCCATCAACGACCCATCATTTGACTATGCGCCGGAATCGAGTGAGGCCCTTGGCTTTGGTTTCCGCTGTGGGTTCCTTGGATTGCTGCACATGGAAATCATTCAGCAGCGTCTCGAGAATGAGTGCGATGTCGACCTTGTACAAACTGCCCCCAACGTTACTTATGAGATCGTAAAACGCGACGGAACCGTCGTGGAAATCCATCGTCCGCAAGAAGTCCCTGATTCGTGTGACATCGAAGAGTTTCGTCAACCAATCGTACGCGTGAACTTCGTTTTACCAATCGAGTACATCGGCGTTGTCATGAAGCTGTCGCAGGATCGACGCGGTATCCTAAAAGGCAATGAGTATCTTTCCAGCACTCGAGCCTTGGTCAGTTACGATTTGCCATTGGCGGAAGTCATCTATGATTTGCACGACAAGCTCAAGAGCGTAACGCGGGGGTATGGCACGATGGACTACGAGATCATCGGATATGAGCCAGCGGATCTTGTTCGAATGGATATTCTCGTCAACGGAAAAAGAGTGGACGCACTTAGTATCATTTGCGATACCGCAGACTCAGACCGCCGAGGCCGAGCGGTGGTGAAGAAACTCAAGGCCGAGATCGATAGGCATATGTTCGAAGTCGCTGTGCAGGCAGCCATCGGTTCTCGCATCATCGCCCGCGAAACGGTATCGGCCATGCGAAAGAATGTGACCGCCAAATGCTATGGCGGTGATATCTCGCGAAAGAAAAAGCTATGGGCCAAGCAAAAAGAAGGCAAGAAGCGAATGAAATCCATCGGTTCGGTCGATATACCTCAGAGAGCCTTTATGGCGATCTTGGATACAGGTGCGGAAAAATAGCATGGTCCGAGAACGAAAAATCATTCCGGCTGATCCAGACGGTGACGACGGCGACGACCGTGACGTCGCTGGCAAAGGGGGCGGAAAAAATGGCGACGAAGCGCGGCGAGGAACGGCACCTCCGTCGCCCGGTCATGTTCCTGGCTCAGGGATCATGGCTCCAGGTGAAAACGATATTGTCCTCCGTCCCAAACGCATTGCCGACATGGTCGGCCAGCAGGAGGTGATGGACGTCATTCAAATTGCCATGGACGCGGCCAAGAAGCGGAACGAGCCGTTGGGTCACATCCTCTTTGACGGCCCACCTGGTTTGGGGAAAACGACCTTCGCAACTTGCATCCCTCGCGAGATGGGGGTCAAGGTCGATATGACCAGCGGCCCAGTCCTCAAGGCACCCAAGGAGATGATTCCTTATTTGACCAACTTGGAACATGGCTCGGTTTTGTTTATCGATGAGATCCATCGTTTGCCTAAGCCAGTCGAAGAATTTCTGTACACAGCGATGGAGGACTATCGCATCGACATCATCTTGGGCGAAGGGGTAAACGCTCGGACGCTCAATTTGCAATTGCAACCATTCACTCTCATCGGTGCTACGACGAGAGCGGGTATGCTCAGCGCTCCTCTGCGCGATCGATTCTTGATCCGGCAGCATCTTGGTTATTACTCTGTCGAGGAGTTGATTGAAATCTTGTCTCGCAACGCGAAAAAGCTGAATGTATCTCTTCATTCCGATGCAGCCGTTGAGATTGCCAAGCGAGCCAGAGGGACACCTCGCATTGCAAACAATCGTTTCCTATGGGTTCGCGACTACGCGATGAGCAAAGCGGATGGACGCGTCACGCTCGACATCGCCAAAAGAGCGCTCGACATGATGGGTATCGACGAGATTGGTCTCGATAAACAAGACCGTCGTTACCTAGAAACACTTATTCGTGTCTTCAATGGTGGGCCAGCCGGCGTCGAAGCCATCGCGCACACCATGAGTGTCTCGGCAGATACACTCGAAGACGAGGTCGAACCGTTTTTGTTGCGCAGCGAGTATGTGATACGGACACAGCGAGGACGATGTGCAACCGCGAAAGCCTATGCGATGCTCAAGCTATTCAATCCGAATCAAGGAACCAGCTAAAGGGGTTCCCCTCCGTGTGCAATTTCCGGCCAGGCTATGCGGCACGTCTCATCGCGGCAGATGCATAGAAACTTTGGATACCAGTTACGACGGCGTCCTGTTCGCTCTCGGTCAAATCTGGATAGACTGGAAGATGAAGAATCTCCTTGGCCGCCTTTTCCGTCTGCGGCAAACAACCGTCGGTATAGCCTAAGTCTTGGAAGCACTCTTGTTGATGAAGTGGGACCGGATAATAGACTTCATTGCCGATTCCGATTTCAGAAAGATGCTTGCGCAGCGAGTCTCGCAATCCACCGGGCACGCGAATGCCATACTGATTCCAAACATGCAGTGCCTCGGGTGCATGATAGGGCAACTCGATGCATTGATTCAAACCGGACGCGGCAAACATCTCGGAGTAACGACTGGCGTTCCTTTGACGAGCGTTGCTGTAGGACTGCAAATGCGAGATCTTGACATTGAGAATCGCAGCTTGAATGGTATCGAGTCGACTGTTAATGCCCACTAGTTTGTGATAATAGCGAGGTTGCATACCATGTGAAGCAAGTAGCCTCAATTTGGCGGCCATTTCCATGTCATTGCAAACCATCATCCCGCCATCACCCATTCCGCCAAGGTTTTTGGTTGGGTAGAAGCTCAGGCAACCGATGTCTCCCCAGGCGCCAGCGGGCCGACCCAAATATTCGGCTCCGATCGCTTGTGCTGCGTCCTCGATGACCGGCAAATCGTGTTTCTTGGCGATGGCAGATATCTTATCCATGGGCGCGCATTGACCGAACAAGTGCACCGGAATAATTGCCCTCGTTCGCGATGTTACACTCGCTTCGACCGCTTCCGGACAAATGTTGTAGGTTCTCGGATCGATGTCGACAAATACCGGATTCGCTCCTAGCCTTGCAACCGCGGACGCTGTAGCAAAGAAGGTAAAGCTCGGAAGTATCACTTCGTCACCCGACTGAATATCGAGGGCCATTAATGCCAGCAACAATGCGTCGCTGCCCGAGGCACATGAGATCGCTTGCTGTGTTTGGCACAAGCCAGCAATGGTACACTCGAGTTCGCCCACCTGCGGTCCGTGTAAAAATCGGCCGCTATCGACGACCTGCGCAATCGATGCAAGAATCTCATCTCGAAGCGTTGCGTTGCCACGATTGACATCGAGCAATGGAACAGACGACTTGGTTGCGTTTACGTTCGACATGATTGATGAGCCCCTCAGTACACGAGTCAATGCAGTCCGCCCCGGACTTTCAGAGCAACAGTAATCGTTTCTGCACTTTTAGGTCAAGCGAGATCGAGAGCCCACCTTCACTAGTCCCGTCTTTGATAGCACTTCATCGCGATCCTAATTTCTCCAAGACTCTTGACGCTTCAGCGCGAGGCAACCCGTAACTCGGAATCATTTTAGTTCTTTGGCCTTCCATTTCTTCAGTTAGGGCGAGTCGCAGAGCGACTCGCCCACATTAAGCAATAGCCAGCATCTTGGCAAATGCTTGCAATGCTGTTTGCCAACCCGGTCGGGTTTGAAGGTAGGTTTCCCACCAGTCCATCATGATGGGCACAATCTCGGTGTGTACATTTTTGCCTTTTGGGACAGGGATATGCCAGTGCTCGATCGCGAGCTCGGCGACAGCTTCATCGCATTTGCTTAATTCCATCACTTCAGCCGCAGCCAGAATAGGAGGTAGCATGGCCAAAGGAGCAAGTCGAGCAAGCAGGTTGGCTCCGATGGCTTCGCTGTGAATGGGCAGGTCCAGTTGAAGCTGCGACAACAACCAAGCCAACCGCACCACTTCAGGCAATTCGACTAATGGGTTTGTCAACACAGCTTCAATGCGTACTTGGTTGTGTTCGATATGCGCAACTCCAGCGCCACCTAAGATTGGTTGCAGCAGAATTACACGGGCCTCCGAAACGAGCAAATCCTTTTGTGTAAGCCGACCGAAATGCGCAAGCAATCCTGGCCCGAAGCCGAGCCAATGCTCTTGGAGTGGTCTAGCTCGGAGCGGAAGCTGTTCGTGGAATTTTGGAAAGTGTTGGTTGTAGGCTGCTTCGATATCAGAAATGTGACCGGCTAATTGCGAAATCACTGTCTTGTTTTCAACGCGAAGTGCCGCTTTTCTAACAACCGCTTCAGCCAGTTCGATATTCGCATCAATCATGGCCGAATGGCCAACCAAAAGTGACCAAAAACGAGCGGTATCAAATGGGGCCGTGGTCGCGATCCAGTCGCCCAAGCTCAATGCATACTTGCCAATCGATTCTGAGACGCGCATGTCTGAGAGCTTGTCGCCGTACTCACAGATGGACTGGGCGGCGTGCATGGCGCTTGCAGAAGCGTTTGGAGTCCAGGTTAATAGCATTATTCGGGAGGCTTACTTGAATCTCGCGAAACCACTTGTTCGCTGATCCACTGTTCCAGCTCTTTCCAGTCGACTGGAGGCAATTTACTCAGATCTGGACGGAGCGACATCGCATCGTGGATGTAGACATGATGGATTTCTTTCTGCGTTTTGGTGGTGTTCCAATGCAGCAGAATGCGTATGCAGGAGCTGAGCGATCCCTTGACTTCGACTTCATATCCGCAGAGCAAGGGCACGTCCAACCAACCGAACTGCCGGGCCGCCAAAGCCGGAAATTCCGCGTCCAAGTCTCGAGTTACCGTAAAGACAGCGCTGGCAACGTCGGTAGAATCTATACCGTTGCGGCGGATAATTAGTGCCAAAAGCTGACGTGTGGCCTTGAGAATCGCTTCACGCGTGTTAGCTTCGACAGTCGTCGCACCGCGAACTCCACGGCACACCGTGTTTTCCGACATCCATTAGTCCTTTTCAAATCCAAGCATTTACCGAAAATCCATCCATTTATGGACGGCCCAACACGGTACCTATTTTCCAAACACCTGCAATGCCTTGAGCCACTTTTCTGAGTCTTTGTAGCCAATCCACGCAAAACCATCCGCGAATCCCTGTTCACATGCAATCTGACGAATCCACAGTTCTAAATCCCACCTTGTCCGATTTGAGCATTCCCTCGGAACTCGATCCGAAATTGTTTTCAATGCTCATTGTTGACAATGATCCTGCTCATGCACGAGCGATGACGGAAAGCTTGGAGCGAACTGGCTACCGTTGCTCGGTCGCAACCAGCGGTCCCGAAGGCAAACGGATGCTGGAGCAAAATACCTACGACGTGGTGATCACCGACTTGATGATGAATGAATTTGACGGCATGCAAATATTGGCGATGGCCCGTCAACTTTTACCCGACTGTCAAGTCGTGATGGTTACCGGACACGCGACCGTCACCAAAGCCGTCGAAGCCATGCAGCTCGGCGCTTTTAATTTTCTCGAGAAGCCCATTACTCCCAATCGCCTTCGAGCCATTGCCGCCAAAGCTGTCGAGTCGGTTCAACTCAAACAATCCAATTTCGAATTGCGCCGCCGGCTGGATGAACGCTTTGGCTTCGAGGGGATAGTTTATGCTGGCCCTCAAGTGCAGTCGCTCATCGATAGACTGAAGCGCATTGCACCCACCGACGCTACCGTCCTCATCACCGGCGAAAGCGGTACCGGCAAAGAGCTCATCGCTAGAGCGATTCACCAAAACAGTCCCCGCAAGAATAAACGCTTAGTAGCCCTCAATGTACGAGCCGTCTCCGAGAACTTGGTCGAGAGCGAAATGTTTGGCCACGTTCGAGGAGCATACACCGATGCGGTAACCGATCGCGAAGGAGCGTTTCAGTACGCAGACGGTGGCACATTGTTTCTGGACGAAGTTGGCGATATGCCGATGAGCACCCAAATCAAACTGCTTCGAGTTTTGGAAGAACACCAAATTACGCGAGTCGGTGACAACAAACCGATCAAGGTAAATGTTCGACTGATCTCGGCGACCAACCGGCCACTCGAGAACATGATTGAGGCGGGCGAATTTCGAAATGATCTCTACTACCGTTTGAAGGTCGTTACAGTCCATTTGCCGGCGTTGCGAGAACGCCGCGATGACATCATTCCGCTGATGGACCATTTTCGAAAAACCTTTATCAAACGCCATAGTCATGGCCCCTGCAATTTCTCGCCCGCGGTAACTCGCAAGTTTTACTCGTACGATTGGCCAGGCAACATTCGTCAGCTGCGAAACTTCGTGGAGACAATGGTAGTACTTGACACCGATGGCCGATTGGATCTGGATGATCTACCGCCTGAATTGATCGAGCCCGGCATGGACGTTTCCAGCGAAATACTAGCTGGTGCGATGAAGGAAATGGGCATGTCGGAAGCGACTTCTGAACTTCACTTGCCTCCCGAATTGATCGGCAAGACCATGGATGAGATCGAACGCTGGGCCATCGAGGAGACTCTCAAGATGACGGCAGGCAACCGCGAGGAAGCTGCAAAAATCCTTGATATTGGAGCCCGTACGCTCTATCGCAAACTTGACAAGTACCGTCAGGATTAGGCTTTGCATGGAACCCGAGGATGAGCTCTGTTTGTGTTTTCATATTTCATGGCGGAAGGTGATCAACTACATTCGCATCCATCGCATAAAGACCCCCAGCTTGCTCAATGAATGCGGCGGAGCCGGAACAGGTTGCGGTTGGTGTCGAAAACAGCTGGAAAAACTAACCGCTCAAGTGAATGATGTCCCTCCCGATGCATGCGATATCGAATCTTGGCTGAAAGATCGATCTCCCAACAAGCAAGTTTATGCAGCAGGACGCGAAAAATATCGCGAGAAACAATCGCCAGAGTAGACATCCCTACATAAACGCAAGGCAATTGCGTGGCTGATGCCGCCCGGCCCGCGACGATTGCATTATAGAGCAAACCGTTCTGGCAATATTGGTGTAGCGCCGCCCTGGGAGCAAACGAAAGCGGCCACATTGCAGGCAGCACGATTGATCGTGTCCAATTCGAGGCCCTTGAGCAAACCAATTGCGAGAGTCGCAGTAAAAGCGTCGCCTGCACCGACGGTGTCTACCACGTTGGTCTCGATCCCTGGTGCGACACTGATTTCGTCACCGCGGACTAAGACAGCTCCATTGGCTCCGCGTGTCAAAGCAACTACCTGAAATGAGAATTGATCGGCGAGCTGTCGTAACATGACTACCGGTGGACCGCTTAGCTTGAGCAAACTCGCGAGGACTGGTAACTCTTCGTCATTCAACTTCAAAACGTTCGCGAGCTTCAACGAGTCCAAGATGATCAAGTCGCTAATGAAAGGCTGCCGCACGTTGATATCCAGGATTCGTAGGGTGGCCGGGCGCGTAGCGGAAACACATCGGCAAATGGTCGAACGTGAGACCTCGCTACGCTGTCCCAACGTGCCAAAGCAAATCACATCCGCTCGATGTACTAGCCGCTCCAAACCGGTAGACCATTCCAATCGATCCCAAGCGGAGTCACTTGCAAACTCGTAGGTTGCATGACCTCGTTCGTCTATTCGGACGAGCACTTGGCCCGTCGGACGGCTATTTTGAACCACCGATTCGACATTTACTTGATGGTCGACTAGTGCCGAGATTGCCTTCTGGCCAAGTTCATCGATGCCAACTGCGCTCACCATGGCAACACAAAATCGACCTCGGCCAAGTCCGGCTGCACTGCATACGAAATTGGCAGGCGCGCCACCGAATCGAGCTCCGTCGGGAAAAACATCCCAAAGCACCTCGCCTATACCAACAATGACTGGAAGCGGATTCATAACGTGGCCGACGCTGCTAGCGTCGGTATACCTCTAAAAAAAGGAAGTATCAAAAACTCAACTTACACGGACACGGATCTTTATAGCAAATCTTGAGGCGTTTCGCGGACGCTGGCAGCGTCCGCCACGGCGAGTGGTGCAAGATTATTCAAGGTCACCCAATTCCATTTTTTGCAGGCTCAGCACGGTTCGTATCGCCAAGCTCTCTAGGCCAGCTAATGCCAAGAAATTGGCCAGGACTTGATAGCCGGCCCCAGTTAGTATCGACTCCGGATGAAACTGAACACCATAGACGCGATGCTGCACGTGCTGGACGGCCATGATGGTTCCGTCTTCGGCCCAGGCAGTGGCTCGAAGTGCATCGGGTAAGCTGGTCGGTTCAATAACCAGAGAATGGTATCGCCCAACTTGAAAGTGCGTTGGAATTCCCTCGAATAGTCCAGAACCGTCATGCTGAATGATACAGCTCTTTCCATGCATGGGCGCATGGGCTCGAACAATGCGTCCGCCGAAGGCTTGTCCAATCGCTTGATGCCCTAAACAGACCCCAAGGATGGGAGCCTGTTCCGACATGCGACGTACCACCTCCATCGAGCATCCAGCTTCATCGGGTGACTTTGGTCCGGGCGAAATAACAATCGCATCCAGCGATAATCGACTCACTGCATCGACCGTAATCGCATCGCTTCGGACGACTAGCGTCCTTTGACCCAATCGTTGCAGATAACGATCCAGGTTGTATACAAAGCTATCATAGTTATCAATGAGCAGAATCATGAGACAGCAAGTGCCTTCTCGCCGGCCTCAAGAACTTCAATAATTCGCTCCACATCATAGACGCAGCCTCCCCAAGTTCCGCCGCTTACTTTTTGAAGCGCAGCCCATAACCGTGAGTCGCTTGGCATTCGCTCATCTTCTCGCAGGTTGGGGTGCGAAGGCCTAACAGCTAGAATAGACGCGCCTATTTCAGATGAAAACTCTTTGCCATCACAGCCGACGAAGTTGACGGAGGCTTCCAGCGTCGCGCGATTGATTTCGATTCGGATCAAATCATCATCGCGAAGTTTGCCCACTGGGCCTCCGGCTAAAGCCTCCGGGCCAACGTGTCCAATGCAAGCTCCTGTGCTGACCCCAGAAAATCTGGCATCGGTCACCACGGCCACATGTTTGCCGTAGTCGAGATGCTTCAGTGCGCTCGTCAGCTGATACGTCTCTTCCATCCCGGTACCCATGGGCCCGCGCCCGATCAAGACCACAATATCCCCTGCCTTGAGTGGCCGAGTATGCTGTCCCTTGGCAGCCGCTACTGCCTCTTTCTCAGTCGTAAAAACGCGAGCCGGACCTGTCTTTCGATACGTGCCGTCGGCATCGATAACGGATGGGTCGATGGCGGTCGACTTGATGACCGAACCATCGGGGCATACGTTCCCCTGTGGAAAACAAATGGTGCTGGTCAGCCCCATTTGTTTGGCTTGGAGCGGTGGAATAATGACTTGATCTGGATCGACGCCGTCGCGCTCCCTCAACATGTCTCGCAGCGCAGTGCGTCGCTCGGAATTTTTCCAGGCGTCCAATATCTCATGCCATGAAAGTCCCGTGACGGTTTTTGCGTCACAACGCGCAATACCGAGTTCACGCAAATGCCACATGACTTCGGGCACGCCACCCGCCAAGAACAATCGAACCGTGGGATGGTACATGGGTCCGTTTGGAAGTACATCGACAAACCGTGGTACTCGTCGATTGATGTCCTGCCACATATCAAGGCTAGGGCGTGGTAGCCCGGCAGCGAACGCAACTGCCGGCACGTGCAAGAGTAGATTTGTGGAGCCACCGCATGCGGCATGCACCGCGATCGCGTTGTAAAAGGAATCCTCTGTTAATACGTCATGCAACGTTGCTTTGCGTTGGTGTTGGTCCCACAAAACGGCCGCCGATTGCCTTGCCATTTCGATCCATATGGGTTGGCCACTAGGGGCGAGAGCGGCATGCGGCACGGTCATTCCCAACGCTTCCGCAATCACTTGACTAGTGGCAGCCGTCCCCAAAAACTGACAGCCACCTCCGGGCGATCCACACGCCCGACAACCTGCTTCCGCCGCTTCTTCCAACGAGATCATGCCATTGGTATAGCGAGCTCCGATTGTTTGAACCTTTCCAAGGTCTTCCGCATCCTTGGCTGGCAGCGTAACGCCACCGGGAACAATGACGCTAGGCAATTGCGAACTGCCTGCAAGCGCTAGCATCATGGCGGGCAGCCCCTTGTCGCAAGTTGCGATCCCAAGGACCCCGCGGCGCGTTGGCAGAGATCGAATCAGTCGTCGGAACACAATGGCTGCGTCGTTGCGGTAGGGGAGCGAGTCAAACATCCCGACCGTACCCTGTGTTCGTCCATCGCATGGGTCGCTTACGAAGCCGGCAAATGGAACGCCACCCTTTTCGCTGAGCCACTTGGCCGCCGCCTGCATCATCAAGCCAACTTCCCAATGACCGGTATGGTAACCGAGCGCAATGGGTTGGCCATCTTCGCCTCGAATACCACCTTGGGTGCTGAGGAGCAAGAACTGCGGTCCCATCATTTTTTGGATATCCCAGCCCATGCCGGCATTCTGAGTCCAACCGAATAGATCGCCGCTGGACCAAGTTCGCAGCATTTCGTCGGTGAGTGGCAATTTTCCTTGCGGCCCTTCGCCTAGTGTTGCGGTCGACAATGCCGACTCACTGCTACCAAACCAATTCTTGAGTGTAAACATACTTGGCATGAGCATTCAATCATCTAAGGCAAGTGACAAAAACGAAAAAAGCAAAGGCGGCTTGAGGAAGCCGCCTTTGCTCGATTGATTGTAGTTGCTAAGTGCGTCGATCGTATAGACCCACTCTACCGGTTGAGTGCAATACCGAAGGTAAAGGCTGGCATGACTAGGTTCTGATTGTTGGATAGCACTGTGAATCCAGGTTGATTTGGCGTGACGTTGTCGGTCGAGTCTCTCCAAATTCCTCGGCCAAAGTACATCATTGCAAAGCCACCCCGAAGGTCCAGGTACTTAGTTGCTTTGTACGAACCCTCAACTCGTAGGTCGAATCCGATAGTGGAGCGTTCGTGTCGGCTACCACCATATGTGCCAAATTGCTGGTTGTCGGTCAGGGCCACTACGCCCACCGCAGGAGCCGCGGCATACGAAGCTGTGTGGGTCGTCGTGCTGGTTGCTTGGCTTTGGTAAACGTGTCCTCCGAAAAACTTCATATCGTTCGAAAGTGTCCAGCGATTGATGAACTTGGTGTAACGAAACCCGAACTGCCCAAGCAACATATTATTATCTGTTTGGTTACGAACTCTCGTTAGGGTCTCGAATGCGCTACCGGCCACGAGGGGAGGAGGCGCCACGCCCGTGATGGGATCGGCCACAACAATTCCCGTATCGTAGCGGTCATTGGCCGCACTATCACCAAAAAACGCGTATCGCAAGCCAACCATTGGCTCTAAAATCCCACCGTACCTATACGGCTCCATTCGCCAGACTTTGTTCGCTTCGAACGAGGCAAATGAACCGACGTTGACGCTGTCCTGAATGATGTACTTGCGTTCTTCCGCGATATCGTTTTGAAACGAAATCGGTTGGAGGGTCGGGTTCGTCGCCACCGCAATGAATTGGTTCAGCCGCTGTTGTTCGTATTGATTGTAGACATTGGGTCCACTCACGTTGATGGCGGAGAACATCCAGCCGGACTCCTTGCTGTTCATCCAGCCGAAGTCAAACCGATTCCCCCAAGTGAAGTCGATTTTGTTACTTGCCGTTTCCGTATCGGATCGGTTGAGGCCGATGTTTAGCCGATCGTAGGTCAAGTAATAACCGGTATTAGCACGTTGCCGTGAGGTCAAATCCTGCAGGTCCTGCATTTGGACTGGTGCAAAGAATTGCCAATCTGGATCAAAGGCCATGGGCTCCGAAAAGGGGTGGTATCCCTCCTGGGCTAAGCCAACTTGACCTGCGACGGCGAAAGCCGCCAACACAAACATTCGAATCGTTCTTTGCAACACGGACATAATAATCTCTTCCACCGTTCCACTAAGGCTTTTCACGATCGGATCGGAGTATCCAGTCGATCGTATGAAATCGGGTTGT
>JAYVPJ010000027.1:0-32502 GCA_043757445.1 Pirellula sp. | reverse complement strand
CGGATTCAAGGAGTATGAAACCATAAAAACAGCGTTATATCACCAGCTAGGGAACCTTCCGGAGCCAAAAACCACCCACAAATTCTGCTGACGAGGCCAAAACATAAGATCCCATAACAATTGCTGGATCGGGTTGCAAAGTAACTGGTCGTTCCTTGACCTCGTTCCAAGTTTCTGATTCACAGTCTTCCACAACTTGGATTTCGCGAACGAGTGAACCCTCAACAATTTTGACTAAACCATTCAGCCAACCCGGTATTGACTCGACAATCGGCAGTCGTGTTTGCGGGATACACATGGACGTGTTTAACGGATGAACTTCAATAGCGTTCACGATTTCGTGGATGTGCCACGATATGGTTTTTTCGTGCTTGCCCGTGTGTTGTGTCTTTTCAATTGCTTCTAGCGAACCCTCGGTACGCTCAATCCAGCTCGTTTGCTGGTCTTCAAGTTCAAAGGACTTGATTTGCCGAACATAAAATTTGTATTTGCAAGCGTTTGGACCGTACCATTCGATAAGCCCACAGACCTTGCGTTCGACAAAAAGTGATAGGTGCGTAGCCATTCGAAATGCGATCAACTGGATCTTTGTTGAAAGATCGTCCGCCAAAATATTTTGCGCATCCGACAAAGGCAAAACTGAAAGCCTTGCGCTAACACCAGATTGGGCGATCTCGGCGGGCCACAACAGCCCACGTAATAGATCTTGTTTCCATTCCTGCTGGGCCTTTTTGGACATTTGATCAATATTTCCCAGGCGGCCACTGTCGTCGACCGCGACGTCAATCAACGGAATACCGCTCAAGAAACGAATCCACTCGGATTTGCAAGTTTCGAGACTGCTCCAACCTGCGTTGTATGCAGCAATCAATTCGCCAAAACTGTTTTTCGGTAGACCAAGGTTTTGCAAACCTGTCGCTGCACAAAGCCTAGTGTTGAGCAACTTGGTAACATCTTGCTCGACCGTTTCTATCGACGCTGCTTTGGCATGATCAGTGTTCTGAAACCGATTCCCTCTGTCATTTCGCACTTGCGAAACACCGATTCCATCCGATGACTTAAATCCGCTTTCGAAAATATCGCCAACCATGATAAAACCATCCAGGGGCCAACGTTTAGTTTTTTGCGACCCTGTGATATAGCGGATCCGCACGGAAATTGCCAAAAACCAATAAAGGGGACGGCTACCGGTCGCGTTTGTTCCAAGATTTGACGGTCGACATGGAATCCGAAATTGGTTCGAGCATCGAACTCGCTAGGATAGAAATCCGTTCTGGCGGAGCCATGGTTCTAATGCGTTTTCAACCAACTCTTGTTGTGTGAAAACCTCTTCGCCTTCCAACTCAAGTTCGAGCGAAGCACGCTTTAGACCACCCGCAATTTCGGGTTTAAGTCGAATCGTCACTGGAATCAAGCCAACGGGTTGAAAACGCGAAGCCTTCTTTGGCTTGGTTCGAATCGGACGCGATTCAGTTGACTCGATCGTAACGGATTCCGGCTGACGGGTGACTTCCGATCCACCGATGTTAGTTACCGGTGCCGTGATTGGCCGTTCCGCATTTTGATTTTGAGTTACGAACGATCGGACTATTTCTGCTTCTACTCCCGGTACTGATGTTGAAACGGCGGCGGTCAATGATCTACGTTCTGCCATGTTGGTTGCTCCCTATGTTTTGAGTAATAGTTAAAGTGTTCATTTTCCTCCCCTCCCCTTTCGAAGCGAGAGAATTTTTTGACTTGTTGCTTCAGGCAGGATTTCTTGGAACAGTTGGTCAATTTCTTCTGCCGCATCTCTAGCAGAGTATCCCATGTTCCAAACAAAGGTCGCTTGGCCGGGAGCATCTGCGTAGGATTGACGTAGAGTGATTGCTGTTTCCGAAAGAGAGAGTTTTAGATTCGACGCCGCATCACGCATGTCTTTCGTGAGTCGATAGTCGCGTCCGACCATTGTCAAAACGGCGATTGCTTCCGGTGGACCTTTTCGGATCGACTGGGCCTGCCGGACAAATGCGGTGTTCTTATCCAGTGCCCGTGCTTCGAACATACTTGCCTTACAAGGAATGATCGCTAGATCAGCCCACATAAGAAGTGCGCGACTCGTTTCCGTCTGAGAACCGGGGCCATCTGCAATCACATAGTCCGCTTCTCGTGCGAGCGATGGAAGTTCATCAAGAACCTCATCCGCGTTCGCAAGTCGAACAACCTGGATCTTTGGTTCCGCCTCCCTCACCCACTCGCTGGATGAACATTGCGTATCGCAATCCGCAAGTATTACTTTTTTACCATGAGCATGAAGCCAACCTGCTAGGTTCCCAGCAATCGTTGATTTGCCAACTCCGCCTTTCGAATTTACCAGTGATATAATCATGCAAGCTGAGTTACAAGACGCGTCGCAATCACGCAAGCACTTTTTATTGCATGCTCGACAACTGGCTAGCGTGTATGCTTGATCGGCAGCCATAGAACAAGCCAGTTGAGTCGCAGGCCTGCCATTCCCTTTGCTAGTACGTCAGCATGTCTCGAAGACAGCAAGTCATAAAGCCACTATTCAGATAAGGCAGCCGAGTGTAAGCGCAACAGGCAAGTCACGCAGGTTAGTGCCTTGCTCGCAACTCATCTTGTCGTCCTGTCAGCCACCAAGTCGGCAAAACATCCAGCAAGAAGTAGGACAATCCAACCCGCAATCTTTCAATCATCGCGTCAAGCTTTCTCGTCAGCCTGAAAGCTTGCAAGCAAGCAAACATGTCACAGCACTGGCTCGTCAACGTGCTGTTAAACTAGCAAGTAACAATTGTTGCTAGCTGCTTTGGCAGGTGGTGCGATTGCCACAAGTCACGCAATCTGCCTTGCAAGAAAAATGATTGCCCTTTTGCGAATGTTTTGAGATGTTCGTTTTCGCTTTAAGTTGGTTGAAGTCAGGTGGAAGAATATGGGCGATCGGGCAGGGCAATGGAGGGGGTTGGAGGTACCGTGAAATGAGGCACAAAATGAGTTTTCGATACCGTGAAATGAAGCACTTTTTACCGTTCAATGAAGCACATTTTGACCATCAGTTACCGTACAACGAGGCACATTTTTCTGCTTAAGTCGCTGAAACCGAAGAGAAATCGGCACCAGTAATTTGTTTTATTAACTTCATAACTAACAACAGAGGGAGTTGGTTGTATTTGGAACTTAGGGAAGGAAAAAAAGAATACTCATTGAAGGGCACCGACACCAGCTTGCCGGTTGATCCATTTTTCTTGCTTGAGACCGGAGTCGACGAGCTGAATATTGCAGAGTTCCCCCTTTCAGCAATTTCCGACCGAATTCCTGACGGAAAGAAGACCGTGGTCTTAGAAGATACGATATTTGATCGAGTTGAGGGCAAAGATGTCACCCGAAGGCTTACCATTTCTGGTTCAGACCGATACGGACTCCCAACTGCAATGGATGACGATGTCCTGCTTGCCTGTATCCAAATAAGCAAACTCCAAGACTTCCAAAGCAGTGAGGTCACCTTCAGCCGCTACGAGATTCTAAAACTGCTTCGATGGGAGGATAGTACCCGCAACTATCAACGAATTGCAAAATCGCTTCGTCGCTGGAAGGGGCTTTCCATCTATTCTGACCGGGCGTTTTACGACCATGGCGAAAAGAGTTGGGTGAATCGTGACTTTGGAATCATCGATACGCTTTACATTTACCAGCGAGAACTTGAGCAACGAGGTAACGCCCCCGGTGCATCGAAGTTGATTTGGAATGATGTTATCTTCCGAAGCTTCCAAGCTGGTTACCTCAAAAAACTCGATTGGGGACTCTACACGAGATTAGAGAGCCCAGTTGCAAAACGGCTCTATCGCTTTTTGGACAAACGGTTTTATTATGGGAACACTGTCGAAATCGACCTGATGGAATTGGCATTTCGAAAGGTGAGACTTGCTCAAACCGGCAACGTGGCTTTAATCAAGCGTCGGCTCAAAAAAGGGATTGAGGAGTTGGAACACGTTTGGGATTTGACTCGAATAGCAGAATCCCAGCGATTTGAAAAACAGGGGAAGGGGAGTTGGGTCGTTCGTTTTGAACGAAAACCAAAACGCAATGCGACCTACATTGCTGGAGTAATTCCGGCAATCATTAAGTCGGCTGTGTCAAATCCCATTGATCCTGCGAATTTAGCTTTCGCTCTAACCAAACGTGGCGTTGGGCCTGCGTCCGCTGAGGAGCTATCCGAAAAGTATCCACGGGATACAGTTCATACCATGATGGAACTCTTTGATTGGTACAACTCCAAGGGTCAAGTCCGGGGTGCTGGATTCTTGGTCCAAGCCATCAAGAATTCAAACGCGATCCAATTTCCAACGGGTTTTCAAAGCTCGATTCAAGTCGCCGATCAGAAGGCCACCATAAAAAACCGCAATGAGGCTGAACGGGAATTTCAAACTAAACGGGAAGCCGATGTGCGAGTTCGGGAAGAAAAGCGCCACGCGGCATTTTCGACGTTTTGGCGCTCACTCTCCAAAGAGAGTCAATACGATTTTGAACTAGCAGCACTTGCCGCTACTGAGCCAACCAAACGGGACGGCTACCTTCGATCCGAAGGAAAAGGCGACCAGCTCTTCAAACACTACCGAACGGTCATTCTCCGCGACCATTTCGAGCGAACTAAGACGAGCAGTCAAGAGACATCCGCCCTCCCGAGGACAATCTGATTTAGAATTGAACAAGAGTTGATTCCGCATCGAAGCTTGTTTCTTTGCTTGCATGCAAGCTTGCTTGTTGACTTGCAATCCAATTTGATGCTTCTCGGACTACCGCCGACAGTTCTTCTTCGTTTGCGACAAAAAAATTGGGGGAGTAGCCTTCCTTACCCGTTGACTTAGTCTTCCAAGATCGGCTCAAGCTAAAGTCAAAATACTCAAAGCCAGTCGGTGATTGGCGCTTCCAGATGCTTGCGGCAATCGCTCCATGCCTTACGGTTTTTACCGGCTTAACTGTTGTTTTTTTTATTGAGTCTTCCATCGTTACCTCCTTGATGATGAATAATAACCGCCTAAGTAACACGGTATTGAAGTACCGTCAAATTCGAGCGGTTACTTGTAAGCTGCACAAGCATCTCGGAGGAGTTCATTGAGCTGGTTTCTTGCTCCATGTAGGATTCGAGCTTGCTACCCGAATGTTGCCCGACAATTCGTAGTAGACGACGATGAAATTCTTTATGGTGGAGGGGTATCTATTGCTGAGGCCAGCTTGATCGAGTTCGATTGCTTCGATAAGTTCCCCGCGAGCAAAGGTCTAGCGACAGTCGCGGGGCAGGCTATCTTAGAAGGTTTCGGCCAACTGTGTTTGATATAGCGTTGAAATCGGGTGGGTGCTTTTAGTTGCGTCGGTTTGGGCGACCGACGCAGATGAAATGGAGCGGCCTATCCACATGCCGTCGTGTTGATTCGATCCAAAATCCTGGCCTTCACCATCCGCTAGACTCCCTTCACTAAAAAGGGCTACAAGCCCTACCTTTCCTGTACAATTAGTCTATTGAAAGTCAAGGCATTCTTAATTCTCAACTCAAGCTACCATGCCCGAAGCATCCAATTGTCCTATTTGCAGCAATAAAGCCAGGACGAGTTCCATAGCGTCAAGCATGGATTCACTAATAGAATGTCCACGTTGCGGTTCTTTTCACATCTGCCACCGAGCAGAGGTCAACCTCAATAACATTGGCCCAGCACCAAACGCTGATTTTCTTTCAGGCTACATTCGACACATTTGGGAACGTCATAACGTGTCCGCGTTGCCCCGAATAATCTGGCAGGAATTCGAGGGCAATCGAGATGGACGTTACATGATTGAGGGGCTTCCGACGACGACAATATCGCCTGGTGAAAAGCCTCAACGACTACTTCAATTCTTAGCGTTCAAAACCGATAGTTCTGCTGGTGAGATCGTCATACTAAGCCTGCCCGACGACATTTCCCTCGGATTTGCAAAATCTATGGACGAGTTCAAAGCAATCCTCGAACATCTAAGGAAAGCGAACTTAATCAAGATTCACACTGGATCAAAGACAACGATCAAGCCGATTCAACTTCGAGTTTCGCTAACGTTGAATGGAGCCGACACTGTGTTTAGAAACGACAGCTCGAATTCGGTTAGCGGTACCACCACAGGTGGCGTTGAGAATGCAGTCCAGCAAATCGATTTAGAAATTACAGGTCCCAAAAAGAAGAGCGGTGGTTTTGGAACAGTTTATCCCGGGTTTCAGGCAAAGCTCAATCGAGTCGTAGCAATCAAAATTATCCATCCAAATGCTATGCCCGATGCCATATCTCACGCACGAGCACTTGCAAGCGTCAATCATCGCAACGTTGTCACTGTTTATTGCGTCGGAAAAGTTGTTGATCCAACGAGCAAAGCTCTCGTCGACTGCGTAGTTATGGAGTGGATCGAAGGAAAAGATCTATGGGAGATCTGGAAGGGTTTAAATCGAGATCATTCGGTTCGAATCAGCAAAAGTATAATTGCGGGCGTGCGTGCAATCCATGATGCCGGAATTTGCCATCATGACATCCACGCTGGGAATGTCTTAGTGAATGAAAATGACGTCAAGATTATTGACTTACACTACACAGAATCGGCGAGATTTAGTCGTGTTAGCACTCTAGAACGTGAAAAACTGATCGGAGAGGACTGGTACGCAACTGGAGGAATGATTCGACAACTTTTTTGGCATACGGAATCGCCTGCATTGGATTCAGATATTGAACGGGCTCTCGTTTCTGCAACGACCCAGGAAGAGATTGAAAATGCAGTGTCCAAGTTTGAAAACGCTTCAATTTCCGTAGAAACTGAAAACAAGACGAATCCAACTAAGATAGAAGTAGAAGGGTTGACCGAGCTTGACATCACCGTATTTCGTTTGGCCGGAGATCAAGTCGTCTGCGATGACAGGCTTCGAAGGATATTCTTGGTCCCAAATATCGTTGAAGCCTGCGGCAACCTTAGCGGTGTAGTTCAGTCGATCCGTTTTCTGAGTGAAATGGCGTATTTCGAAGAATTACCGAACGATAACCCAAGATGGGCTAGGATGTCACATTTTGGGTTCAGCCAATACTTGAAAATATTTCGTCCGACATTCATTACTGAATACCAACGAGTTTGTGTTGCGATTGTTCGTGACGGATACATGAAAGACTACGAAATTGCGACAATAACGGAGATAGTTCGGCCTGTTGTGGAACAAGTCATTTACGACCTCACGACACAGCGTCTCATTGAGTCAAGTCAATTCAATTCGGAACTTGAAGTACATGAAATCTCAGAAAAGCTGCGTCGTATCGTCCAAAATGGGGGCGCTCAGGCAAGGCCATTCACAAACAATTCTACAGGTCTTGAACAGTCCACCGATGTAGTTTTCACTTCGACAGAGCGAACTATTATTATGGAAGTTGGAAAGTGTTCCAATGGTACGATTAATTGTTCAGAGTCGGACGATGGCAGCTATTTCGTCCAGACGAATGGAAAAGAATTAAATCACAAAAATACCCCGCGAAGCAAGGTTCGCTGGAAATCCGCGATAACTTCACTTTTCCAACGACGTATATTGGAAAAACGGGGAGACAATGGGAGGTTTTTTGCATTGACGGGCAAAGGCTACAAGATCTTTGATCGCCTAGTTGGTGAAGAGTGAAACAATACCAGCCGAACGACCATACTATTGTGTCACGAGATTGAGGAACTGTTTTTGCACAAGGTCTTGAACAACTGCCAACCTGCATCGGATTAGCACACCGACGCAGTTTGGGAGGTAAAAATTGTCTTTCACTTTGCTTTTTTTGAAATGCGTGATAGGACGTAAAACTCAGGCGAGAAATCGCCGGACGTCAGTAAATTTACGTAAAGCGAGTTCGTCGGCAAACTTTTTGGAAATACCAATTAGCTATGGCGAACGAAGCTGACGTTTGTGGTCGGGCGTGGCGGGCTTCGGTAAACTTGGCCTTATCAGCCGAGCTAAGAAGCGAAGGGTAGCTCCCTTCATCATGGTCCAAATCAGGATCATCCCGCCGCCCTTAGCGCTGGATACCAGGAGACTGGTTCGTCCAGTGCGAAGGAGGCTCGACAGAGTAATCTCTTGGCCAACAAGCTCACGTTGTAAGTGAGAAGTGGCCCAAGAAGTAATCCTGTCGTTCTATCCTATCTGATATTTTTCAATTTGAATTCGGGCGAGGCGGAAAGACTTGGTGCAGTTGTCAGTCAATTGACTTCGCATCAAGCCGCTAATCGACAAAGCGGGTGAAGCATGGAAATGCGTAATCCCGTCCGTGGGGTTGAGTTCCCCCAAGGTCATGCACCTTGGATTAAGGACTGTGGGCTTCGGATCAAACCGAAGTTCCTTCAACACGGCTGGCGTAGGGAGCTATGAGTCTGGCGACAGGCCATACCGGAGTTGCTACTTCGGCGATCGAGCTAAACACTCGACGGTAAAAAGCTCAACTATGAAAGGCTCCAATCCAAACAAGTACGGATAGAGCTTGCCAGTAAATCACTAGAGAGACGGTGCCAAACCGTGACCAATCCATTGCAGACGGTCCATGGAATAGGACCAAGGATACCGAGAGCTTCTGCTTTCGCATCGGGAAATCAACTAACCGGCAACGGTTTGTTGGAGACTATGGCTTACCGGAAGGTAGCACATACTGCTAATGGATCGAAGGGTAACACCTTCTGACGACGTGACTCTAGTAATGAAGCGATTGGCTAACGCCGGAAACTCTGTGGCAGCCGGGGATAGCTTCCTCGGTGCCGAGTCTGGCAGACTCGGTGATTGAAACGCCGCATGAGTGGGAGCGTGCCTTAAGTAGAAGCCTCCGGGAGGAGGGCGATGATCTTGTCGAAGGGCAAGACAATGGTGGCTACCAGACCAAGGTAGTTCTCGTTGCGTGGCAAGGCAGTCACGGCTCGTTCGCGTTTGAACCTTTGGAGTGATGTCCGATGGGAGCGACAACGAAAGAGGTGAGGGGCATTGGCCCCGACCATGAACGTACACCGTTTGGGAGCGTGAACCGATTGCGAAAGTGATTGGATCTCCTCCCTGTTGCGGTGGCCGTGGTTGGCAGCAGCAAGCGGTTTGAAGTGACTAGCTCGGGAGAGCTATCTACTTGAAACGGCGTGTCTGACGGCGAACGCTACAGTTGCGTCTTATGGACGCGCTAGCGGTTGCCGAAGGTTTTTGAGCGCGGCTACTATGAATTGTGTGGGTACACTGTAGAAAGCAGTGAAACACGCAGCATGGGTGCCGTACTTGGGATTTGCATATTGCGATTCATTGAGCGTTGCAAGCATCTTAGAGGCATTTGTTTTGCCTTGGATGTTTCGCTGCTCATGATCGCATTGCAGCCGCCTAACCGTGGTTTTTATTTTGAAGCTTCGGACGCATGAGCTTTGTTCTGGTTGATACCCAGGGCTAAATCAGCGTCCACATTTTACGTTTGCATTTTTTCACTTAGACCATTTTATGAGAGGGGCATGAAGTATCGTTATTTACCGGCAAGCATCGAAGGAGTCGTGCAATTGATCGCGGCGAGTTATCTCCGTCATGGATACTACTGGTACGTGACCGGGACCATTCCCGAGTCCAAAAATCGGGATTCAATCGATCAAAAGTTGATCGCCAAATACGAAATCGACATCACCGAATGGGCTCGATCCCAACGGCGAAAGCGAGGACTCGCAAACGCTCAGTACCTTCGATTCAATGATTGGTTCATCCTGCTTATGACTGAGGGGCACCACAAACTTAAGCAACCAAGCAAGCTCGGTGGGGAAGGGGAATCGATCAAAGATTGCCGTCGTGTTCCGATCAAACTTGAGGGGTATTCTATTTCCTATCGCCGAAGTGGAATCACGGAGACTGGTGCGACCACTCCAAAATGGCACGCCCATGTTCGGATCGACAATGAAACCTATAAGCAACTCAAAAGCCATTTCGAATTCTTGGCAGTCCACCGATCACCAGAAAACCTTGAATACGAATTCTCCAAAGTATCGTTCGCCCGGTACGCCCCGGTCCGACGACAACTCCTAAACATCCTTCGAGCGGTCAACGACCGTCGTAAGCAACATAACTTCGAATTGTTGCCGTATTCGGTTTTGAACTTGAGAAGGTCACCGGTAAAGGTCTATGCCGATTCAAACTCAGCGGATCAATTGGGAGTCGTCCAATGATGTACCAAGTTCCGGCATTCATGTTTCTTAGCATGATATGTTGCCTATTCCCGGACCTGCTCAAAGCGATGGGAGTTATTTGGTTTGCATTGGTCACACGGAGATGGTGGTAGTTACGACTTCAGGACTTTGCAAAGCCTGATTCGATAGTCACCCACTTGATGCGAGCTATTCCTTCAACCGGCTCGGGCTCGTCTATCGAACGTAAACCATGGATGCCATTGAGACTTTAGGGACAAACAACGAAGGTGTGTGGCCGGTTTTGTTGAGAACCTTTCCAAAAAACCAACCATCACATACGAAGGCTAGCGACGGCTCTTTTCCAAAGCTGGAAAAGATCGCTGGCTCAGTTGTTCGAGATATGCCTCATACAACTGCTTGTCCGTTCGCCCAACTTCATTTGGCAGATAGCCAAAAAGTTTGTGGCAAAAACGACAGTCAACACGATTTCCATAGGGTCCATTGGTTGAAACCCAGGATCCAAGCTGCTTTCCATTCGCGTCAACATGATGCAAGGCATGATCGCAATGCAAACCCGTTGACTTCGATGAATTGTCAGAAACAGAACACTCCGCAAGACTCATCAAGACACCTCCCACGCTAGCGACCTAGCAACGGTGACAGTTAAAAACGTCGATGAACCGATCAACACAACCGGCCATCGAACGAGGAACCGTCCACGTTCAATATGCGCTTGCGGAGTTCTTAGAGAATTGCGTGTTTGGAAAGAACGGGGGGATTGGTCTAGATACCACGAAGTTCATTGTTCGATCAACTTGCGAGTGAAAGAAATCGTCCAACTCCAGACATTCAGGACGATGGTCGAAAGAAATCGCTCCCCGGCCTGGGTGTGACTTAACCCGGTCCTTTGCCAGCGAATCGAAATGAAGGAACTTAAACTTGCGGTACCGTCGTCGTCTCCGAGTCACTGGTTGGTGGTCTTAAATAGGGAATCTGTTCAATCGACGGATTTCGCTTGTCGAAAAATGCCTTCGCCCATTCGAGTTCTTCAGGTGTTGGTGTTTTTAATTCATCGCGGTTTGTTGAAATTGATGGAGGCGATTTAGTCATTGACGCGCCGGTTGGATTTGGTGGAGCTGCCACGGTCACAACGTTTCGTATCGTCCAAGAGGGGCCATAGTTGGCGACGGCCCAATAAAGATACTTTGCGTCCTTCTCGTTTACTCCACCAGCACGACAAGCATCGTAGAACATGCGATGA
The DNA here is from genome assembly GCA_043757445.1 of Pirellula sp. Taxonomy (GTDB): domain Bacteria; phylum Planctomycetota; class Planctomycetia; order Pirellulales; family Pirellulaceae; genus JBKCUI01. The sequence goes on along the minus strand of JAYVPJ010000027.1, from coordinate 21,080 downwards.
ACATCGGTTGACGGAGATGTCATCTTCTCACATTCGGCGTCATGCACGATCGAAGCATTTCTGTACTGACCTTCAAATGGTCCCCCTACAATCGACCACAGGAATTGCGGAATCGATGCCCCGTTTACGACGCGATCTTTTTCTGCAATCCAGCTTCGACCACGACTGTCGATGAATAAGAAATCCTTGAGCAATTTCATGTCGCGACCATTGTTGAGCCAGGTTGCCTCCGGTGTGCCAAGGAACCTGCCAGAGATTGGATCGCTCGATACCACACGAAACGTTGAGGACAGAGAACCGTAGAGGTATCCTACCAGCAATCCAACGACTAACCCAACAAAAACGCAGAGCGCTCTGATCATGATTTTGTTTCGATCTACGGAAATAATCCATCAAAGTAAGTGATCTTACCACCTTGCCCATTTAATGGAGATGGATGCTGGTGGTTGAGATACGAAAGCCGTTGTTTTCTGCTAAAATTCTTGGGTTGTGACCAAACGTGTCACGCCCAAGGGGTATCCTCTGCAAAAGTCTGGAAAGTTTGGTAATCGTTACCTACTTCGAAGTGCCTGGCTTGGATGCATGGCAAAGTCTCCGCATGATTCGGAATTATTGGTTTAGATGCCCCACGATCTAGAAAAGTTAAAAGCGATCAGCGTCCGGCAACCGTGGGCTGAACAAATTATGACGGGTGAGAAAACGATCGAATATCGATCGGTTCCCTGTCGTTTTCGAGGTCGCGTTTACATTTACGCGAGCCAGACCAAGAGCGAGTTTTCCGACAGTGAACTCGAAGCGGAAATTGGGTGGTCTTGGAAGGATGTGCCGAAAGGCGTTGTCATCGGTTCGGTCGAGATAGTTGACTGTACTGGCGATGATCGAGAATTTGAATGGCATCTTGAGAACCCCGTTCGACTTGATCCACCGGTTCCGCCTCTTCCAAGCCAGCAACCAGGGCAAGTTTGGTTTTATCCGTTTGGAAATCCAGATTCGCAGCCCAATGACGCTTCGAATAAGCAGGATATCAGTGCGAAATCCTCCACAGTTTCTCGGCCCATTTCCAAATCTGCCGAAATGCGGTTTAACCGCTCCATGCTTCCAGCCGCAGAAATTCCAACGACGCCCTACCACGCAAAATACTTGGCCTATGAGCTGACGCGACGTTTTGCATCGAATGAACTCGGTAAACTGACCGCCGTTTTATCTGATGCACAGGTCGACCTTAATCCTCATCAAATTGAAGCTGCACTTTTCGCATTTCGCAATCCATTGTCCAAAGGAGCGATTCTTGCGGACGAAGTGGGCCTCGGGAAAACTATCGAAGCGGGTTTGTTGCTCGCTCAGTTGTGGGCAGAGCGAAAGCATCGATTGTTGGTGATTACGCCCGCCAATTTACGGAAGCAATGGTCGCAAGAGCTTTCTGACAAGTTCTTTTTGCCATCCATTATTTTGGAAAATGGGACCTTTGGCGAATTCATCAAACGGGGGAACCTCAATCCATTTCAACAGGATGCAATCGTCATTTGTTCTTATCAGTTTGCCAAACGAATGGCACCCTATGTACAGCAAACGCTTTGGGACTTGGTTGTCATCGATGAAGCCCATCGACTCAGAAATGTTTACAAGCCAACTAACAAAATCGGCAATGCCATCAAGCAAGCGATTGCTCCCTACAAAAAGGTATTGCTTACGGCCACACCGTTACAGAACTCGTTACTCGAAATCTACGGTCTTGTCAGCATCATCGATGAATTTGCATTCGGCGATCTCAAGACCTACAAGGCCAGATTCACGCGACTCGGAGAAAACGAGGACTTCGATGAACTTAAAGAGAGGCTTCGACCAATTTGTAAGCGAACGCTTCGCAAACAAGTCATGGAGTACATCAAGTACACCGAACGTCATGCGATTGTTCAAGAGTTTGAACCTTCGGAGGGTGAACAACGCCTCTACGACATGGTGACGGAGTACCTGCAAAACGAAACGCTTTATGCACTTCCCGCAAGTCAACGATCATTGATGACGCTAATCTTGCGAAAGCTACTTGCTTCATCAACCTTTGCAATTTCCGACACTCTAAAAGGGCTGTCGTCAAAACTTGCGGATGCAACAGCGAACGCAACCGCTGTTTTAGAAATCCCGGACCAGGTCCGAGAGAACCTCGAAGAGTTCGACGAAATTGCCGACGAATGGTCATCCGAATCCGATGAGCCAACGGATGATTCGACAGATGAAGTTCGTGAGCGAAAGAAGGGTTATAGTTCTGGCGATGTCGCATCGATGAAGCAGGAAATGGAACGACTGCAAGCCTTTCATGAACTGGCAAAGTCGATTACCAAAAATTCGAAGGGTGAGGTTCTCCTTACGGCATTGCGAAAGGGCCTTACTGCATCTGCTGAAGCCCAACGACGAGGTGCAAATGGAGTGGGTTCGGTGCAACAAAAAGCGATCATTTTCACTGAATCGCGAAGAACTCAAGAATATTTGCTTCGCATCCTGGAGGAGACCGAGTTTGCAGGCAAAATGGTCCTTTTTAACGGAACGAATAGCGATCCATCATCGAAAGCAATTTATCGGTCTTGGCTTGAACAGCACAAAGGAACAGACCGCATCTCTGGCTCACCGGCTGCCGATATGCGAGCGGCTCTTGTAGAACATTTCCGAGACAACGCAATCATCATGATTGCAACCGAAGCTGCTGCTGAAGGGATCAATCTCCAGTTCTGTAATCTCGTTGTGAATTACGACCTGCCATGGAATCCACAGCGGATCGAGCAACGAATCGGACGCTGTCATCGTTACGGTCAAAAATGTGATGTGGTGGTAGTCAATTTCCTGAATAAGCGAAACGCTGCCGACCAACGAGTCTATGAATTGTTAGAGCAAAAGTTCAAGCTCTTCGACGGCGTCTTTGGCTCAAGTGACGAGGTACTTGGGGCCGTTGAATCTGGTGTTGATTTCGAAAAGCGAATTGCAGCGATTTACCAGCAATGCCGAACACCGGAGCAAATCCAATTCGAGTTCGATCAACTGCAAAAGGAACTCGACACTCAAATTACAGCTGGTCACAAAGACGCGCGAGAGAAATTGCTCGACAATTTTGACCAAGAAGTAATCGAAAAGATCAAGACCGAAAGCAAAGGACTACTGGATCAGTTCCACGAACGACTATGGCTCCTAACACGTTACCTGCTCGGCGACCATGCAGAGTTTGCGGACGACGAATATGTTTTCACCCTACTAACGAATCCTTTCGATGGTGACCAGATTCATCCCGGACCATATCGACTTGGAAAGCATGTCGAGGACGCCAACACGTACCGCATTGGGCATCCACTCGCTCAACGATTATTGGCCGATGCCAAATCGATAGAACTTGCTCCCGTTGAACTTTTGATCAACTACAGTAGTGATCGTAAGAAGATATCCGTGCTCGAAGAATTAGTCGGCCAGTCGGGTTGGTTCAGACTTGCAAGTCTTACTTCGACCACCATCGGCACGGAAGAAAATTTGCTCTTTGCAGCGTTCACCGATGATGGCCAATCACTCGATGAAGTCCAGTCTCGCCGCCTACTCGATTGCGGGGCGACAATAGGGATGAAAATTCGAGTCACTACGGATATCGATGTTCGGCTCTCTGAATCAATGACCAACGAACAAAGCCGAACCCTTCAGCACATTGCAGAGAACAATGGTCGGTGGTTCGATACCGAAATGGACAAGCTCGACCGATGGGCCGATGATCGACGCCAATCATTAAAGTCTGAATTGGAAACGCTCGAAGTGGATATCAAGGATGCGAAAAAGCTTGCCCGCAACGCAGCTACGCTACCTGAGAAATTGGAATTGCAACGCAAGATCCGGCAACTGGAATCCAAATACGATGAAGCCCTTCCAAGGTACAAAGTTGCTGCCCGCGAAATTGATTCGCAGAAAGAAAACCTCCTCGATGATGTGAGCAAGAAACTGTCGCAGAGAACGGAGTTGGCAACACTCTTCACCGTCAGATGGAGGTTGACATGAAGAATGTAGACACGATCAAGCCGAAGCTGTTCCAAGATCTGTTGATTGACATTCGAGACCGAATTCAAACTTCTCAGGCAAACGCTGTCCTGGCCGTCAATGCCGAAATGTTGCGGCTCTATTGGGACATTGGTAGGCGGATTGACGTTCGACAGTCCGTCGCAGGTTGGGGAGCAGCAGTGATTCCACGATTGGCGATTGAGTTGAAGAACGAATTGCCGGAACTGAAGGGGTTTTCTGAGCGAAATATCAAGTACATGGTGGCGTTTTTCCGGGAATATTGTGAACCAGAGCAATTTATGCAGCAAGCTGCTGCACAAGCCATTACTGGCAAAGCCCCTTCCCAAACTGAGCTGATTCCAAAAGTGCAGCAGCCTGCTGCACAATTTCCTAACACAATTCTGTGGTCGATTCCCTGGTTCCATCACATCGTTTTGATGGAGAAAATCAAAGATCTTGCCGTTCGCCATTGGTACATGCAGCAGACAGTCGAAAACGGATGGAGTCGCAATATCCTGTCGCTGATGATTCAGTCAGGTGCCCACTTACGACAAGGGAAAGCTATCTCGAACTTCGATCGCTTGATGCCATCGCCACAATCCGATCTGATTCAGCAGTCTCTCAAAGACCCATACATTTTCGACTTCCTCACTCTTCAAGACACATTCCATGAGCGCGAACTTGAATTGGGGCTAATGTCGCATTTGCAACGATTCTTACTTGAACTGGGCCAAGGCTTTTCTTTTGTTGGTCGACAGTACGGACTTGTCGTTGGTGAAGATGAATTCTCGATAGACCTTCTGTTCTACCATTTGAAGCTTCGATGCTTTGTTGTGATTGATCTCAAACGAGGTAAGTTCAAGCCTGAGTATGCAGGCAAAATGAATTTCTATCTCAGCGTTGTCGACGACAAATTACGGCACCTATCCGACAATCCATCTATTGGTCTGATTCTTTGCCAAGAGCGCAATCAAATTATTGCCGAATATTCGCTCCGTCGAAACGACGCGCCAATCGGCATTTCCGAATATGAGCTGACGCGAGCATTGCCAACTAATTTTGTCTCATCCTTACCGACAGTCGAGCAGATTGAACATGAGTTAGCGGATCTAAATGATAGTAAACCGGTGGACTCCAAAAGGCCAAAGTCGAAACCTAAACCAACGGCCGCTCTAATTTCAACGAAGAAATCAACGAGCAAAGCGACCGACAAACCAAAACGATCAACGAAAAAAGCAACTAAGCGAAAATAATGACCAAGACAACTTCCGAACAGCCAGAACCATTTGACCTGCGGTCTCACGATACCGCATCAGACAAGATTTCCGAACTCCTTCGCCTCTTCCCTGAGATTCGAACCGAAGGTGGCAAACTCGATTTTGATCGGTTAAAGCTTGCACTTGGTGAATCAGTAGATGTGGGTCGCGAGCGTTATGGCATGAACTGGTCGGGCAAAGCTGACTGCTTCAAAACGATTCAAGCCCCAAGCATGGGCACGCTCAGGCCGTGCCGCGAAGAGAGCGTCAATTTCGATACCACTGAAAATCTCATAATCGAAGGGGACAACCTCGAAGTTTTGAAGCTGCTTCAGAAGTCGTACCTTGGCAAGGTCAAGATGATCTACATTGATCCGCCGTACAACACGGGCAACGACTTCATCTATCCCGACAACTATTCCGAAAGCCTCAACACCTACCTTCAATACACAGGGCAAGTTGACGACGAAGGCCGCAAATTCGGAAGCAACACTGAAGCAGACGGGCGGTTTCATTCGAAGTGGATGAATATGATGTATCCACGGCTGTACTTGGCGAGGAATTTATTGCGAGAATGCGGGCTAGTTTTCGTAAGCATTGATGAGAAAGAAGTCATCAACCTTCGAAATCTATTGACTGATATTTTTGGGGAAGAGAATTTTGTTTGTCAGATTTCCGTTGTAAGTAATCCGCGAGGAAGGCAATCAGAGCTAATAGCAACTACTCACGAGTATATCGTCTGCTTCGCAAGGAACATTGAAAGTAGCGAATTCTTCGGTGAATCGTTGAACGAGAAACAACTATCAGATTATCGGTACACAACTGACGATGGACGAAAGTTTCGAACTCGGGGTTTGCGCCATCGCGGAAATGCATCACTTCGATCAGACCGGCCAAAAATGTACTTTCCGCTTTATGTTAACCCAAATACAAAAAAAGTTTTCTACGAACGATCCGCACAATACAGTCAAGAAGTAGTGCCAAGGAAATCAACAGGTGAAGACGGTCGCTGGGAATGGGGAATTGAAACAGTCAAGGAAAGAATCGACTTGCTTGAGGGTGTCTTCATCGAGACTCGAAGTGAATGGGATGTCTTTCAACGTGAGTTCCTTGAAACGGAGAGTGGCGAATCTCGCACGACGAAGTGGAAATCGATTTGGGATGAAAAGGAGATCAACTATCAAAACGGAAAAACAGAACTAAAAGAGCTTTTTGATGATAGCCCATTCGAGTATCCAAAACCTGTTGCCTTGATCACAAAGATTCTCGAAGGAGCCACAAAGGAAGGGGACGTAGTGCTTGACTTCTTCGCAGGTTCAGGAACTACAGCTCACTCCACTTTGTTGCTCAACAGTCAGGAAAGTGGAAATCGCAGATTTATATTAGTACAGCTTCCGGAACCCACAACACGAAGCGACTTTTCGACCATCGCCGAGATAACAAAGGAACGAGCACGTCGCGTAACACGAGGCATTCAAGTAAAGCGAGAAGTCGATGCTAATCAAAAACAAGCTAAACTGGATTTTGATGAGGCGTTTGATCGAATTCAAAGTGACCTCGGATTTCGCGTCTTTAAGCTTGATCAATCCAATTTCAATGCGTGGAATTCATCAGTTGAACATGACTCATCAAAAGTCGAGCGACAGCTCGATTTGCACATCGATCACATTCGCGATTGCCGAACTCCCGAAGACATACTCTACGAACTACTTCTCAAAAGTGGATTCCCACTGACAACGCCGGTGGAGCAACAGGCCATCGAAGGCAAAACGGTCTATAGCATCGCGGGCGGCGCATTGATGATTTGTTTAGATGGTTACCTAACGCTCGAACTGATTCGAGCCATCGCTGACCTGAAACCCGAACGAGTCGTTTTCCTTGACGAATGCTTTGCTGGCAACGACCAACTCAAGGCGAACGCCGTTCAGACGTTTAAGGTCAAGGGTGTTGCAAGCTTTAGGACGGTCTAAGTGGATTTTTCAGTTTTCGGTGTTCAGGAAAGGAGGTGAATTATGAGCGAATCAGAATTTGAAGAAGGTGACTTGATCCTTTACCGGAGCGCTAGCGGGACCTCGAAGATTTCCGTTCTCTATCAGGGAGAAACCTTTTGGCTGAATCAAAGAAAAATGGCCGAGCTTTTCGGTGTAGAAGTCCCAACCATAAACTACCACCTTAAGGAGATTTTCAACGCGGGAGAACTGATCCAAGAGGCAACTATTAGAAAAATTCGAAGAGTTCAAACCGAGGGAAATCGAGAGGTTACGCGCGAAATCGAGTTCTATAACTTGGATGCGATCATCTCAGTCGGGTACCGCGTCAACAGTGTTCAAGCTACTGCATTTCGAATGTGGGCTACGCAGACTCTCAAGGAATTCATTGTCAAAGGCTTCGTTCTCGACGACGAGCGACTCAAATTGAACAAGCGTTTTGGAAAAGACTACTTCGATGAGTTGCTCGAACGAATCCGCGAGATTCGGGCAAGCGAACGTCGATTCTATTTGAAAATAACCGATATCTACGAATCTTGCAGCATCGACTACGACAATGAAGCTGAGATCACAAAGACGTTTTTTAAGATTGTCCAAAACAAACTCCATTGGGCTGTGACGGGCAAGACCGCCGCTGAGATTATCGCCGAACGTGCCGATGCAACAAAACCAACAATGGGACTGACGACTTGGAAGAACTCGCCGACCGGCAAAGTCCTAAAGAGTGACATTAAAATCGCCAAGAATTATTTGATTGAAACGGAAATCGCCGAACTCAACCGAATCGTAACCATGTACCTCGACTATGCCGAGAACCAAGCGGCAAGACAGATCCCAATGAAAATGGTCGATTGGGTTTCGCGACTTGACGCTTTCCTGTCATTCAACGAATACGACGTTTTGGATGATGCCGGAAAGGTATCAGCCGAAGTGGCAAAAAAACTCGCGGAAGGACAGTACGATATTTTCCGTGTAACTCAGGACCGAACTTTCGAAAGCGATTTTGAAAAGGAAATTAAACGGATGGAAAAGCCAAAGGAAGATTCCGAGTGAAGCTACAGTTTGACCCAAACCAAGCCTACCAACACGATGCAATCGCTGCGGTGACCGATCTATTCGATGGTCAACCCTTGGGCCAATCCGAATACTCCGTTATCGATATGGGACATTACGCCGATTATGGATTGTTCGCGGGTCAATCGCGAACGGAACTCGGTGTTGGTAATAATCTGGTTCTCGGTGACGACGCACTTACCAAAAACGCTCGTTCGATCCAGGAACGAAACGACATTGAAGTCGGCTCGCCGGAGTCATCGCTTGAGGGTTGGGATCTATTTGATCCACTATCGAATTCAGGTCGACCATGCCCGCATTTCTCTGTCGAAATGGAGACTGGAACCGGCAAGACCTATGTATACCTACGAACGATTTTTGAATTATCGCGACGATATGGCTTCCAAAAGTTCATCATCGTTGTTCCGAGTGTCGCGATCCGCGAAGGGGTCTTGAAAAATATCGAAATAACAGCAGAACATTTCCGGGCTCTCTTCAACAACTTGCCATTCGAACATTTCGTTTACGATGCAAAGAAAGTGAATCGGCTTCGCCAGTTCGCAATCAGTAACACCCTTCAAATCCTGGTCATCAACATCGATGCATTCAGAAAGAATTTTACTGGGACCGAAGACGAACAACGGAGTAACGTCATCTACAAGGAGAGTGACAAGCTATCGGGACGCCAGCCAATCGAGTTCGTAAAAGCAGCCCGTCCAATTGTCATCATCGACGAGCCGCAAAGTGTCGACTCAACCGACAAATCTCAGGAAGCGATTAAAGCCCTCAATCCACTTTGCACCCTTCGTTATTCAGCCACCCATCGCAATCCATACAACCTAGTCTATCGACTTGATCCAGTCCGTGCGTTTGAACTGCGTTTGGTAAAGCAAATCGTGGTCGCAAGTGCAACGAGCGAAGGTGGAGCCAATGATGCATTCGTTCGCGTTCAGTCGATCGAATACAAAACTGGAATCAAAGCCAAACTCCGAATCCATTTTCAAAGCCCTGATGGTCCCAAGGAAAAGAGCGTTACCGTCAAGCAGAGTGCCGACCTATTTCTCGTCTCCAATGAGCGTGCAAACTATCGCGATGGATACGAGGTGGCCGAAATCAACGCTGAGCCAGGCAACGAATTTATTCGTTTCACCAATGGCCGGGTACTTAAGATCGGGGAAGAGATTGGCGGAATGCGTGATGATATTTGGCGAACACAAATTAAGCATACGGTTAAAAAGCATTTGGAAAAAGAACTTCAATTGCGAGGTCGTGGAATCAAGGTATTGAGCCTGTTCTTCATCGACCGTGTCGCAAACTATCGCTCTTACGATGAATCAGGCAAGTCCATCCAAGGGAAGTTCGCGGTCGCATTCGAGGAATGTCTCACTGACTTGCTCAAAGACAAGCGGTACAAGGATTTGCCTTGGATCAAGACGTCAATCGACAAGCTCCATAACGGGTATTTTGCTCAAGACAAAAAAGGCGTTCTGAAAGATACGAGTGGTTCGACTGCGGCGGATGACGAAGTCTACAACCTCATTATGCGAAAGAAAGAGGAGCTGCTTTCCGAATCTGAACCGCTTCGTTTCATTTTCAGCCACTCGGCATTACGCGAAGGCTGGGACAACCCAAACGTGTTTCAAATCTGCACTTTGAACGAAAGCCAAAGTGCTACGAAGAAACGACAGGAAATTGGTCGCGGACTCAGACTTCCTGTCAATCAAGATGGCGAACGAGTCTTTGATGAAACAGTCAACAAGTTATTTGTCATGGCCAACGAGAGCTACGAAGACTTTGCGAAGTCACTCCAAAACGAATATGAACAGGATTGCGGAGTTTCGTTTGGCAAGATTCCGATCACCGCGATTGCTCGGCTGACACAAGTCGTTGATGACGGCGAGAATGCAATTGAGAAGCCAATCGGACGTGAAGTTGCTGAAACGCTCAAAGCGATTCTTGTGACTCAAAAAATGCTTGATACCGAAGGCCGCTTGCAACCAGCATTCGATCCAGCAAGACCAGGATTCAAGCTTGAGTTACCGGCTCCCTTTGAGTCGCTATCAACTTCCGTCGTCGATTTGTTGTCCTCCTACAAGATCGAACGCCATATCCGAAAAGAGAAGGACGAACTGCCAAACCGATTGAAGAAGGAAGTCATGCTCAGTCCTGAGTTCTTGGAACTTTGGGATAAGATCAAACCAAAGACAACCTATCGAGTTGAATTCGAGACCGATGAACTGGTCCGTCGAGCTGTCGCCAGTATCAAGCAGATGCCGAAAGTCGAAGCCGCAAAAATTCGAGTGACCGCCGGTCAAGTTGGTGTCATTCGTGGCGGTGTCACTGCAACTGCCATTAGCGTTACCGAAGAGCAACTTGAGTATAGCAATCGACCACTTCCCGATATTCTTGCCTATCTCCAAAACGAAACCGAACTCACGCGATCGACCTTAGTACGCATCCTCAAAGAAACCGGTCGACTTTCCGAGTTCTTCGTCGATCCGCAAAAGTTCATGGATGCTATTGCCGGAATCCTCAAGCACGAACTTCATCGGCTGTTAGTCGATGGCATCAAGTATGAGCGAATCATCGGAACCAGTTCCGAGAGAGAGTGGGAGATGATGCTCTTCAAAGCCGAAGAAGTAGTCAACTACCTAACGGCCCTCCAAGTCAATCATTCAGTCTATGAATACATCGTCTACGACTCCGAAGTCGAAAAGGAGTTTGCCAAGAAGCTCGACGAACGCGAAGACATTCGATTGTTCGTGAAGCTACCGGCATGGTTCAAGATCGACACCCCCGTCGGCGAATACAATCCCGACTGGGCCATCATCAAACACGACGACGAGACGTTGTACCTCGTTCGTGAAACCAAATCGACTCGCGACTTCCTAAAACTCCGGACGAGTGAAGCGGACAAAGTCCGATGCGGTCAAAAGCATTTTGAAAGTCTGGGCGTACCATTTAGCGTCGTGGTAACGGCAGAAGAAATTTAGACGATTATCCGGCTGCAATCCATGCGTTTTTGGGCGAACAGACCGATCCGAAGGTTTCTCTGTTCATACAATTACGCAATGTGATAGTGTAGGGATCGGTATTTTAGAGGGAACACACGACAATTCAATTCGGCCAACGTGAATTCATGGCAAACGCAGAACAGGTAAAAGCATTAGTGAAAAGCATCGCGAACGGCGACGAAGAACACTTCGTTTCCGTTGCGTTGCAAATTGCCGCGTCGGAAGCCAAAGCTGGTCGATCGTCACTGGCCGAAGAGCTTCGTGATTTGGCCGATGAGATAAAGCGGAATAGGAATGGATCACCGGCGCGCAGAGCCGTACCGATAACAAAGCCGACCGGGGAACTTGCTGGCCTTCTGACCGCCGTCTATCCCCAAACTCGATTTGCTGAAATGGTTCTTGAACCACAAACATTGAAAAAACTCGAGCGAGTTCGTCACGAATTTCGGGCCACCGACAAACTTCGTGGGCACGGTTTGCAGCCACGTCGAAAGTTGTTGCTTGTTGGACCTCCTGGTTGTGGCAAGACAATGACGGCTACGGCTCTTGCAGGTGAACTCAAGTTGCCGTTGTTCAACGTGCAGCTTCACTGTGTGATAACAAAATTCATGGGAGAGACCGCAACAAAACTGCGAATGATCTTTGATGCGATGCAACAGACGAGGGGCGTTTACTTTTTTGACGAATTCGACGCTATCGGTGCAGAACGTGGAGCAGCGAATGACGTTGGGGAAATCCGACGGGTGCTGAACTCGTTTCTCCAGTTCCTTGAGCAAGACAATTCGGATAGTTTGATCGTTGCGGCAACGAACTTCGAAGCAATGTTGGATGAGGCTCTTTTTAGACGATTCGATGATATTGTCACGTATAGTCGCCCAAATGATGAACAGACAAAGCAACTCCTCGTCAATCGTCTTGGAGGGCACATTGTAAAACGGATTTCGTGGCCAAGAATTCTTTCCGCCGCAATTGGATTGAGCCACGCGGAAATTTCTAAAGCATGCGATGATGCTTTGAAACATTGCGTCCTCAATGCAGTACCGAAACTTAAAACTGAGGACGTGGTTACGTTCCTCTCTGAACGACATCGTTCCAAGATTGAATTGAAGAAGGGCTAGAGTTTCGGGCGAAATGGAAAATCTAAGGCACTTGTTTCCCAAAGAAACCGCGAAGGTCGAAAAGTATACGTCACCCAATTTGGGACGAGACAACTTCTCGACGCCACCACGTGACGCAGCTCCAGTTCATGGCAAAAAGCTTCTCGATGAGGTCGAACAAGCGAAAACCGAAGCAGAGGTTGCCGCGTCACAAGTGCGCGAGGAAGGAATTGTCCTGGAGTTCACGAGTGCCCCAGAATTCAATCTATACCTAAAAAGCCTCGAAGCGAGAGCCAGCAAGATCGAATTGCTGAGCGCAAAAATCGCTGGAAACGTGATGAAGGCGACGGTCTTTATCCCGTTTGAGAAAATTACTTTATTCATTAACAAGCTGAAATCCTATTCAACGGAAGTCAACGAAATATCGGGAAAGCCAAAGAACCAAAAACTTGCCGAGAGTATTTCGTCCATCTGTCTTGCAACCCTTGAATCACTTTGGACTGATAGCCTGACAATCCCCATCCCAACGCACCAGTGTTGGTTTGAACTTTGGCTCCGTCGTTCGTCGAGGGATAGAGTTGCCGATTTTGTTAAGCGTGCAAGTTTGCCCGGAATCACTATTCGCGAGCGAGTTCTGTTTTTTCCAGAGCGAAGCGTCATTGTTGTTTCGGCAACATTGAATCGACTTCTTGAGGTTCCAGGGCTCTTCGATTTCCTTGCAGAAATTCGAATGGCGAAGGCTCTTTCTGGTGATTACTTGTCACTTGGGCCAGCGTCACAACGTGAGTATGCCCAATCTTTGTTGGACAGAGTCGAAGGCAGTCCTCTCGACGGACCCGCTGTTTGTCATTTGGACACCGGTATCAACCCAAGTCACCCTCTACTTCAACTCGCGGTTCAAGAGCAACATATCATTGCGGTAGATCCAGATTGGCCTTTGGCGGACATACGTGGGCATGGCACGGAGATGGCTGGTTTAGCACTCTGGGGTTGTTTGACAGATGCGTTCAATAGCGATGGAGCTATTCGGTTGAATCATTGCCTTGAGTCGGTAAAGCTGTTGCCAAATGAAGGTGCGAATGATCCTGATCTATATGGCGAGATAACCTCACAAGCGGTTTCGCGAATACGAATTGCGGCTTCCGGTCGCGATGCGAGAGTTTTCTGTCTTACAATAACTACGGATGAACGTGATGCTTGTTATCCATCATCTTGGTCGGCTGCAATCGACCAAATTGCTTCATCCCGCGACGGTTCCAATTTCGAAAGTCAGTTGTTTATTGTCTCTGCTGGCAACATTGAATTGGACCATCAACACGAATACCCAGATCGAAACTACCAAGAGAGCGTCGAGGATCCCGCTCAGTCATGGAACGCCGTGACTGTGGGTGCGTACACTAACAAAAAGTTGATTGAGCAAATTGGGTACGATGGTTGGAAGCCGATCGCACAACAAGACAGCTTGAGCCCATGCAGTCGAACGTCGCGGTCGTGGGGCGATAAGACTTGGCCAATCAAACCTGACATAGTGATGGAGGGTGGAAACAGTGCTATCGACCCGGCAACGAAGAGGGCCGACTCTGTAGACGACCTTTCGTTGCTTACGACAAAACTTTCCGTTACTGGTGCATCGTTTACTACGACTGGTGATACAAGTGGAGCTGCGGCATTGGCATCCAGGTTCGCCGCAAGAATTTGGGCTTTATATCCAACTCTATGGCCGGAAACGATTCGGGGGCTGTTGATACATTCAGCTCGGTGGACAAACGCGATGCTCGATGAATTCCCACGTTTGGAACGCCATAATCGATTGCGGGTCTACGGTTATGGAGTACCCAATTTCCAAAAGGCAATGTCGAGTGCAAACCGCGAAGCTACGCAAATCATAGAAGGCGAACTTCAGCCGTTTGAATGGGGCAGTAGTAGATGCAAAACAAAGGACATGCATTTGCATTCATTACCTTGGCCCAAGGAAGTTCTCGAATCACTTGGGGAGGCGACAGTTACTATGCGAGTGACGCTTTCATACTTCATAGAGCCAAGCCCTGGCCGACGCGGTTGGACAAGGGGTAATCGGTATCAGTCCTGTGGTCTTCGGTTTGAAGTAAAACGACCATTGGAGATGCTAACTGAATTTACAAACCGAGTGTCGGCGGCCTTGCGAGATGAAGACGAGGAGTATGTTGGAGCTGGGGCTGATGATAGAGAGTGGGAGCTTGGAAGTAACCTTCGAAAGAAAGGTTCGGTCCACTCAGACTCATGGACGGGAAGTGCAGTGAACCTTGCAAATTGTGGAATGCTTGCGGTGTTTCCCGTTACCGGTTGGTGGAAAGATCGTCATCATCTGAAGGGATGGATGAAGTCGGTTCGATATAGTTTGATCGTTTCATTGGAAACTTCGGTCGAGACTGATTTGTACACGCCGATCGCGAAGATGATCGGTGTTCCCGTTGAAGTCGTTACGTAACGCTCAAGCCAGAGACTTTTTGAGGGAGTAGTAAATGCAACGAGGATCAATTGCTCGAATTTTTATCGCGAGTCCAAGCGACGTTTTGGAAGAGCGGAATGAAGCCTGTAGTGTTATCGCTGAATGGAATGCTGCAAACTCACTTGCTCGTTCCGTTATCCTAGAGCCGGTGCGAGTTGAAACCCACAGCCAAGTTACACAAGGCGCACATCCCCAAGACCTCATCAATGGGCAATTGCTTGAACGGTGTGATTTACTGCTCGCGATATTCTGGTCCAAAATTGGAACGCCAACAATCAAAGATGCGTCTGGCACAATCCAAGAAATCCGTGAGTTTGGAGAGTTAAAAGGTCACGAAAAAGTCCTCCTTTTTTTCTGTAATCGCAATTTTCCTTATGCAAATGAAACGTCTCAAATCGACGCGGTCAAGCAGTTCAAGAACAGCGTCAAAGATAAGGGATTGTATCGCGAGTTTGAATCCGTATCGGACTTTGCACGTGCCTTTCGACAGCAACTCGATATAACAATGAACGGACTGATACCTAGTGGGGGAGGGCAACAAGCGTTCGCCGCCGAGACTAAGGAAGTAAATCTTAGTCCAGAAGCATGTACTTTACTTATTGCGGCATCGCTCGAATCACGGGGAACCATCACGAACAGTCGATCACTTTCTGGCCACGATGTTGCAGCAAACCGCGTCTGCTACTCACGAGGCAACGATGGTCGATCCGAATCGAGATGGGAGGGTGCGATAGAACAACTCGAAACCTGTTCCTATATCGAAGACCTCGGACATAAACGTGAAGTCTTTAAGCTAAAGGAGGAGGGGTTCAAAGCTGCCGACAAGCTTTGGCTTTTGCTCCTCTTGAAAAAGGTAGAATTACTCCAGAATCATGAGCATTCATACGTAAGTACAGAGGACTTGTCGAAGGAAAAGTATGTTAGCCAGTCGCCATCCATTGGATTTCTCAGAGAAAAATCGTCGATTCTCCAAAGAGAAGGCAAAATTGAAACTGTACGAGCAGATACGGGGATAGCGGCACTGAGATTGACCGACATGGGGCGTAAGACGATTAGAGAGCATGCGTGGCGTGAATTTGCAGATTCGGACTTGATTTAAGCGATATGGCTCAATCATTCCGTCACTGCCAATTCTGCAAATCGACACAGTCCATTCACAAGTCGAATATGGTTTGGCGATCCACAGGCTGGTTCAAGTAACTTTGGAGAGGCTACGATGATCGACAAGCACTTGGCTCGACTGCTGGCAACATTCATCCGATTTGGACTATACAGAAAAGCCATACCTCTTGGCGCATCTGCGGCGGTCGAGCATGTCATGGAGTAAATCACGACTGGGGCTTCCTGGCCCTGGAATTTATCGACGGTTCCGACTTTCGTACCATTCGGAACGCTCTGGAGCAGTGCTTGCACTTGAGCATTGAAAGGAGCGACAATAAGAATATCATTTGCCTGGATTCGATGGCGAATTCCATTCTTGTCTGTCCAAAAGTGTGGAGTCTCAACGATTTGCAATACTAACTGCTTGATTGCATCAACCTCTTCCAAGCATCGGTTTTGATTGCCAACGTGTTCGACTGGCAAAAAGTGGAGCCCACAATTCTTTGGAAAGCATGGCCCGTTGACAACCTGTTGTTCAAGTCCAGCCTCGCTATGTAGACGGTTGTCATAATAGACCTCGGAAGTGAATTCGCAAATTTTTGGATGCAATCGCCATGTGCTAGGCAAGAACAGTCCCTTGTCTTCTGCAACCGTGTTTCTGCCGTCTAAAAGATGAGTCAATGCAGCAACGCCAGCCCCTTCGGGATGGCTGCCCTGCTGAGGTTGTTCCAGTTGTTGGGGATCGCCAAGCAGAACGATATTTTTTGCTGCCCTGCCTGCCGCAAGCGCAACAGCAAGCGACATTTGTCCTGCTTCATCAATAAACAAATAGTCGAGCTGGCCCTCCATTTGGTCGCTTGACCAAAGCCATGCAGTACCACCCACGACATAGCCTTTACTAAGAAAGTCTGCGGATTCATCCTTGTTTGCTGACTTTTTTACCGTGATCGGATAGTCATCGATTTCGCTACTTCCAATCTGATGGGCGACACGAACTATCTCGCCATCTTTGGCTTTGGTAACGGCAGAGTTGAGCAAATTGAGAATCACTTTGTGGCTTACTGCCGTTACACCAACCTTCTTTCCTGCACTTGCCAACGCCGCAATCATTCGGCTACCTATATGAGTTTTTCCTGCACCGGGTGGACCTTGGATCGGAAGTACAGAGTGATCGAGATCCATTGCTAAGGCAATTGCCGCTTCCTCAACACCGACGTCGAGTGGCATGGTTAGGGTTCTCAGTCGCGGTGCGGCCTTGGTCAACAAATCATAACGAGCATCGTGCATTGCAGATCCAAGCCGCGTCTGATTTACCAACTCTTGCCCAAAGCTCAATAACGATTCTGGAATCGGCTTCGCATTCACAAAGTTGAAAGCGTATATCGAAGTGGGGTGTCTCGAAATTGATTCTTTCGTTTTTTTGACATCGATCCAACGGGCCTCTATGTCAATTGCAACAGCGGTTCCCAAATTCTTTTCACCTCCGTCGTATAGCTTGTCGCCTTCACAAATCGCTGTTTCTTGCTCTGGAAAAACATATCGATGGATTGGGATCGAAGCCCGACCTTCTGGCGGAAACTCTTCCGAAAATTCAAGGCCTGCAATTGCAACACGTTCGGTCATCAACTGATCGTAGTCAAGTTCGCGGAGTCTAAAATACTCCCACCAAGTGCATTTCGCCTCGCGACGAAAATAATCAAGGGTGTGGGCAAGTAACCAACGTGCCTTTTCCGCGTCGTCCATTGGCTCGTCCTCAATGCCTTCGGTTAGATCGTCGAAAACTGCTTGGACTTCAATGGATTGGAGGATTTGTTTGTCGGTAGGATCACCACTTTTTTCTGGTGGTCGTTTTATTTCGACTCCGGTTGCAATGAGATCAGCTCGCAGCAATTCCAACCAGTCTCTGAGCGCCAATGTGGATAGGCAGTCATCCTTGTTATAAAGTTCGACGACTTCGCGGTGCTGGTTCGTCAATTCATGAGTGAGCCCAAGTTCAATGAGTCGCTCGACTTCTCGAAGCGACGTTCGAGCGGAATCCAGTTCTTCAATTCGCTCGAACCCATAGAACTGTTCCATCTGCTTGATCGAATAGCTCTCGACACTTGCTCGAATCGCTTGACGTGTTACCGCGTAGAGATCGACAAATCGCTCGCTTCTTAGCAGCCGGTCAAGCTCGTCTTCGCGTGTAGCATGACGCAACGCCAATCGTATCATGGCTGAAGGCTCGTAGGGTGCAAAATGGTAAATGTGCATCCTTGGGAATCTTGCCCATCGATCGATCATGCTGTCGACAAACTGTTGAAACTGAATTTTTTCATCTTGTGCATTCAAAGACCATTTCCCCGAAAACGCTGGAGCTTTTCCATCAATTGCTACGACGCCGAACAAATACTCCAAGCCTTCTCCACCGGCTCGCGGATTGCCTTCGATATCAAAAAACACGTCTCCCTCGGTTGGCTCAGGAAGCAAAAAAAAGCCTTTGTCTGACTCAATCGCATTGAATTCGTATTCGGGTTGACTACTCACTCGTCCTTTGAGCTGAATTTTTGCTTGCCGCTGAGATTTCTCAAACGACTCGATTGCGCCTCGCTGAGGTCTAGAGGGATGGGCGGTAGGGGAGTTAGAAAATGCTTCGAGCGTTTTGATTCCGAATTCGCCTAGCTCAATGATCTGAGACTTAGGCATTCCCGCAACGAAAGTTAGGTGGTCGTCGTCTCGCCAAACCTTGTCGCACTTCGGCCACCAATTACAAATTTCGCAATGTGAACAAGGCTCTGGATAGATCGACCGATCATTGCTATCGCCTACATGGTGAAGAAATCTTTGTTTGGCGAATCTGTAGTATGCTGCGTAATCCGCAATTCGAAGAGACTCAGATTCGAATGGAGTTCCAGGTTTCACAACATGCATGTACTTGGGTGCCAGCCCTTGAAGCTTGCCAACCATCTCAGAGTACATACAGAGCTGAAGAACTGTCGTTGCACGAGTCTCAAGAGCTAACTTGGTATCTGCTATCTCGTAGGACCAAGCACCGAGGTCACTTGGCACTTCGACTCGCAACAAAAAGTCAGCTCGGCCTCGCCATGGAAAGTCCTCAAGAGATGCTTGAAATATAACATCTTCGCCAGATCGCATTGTCTCCAAGAGTTTTGCCGACCGGCTAGAGGCATCGATCATCGAGACAACTGACTTGCCGCTTTCCATCAAATAGGTGAGGTAGGCTTGTTCGTGTTTCCTTCCGAGTTCGATCAATAGTTCCAGCATGGCACTCGAATGAAACTCAAGTTTGATCTCACCCAAAGAGTATTGCCGTTCAAGCTCAGTAAGATGGGAACAAGCCAAATGATTGGCTAAGTCGCTAGGTGAATAGAAATGCTGCTCGTTTTCGAATTTCATTGATTGTTCCTAATAGACGCTACGAATTCCTTCTTAATCGCGATGGCATCTGAATCGTTTTGTTGACGTCAACAAAATGATCGGTGATCGCGTGACCAGAAACCTCGCAATCGGTCTTGGCCTTCGAATGCGGCGTCAGTGAGAGGATGGTTTCGGTCTTCATGGTTTGCTCCCTTTTGCAGGTTTTTCATAGCCGATTCTGTCGACACTCGCAATTTGCGAGTTGTAACGGAGCAGCGACCTGGAGACTGGAATGTGAGCCTCAAATTGAAATCCGCTCAACAATATTCCGCGTGATCTTTTTTTGCCGTCGATCATACAGACGCGTGGTTCTTGGGTCTGCGTGTCCTGCAAGTAACTGGACGTCTTCCAAAGGAACACCTTGCCCCAATAGGTCCGTAATTGTAGCGACTCGAAATGAGTGGGGGGACAAGCGTTTGGGCAAGCCAGCCGCTTCCATTCGACGCTTGACCATTCGACCGATGTCGTTCTCTTTCATTCGCCGAAGTGTTAGCTCCTTAGTCTTTCTTATGGTAGTCGTGAAAAATGGCCGATCGTTATCGTTGCCTAGCAACGTATCTGCGGACTGAAGATATTCGAACAAGAGTGTTTGTAAATCGAATCGAACGGGGATTTCTCGCGACTTGCCTCCTTTGTCATCAAAGTGCAAGCAGTATTGATCGCCGGAGTCGTACAGGTCCTTTACCATGAGTTTCGAGACTGCACCAACTCTTGCGGCAGTGTAGATCAGGATTGCGATGATGCTCTTATCGCGAAGCCCGATAACGTTGGTGGTATCGATGGATTGCAATAGCTTACGAGCTTGTTTGATTGTGATCTCGGGCGTTTTTCCTTCGATAACGGAATAGCGTTCGGTTCGAACAGATAGGGCAGGGTTCAACGCAATTGCGTGCCGAGTTACCATTCCGTCGAAGAAATGGCGAAGACCGGCAAGGACTTGTTTTTTGCTCGATATCGAAACGCTTAGACTGTCCATGTAGAGCCCAACATGAGCCGGACTTATTTGCTTTAGCGATACATTTTGTTTTTCGCACCATGTCAGAAAATAGGTTACCGCTCGGAAGTAGGCACGTCGTGTGTGTTCGCTTCGGATTCGGCCATAAAAAAATTCTTCCCAAGCGAACTTGGCTGAATCACCGGCAGCTTTAACGAGAACGGGAACTTGATCTCGGATGGCTGGGAGCTTTGAGTTAGTAGTCACTGGCAAACCAACTTATGCCGAGTAACTCAAATCTTGAGTCACGAGGTCAAGATAGACTCTTCGATGAACGATATCCCAAAATGCCAACGCAACTTTTGGATCGAACTTGCCGCATTCCCATTGGAACCAAGGATGCCATGCTTCCAAAATGAATCTCGCCGAATGTACTGCCTGGATATCGCGACCAAGCTCAGCCGACCAAATATCTAGTTGGTTGGGATTCCAAGGCATTACACCTACAGCATTTCCAAGCGATGGAAATCGGACGGCATAACACATGAACCCAAGATCGCTTTGATTCTCCATAACCGACTAACTCCATGCTTGAATTGCCTCGGGGTCATCCCAGGGCCATCGCATGAAAAATCAAATGTTTTTCAACACCTGTTCAAGAAATTCAGTGTTCCATCCGGCTCTTTTTCTCTTGAGACGCAAACTGCCC
>JAYVPJ010000026.1:0-85878 GCA_043757445.1 Pirellula sp. | reverse complement strand
AAGAAAGTATCGCTATGCAGCGTCGAATGGCGGGATGGAATGACAACTACCTGACGCAACTACTTGGCCTCACAGCACTTTAGTATGCGTTTGCCCTGCCGAAGAGGTTTACCAGCAGAGCCTTGAAATCGAACCGCAGATGCGAAGTATTCCTTTCCTCTCGAAAGCAGAATTGGATGTTTTCTATAAAGCCAGGATACTAACCGCCAAGTATCGACCAGACATGCTCGTCTTTGGAGAAATTGTCGTCGAATTGAAGGCAATGAAGGAACTTTGCTCTGACCACGAAGCTCAGTTGTTCAAGTACATGCGTGCGGCAACGAACGATTGGAACACTAATCTTCGCTAATCGAACACTAATTTTTACTGAGCGAAACGTTCCAGTTGCTCCGAGGAAACGTTCGACCGCCATCCTTAACGCGGAATCAAAATCACATCAAAACAAAATTCCTAAACTGCTATTCGTCGCACAGACCAGGCTCGGGCTCTCCCGATCAGCTAGTCAATTCTGCCGATCGCCTAGACACTATCTCTCGCCTGTCCTTTAAGGGCCTCTGCGCCGTGAAGGATTTCTGTCAACGAAAACATTGGACTGCGTTCCCAAAGTCGCACCCGGCAGGTGCGACCTACCGTAGGTCACTCTTGCCGAGAGTGACTTTACACGGTCTTGGTCGCTCGCCTTGAGACCTCAAAATGAGCCAAACTCGATTCGCTCGAGGTCGTTCTTTCGCTTCCAAACCGATGGCATTTTGTTTCCTAAGATTTGCTCGGATAACTCGTGACCATACCATTTTCGATACCCGAGGTAGCTGGTGGTCAATCTCGGATTGACTTCAATCACAAATAGATCCGCTAAGCTTCCCATCGAAGTTGGAATGATGAAATCAACTCCAATCCATCCCAATGCTCCGCTTGGAAGAGCAGCGCGAACCCGCAAGGCCAATCCATCTAGAAGCTCATAGGGAACAACCGTTAGTGGTCCAATGCCACCTCCGTATGAGACCGCAAAGACATCACGCGAACTGGACAGTGAGCCAACGGTAACGGGGAGTAGCTCGATCCGTTGTTCTACACCTCCTAGTACTCTCCATTCGTCGCTTGCGATGATTGCCATACTAGCAGCTATGCCATCGTGCCATTGCTGAACGATCCAGTCGTCATCCGACAACTGGGACGAATCTGGCTCGTTCAACCATCCCGTTAGCCTTTGCTCGCTTGCGAAATACATCATCTCGGTACAACCCGCTCCATCACGCCGCTTCAACGTCACAGGCAATGACCTATCTAGAATTAGATCGTGGCTTTTTGACGACTTAAAACGTGTCAATGACTGAGTTACAGGATGGCTAACGCCAGATTTTTGAAAAAGGCCCGCTGCCTCCAACTTGTCGCTGGTGGCTTGAAGGAAGCGTTGTGAAGAAGCCACGACCGTCGCACCTGCCGATCGAAGCGCTTGGACGATTCTCGCCAAATTTTGATGAAGTTCAGGGACGATGACGATGGTCCGATCGCATCGCAATGCAACCTCAATCCAACGCTCCATCCAATCGATGTCAACCTCGCAGATGCGCAATCCCGTACAAGATGTAGACACGCTATGAACCGAGAGACCGGCAATTGCATTTGAGTCCAAGCAAGTGTGCACTTCATGCCCACATTGCATTAGGTCGGTTGCCAATGCAGAGAGCATCGACATCCCTTCTCGATAAAGGGGTTGATAGATGGTCGGCGACGTCGGATCGCATAACAACCCGCCACCGCACAAATATTCGAGTACGGCTACCTTCACTCGTCTCGTCGCAAATCCAAATTGGACTTGGCGTATGTATAGGCATACCATTCTCGCCAACGGGGAATGTCGTACTGAAAGTTGGCTCCGTCAGCGAGTGCAAGTAGTCCGCCTAACACCGACTGATGTCTATGGTCGTACTGCATCTCAACCTTTTGGGGCCCAGTACTCAACGAAGAACCGCCATCCTTACTGAACGTGTTTTGACCCGGTATCGAGGTCTCCCTTTTGACTTTGGTTATTAGTCTATCGATCAGCGTTGGAATCGCTCGCTTGTCGAGAAAGCCTTGTACGTTCGTTCCAGCCCGGTCGACGTATGCAGGAGCTGACTTGGAATTTCTAATCACGCTCGTGAAGTAGTTGAATGCGAATTCGCGACTGGCTTCCGTCCTCTCAAGCAACTCGATGGCATGGCCTCGCAATGTTTCGTTCGGATTAATCATTGAAATTTCGGCAAAGACCCCGCAAGCAGAGGTACCAGGCATCCTTGCCAGGATCTGCATATACATTTCGGATCTACCATTTGAGTCGCCAAGCAACTTTTCATAGATCTTCTTGATTGCCATTTTGTCATTCAAATTATTAAAGAACTCAATCGCCTTCTGCCCCTTTGGTCCCCCGTCGGAAAGGTTTTTCAGGTGTAGCTCAATCAATTTATTTACACTGCCCACCTCCGTTTTTAATTTTTTTTCTGCCTCATCGATTGCTCGGGATTCAGGGGTGTCCCATTTCCCGCCTTCGTACATCATTCCCTTTCGCTTGTTGATGAAGTCTCGACGAACCCACTCACCTGTTTTCGGGTCTTTGAAATAGCCGAGTGCCCCCCAGTTTTCATCGCTTGGCTCTAGCTCTACGACTCTTTCTTTGTGGGCCATCGAAAGATACTTATGATCGCGATTTAAGTCTTGGCTAAGGGCTCGATGGAGTTCTGCCGTGTCTTCCTTTGAAATCATGGTCTTGTATGTTTGCTCCACTTCAGCAGAGATAGGAACCCGCTTGATTTTGCTACTCGCGATTTCCAGCACGATTCCATCGTTGGTACGGATTTTGAGTACGGCGCTCGATGGGTCATTAAGAATCATCCCGGAAATCGTACCACCCTCACGAATCTGAAATGTATCTGCATTGAGGTTTGTATCTTTTGCGAGAATCAAAAAGGCAAGCCAAAACAGGGTTGCATTAAGTGCGATGCTAAAAATGCTTTTCATGGCAAACCGTGTCCTTGACGTTAAGTTTGGGCGTTGATCACAACATGGGCGGCAAACCGTAGGCTAGCGGCCTTCGGCTAATCAGCCGCAATGCGCTAGCGCGAGGTTCACCCGACTTATGATCGATTTCCGTCAATCCGCTGTGCACACCTTTGTCTCGCAAAGACTACGGGTATATGAAAAATCATAACGTCGAATCGTCGGATCGCATTTATGTTAACACTGTGCCGTTTCAAAAGCCAACCGAATCTTGACAATGTGTCGGGCGAGAAGTGTCGCTATTTCTTAATTTTCATGGCGGCCTGAACGATTGGTAGGAAAGATTCGGCCTTTAACGACGCTCCCCCAACTAACGCACCGTCGATGTTCGGCTGGCTCAAAAGCTCGTTTGCATTGTCAGCCTTCACGCTCCCACCATACTGAATGACTACCGAATTTGCGACCGAAGCGTCAAACAAGCCCTGGAGCAACTGACGAATATCCGCATGTACTTCTTCGGCCTGTGCCGGTGTGGCAGTTTTGCCTGTTCCGATGGCCCAAACCGGCTCATACGCTAGCACCGTTTTCGCCATTTGCTCGGCGGTCAAGCCGGCGAGTGAATGGGTACACTGACCACGCACCACGGACTGCGTTTCGCCTGCTTCGCGTTGTGCCAGCGTTTCTCCAATGCAGACAATTGGGGTCAGTCCCGCCTTTAACGCCGCCTTTAGTTTGGTATTAACATCCAAATCGGTTTCGCCAAAAATCGCTCGACGCTCACTGTGCCCGATAATGACGTAGTTGCAGCCAAGATCCTTGAGCATGGTGCAGCTGACCTCGCCTGTAAACGCACCTTCGGCAGCATGATAAACATTCTGTGCCCCCAGATGGATCCGGCTGCCACGAAGTGCAGCTCCGACATCGTGCAAGTAGACACTCGGTGGACAGACAGCCACATCCACGTTCCCGATGCTGTGCAGTTGGTCCATGAGTTGATGTGCCAAAGCAACCGAAGAGTCCCGCAACAAGTTCATCTTCCAATTGCCAGCTATAAAAAACTTTCTCACGCTTTGACTTTCTTGGGACTGAGTCCACGAATTGTGCGATCGACAGTAACCATGCCCCCCCGGGGCACACTGCGAAGTATTAACGTCAACGAAATCATTGGTATAGCTTTGATTTGAGCGACTCAGTCGCACCTACAGTAGGTCGCATCCGCCGGTTGCGACTTTTCGCCGACTTCCGGCGGCGAGACGTTTGCCCCACACCAAAAGGATGTTCGAATTGTTGGATTTGTCAACTGGCTAGACGGTTTGACCTGGATTCATTCCCCGATCATTTGCTAATGTCGGGCAGAATCTGCCAATCAAAGTGTCAATGAACGATAAGGAGCGTTGACCAAAATGGAATCCCGTTTCATCTGGTCAATCACGGCAGACGTCAAGACTCAACGCAAACAAGAGACAATTTGACGATGCGAAAAATTGCTGTTCTCAATCAAAAAGGTGGCGTCGGCAAGACAACCACTGCCGTTAATTTAGCGGCTGGGCTTGCGCAATGCGGCAAAAAGGTCTGTGTCTTGGACCTAGATCCTCAAGCACATGCTTCATTGCATCTCGGCTTGACTCTCAACGACAACGAAACCAGTATCTATGATCTCTTATGTGGCGATGCGCTTTTGGAGCACGTCCGACGTTGGGTGTTGCCAAACTTAGCCATTGCGCCAGCCAGTCTGGACCTGGCGGCGGCCGAAATGGAGCTAGCTGGTGAAGTGGGACGCGAAGTTATTTTGAAAGACAAAATCGAGATGGATGAATCGGATTTCGATTTCATGATTCTCGATTGCCCGCCATCCTTGGGAGTGCTCACTCTCAATGCATTGACGGCGGTAGACGAGGTTTTCTTGCCACTCCAACCACACTTCTTGGCGCTGCATGGGTTGAGCAAGTTGCTCAAAACCATTGAGCTCGTAGCCAAGCGATTGAATCCAAGCCTGAAGCTGGAGGGGATCGTGCTTTGCATGTACGAATCAGGTACGCGACTCGCCGCTGAGGTTAGCCGTGACGTCGAAGAGTTCTTGCATGTGAGTGCGGCCCAAAGTCCGGTCTGGGCGCAAGCCAAGTTCTTTCAAACAAAAATTCGTCGCAACATTCGGCTGGCCGAAGCCCCAAGTTTTGGACAGTCCATTTTTGCGTATGCCCCCAATAGCCATGGGTCTGAGGACTATATGTCTTTGGCCTACGAGGTTCTTGCGGAAGAGGCAAAGACTACATCCAGCGTCGAAGCTCAATCTGTCGCATCGTAAACTCCGGGTAGACAATTCCATGACGTCGAACGTGCAAAAAACTTTTCGTTCAAGCATCCGTTTCACCGGCTGGTCTCTTAATCGACAAAGTCTGCAAAGGATTGCGATTTTATCTTGGATCGGCTCATCGGTCACGTTTTTAGGCTGTCAGCAAATGGGCTTTCGCGCTCGCGACGAAGAGCTCACGAGGATGATGGCGGAACAAGACGACTGGGAACTGCCTCAATCGCCAGCCAGTAAAGTTCCCCGACCGAATGTCTATGATCTCAAAACGCCGAGTAGGTTTGAAAAAGCCAACAAATTGGATGCCGACCGTGATAATGTCGCGAGCGAGCGAAACGCCAAATCAAAGCGGAGCGGCCTGGTTGGATATGGTCCAGCAAGCGACCATCCTGATGCAATCGATCGAACGCCAACAACGCTACTAAACACATCGAATCAAGAAATCGACATTGACGGAGCACTTGCATCTCTGCCTGCCGCGTACCGAGATATTCTCAAAAAGCAATTGGATGCAGTTCAGCGTTCGGAATCCATTGCAACAACCGGCTTGTCAAAATCTAAATCGCAGACAAGCGAGAGTCGAGCGAGCGCAGAGGATCGAATTCCCGCTAGTCGCGATTCCGTTGCGATTTCGGAAGCACCAATCGGAGCAAAGGCAAGTGGGACGAGCAATAAGGTGTCCTTCCGGATGACCGATACTAGCCTCGTCGAACAAGAAAACGGCGTGCGTGATAACCTCGCCTCCGCGGAAGCCGTTTCATCCAAAAATCATGACGTAAATCTAGTAACGGCGATCGCGATGGTACCGCCCTTGGTCGACCGTTCGGAGGGTACTGGAAACAATGTCGTTCAGGCGTCGGCCGTCGCACCGCTGAGCAATAGTAAATCCATTCCGCTGCTACCAATTCCGATGGGAAATGCGGTTCAACCCACCAACTCCTCCCAATGGCGACAGTTGTTAGGTCAGGCTATCGAACAACTTGAAAAACAAGTCAAAGAAATTTCTGCCAGCGATGAAAATTTGCGAGTCAGCCAGGAAGTGACCCTTAGAATGCTCTATGTCAGTCAGCGAAGACTGGCCGATGCAATGCGTCCAATTGAAAAACTGTCTGACAGTGAAAAAGACTACTTCCAGCACCAGATGCAAGCCCTCTATGAAGCAAGCAATCCAGATGCAATGCCGGTGCGTTCGCGGCACTGGTCATTGGTCATGAATAGCCAGCGAGAAGCGACCAATCATCTTGCTGCAGCTAGCAACCTCGAGGTGAAGTCCGTCGCATTTTGCACCGAAGTTGAACGATACGGGGTTATCACCAAGTTTCCAAAATACCACTTCAAGCCAGACGATGAGTTGCTTCTGTATTGCGAAATTGAGAACGTAGCTGCGAACAAAGTCAAAGAAGGCTTTGAGACGCAACTTCAAGGAAGTTATGAGATCCTCGATTCGCAGGGACGAAAAGTCGCAGACCAGTTGCTCCCTATGGAACCGGAGATTTGTCAAAATCACCGACGCGACTACTTTATCGTGTACAAAATCTACATGCCACAGCAAATTTCGGCCGGCAATTATCAACTGCGACTAACAGTCGAAGATATGAAGGCGCGCAAGTTTGGGCAGAGCCAACTCGACTTCCAAATCAAGAAGTAAGTCGACGTGGCGGATGCTGCCAGCATCCGAACCGACGCTAGCAGCGTCGGCCACGCCAGGCGCAGGACAGCTAATGGCGTGTAACGAATCGAAGCACAAACGCGTCATCGAACTCAGTCGATTGCGATAGCGTTCGGAATTGCAGTCTCCGATCGAAGACATAGCCAAACTCGACAGTAGATAGATGCCCATCCGAGTTGCGATTCTCAAAGCCGAGCAGGAACTGCAGGTCGCGGTAAGTCATCACATCGTTGTCGTTGTTTGGGAATTCGATGTCCCACGTGCCGCCCCCCAATCTGCCAGCCAAGTAAATCTTGGATTGAATGTCGATGGAATAATCGATGCGTGGTCGCGGGAACACGAGATCGAAACGCATGTCAGGCAACGCTTGAGGGCGCCATGAAAAGCCTCCCACGGGCAATAACTTGATGTCATCGCGGCTCAAGTAATCCACACCGAAAACAAAATCCAATTCCGGTTTGAGATGGAGCATTCCTACCGCATGCCCAGGAAATCGAACTCCGTCTCTAGCGCTGTCCTCGAAATCGCTAAAAACACCGATGGTTGTGGCGAGATCGTAACTCATGTAGTCTTTGATTCGTCCTCGCCTCTGGTACCCGAGTGAAAAATCGTACAATCGAGGAGGAAGGGGAACCAAGTTGGGGCCAGATAATAAATGAATATTGATGGCGGTCGTTATCCCGGATTTATAGCCGCGGCCTAAGTAGGGGGACGATTCAAAGGACAACCAACCAAATTGATCTCCATCGCCGGGCAAGTAGCTGAGCGATTCTTCGTCCGAACGGTAGTTTAAGTAGGGTTCTTGTGAAAAGTAGGACAATCGAGGAAATCTTAAATCGGAATTGGCGTCGGGATCAAATTTGAGCTCAGCCCCCGTATCCAATTCGCCACCAGTGGGCTCACGGTATTCCCGAAGCGTACCGCGGTCGCCCGCTTTCCCCTCGATGGAAACCAGCTTGCCCAAACTCTTTATTCTAGGCAGACCTTCTGAGTTGCCATTATCAAACGATTGGGCTCCAGCAAATGAATCTGCAGGTTGGATTTGATCAGGCACCCAGGTTGCTGTCTCCTGCGCAGCCAAGAAAGCACTGGAACACAGGCTGATTGTGATTGTCCATACGACCCTTTGCCAAACCATTTGAGAACCTGGGTGCATCGACTTTTTCGAATATTCCGACATGCAATACCTCAAGGGTAAACTATCGGGTTTGCGTACTATTTTCTAGAGCCATTCCGGTCGGTTCGAAATGCCATGGCACCTTGAAAATGACTTCTTTCCGTAATACAACAGAGCCTGAAATTTGGATTGCGGCGCGGGTGCTACTCAAAAGGGGTTAGGACAGCGCGGTCGAATCCGTGCTACATCAATTTTCTAAATACCGAAACATGAGTTGCTGAATGGCTGGAACAGGTTTGGATGAGGGTTTGGTTACTGCCGACAGTGTGGCCAAGGTTTTAGGACAGGCGCTCGACGCTGGCGATGGTTTGCTTCGATTGACACCCACTTGGGTTCCTCGAAGCTTTTTGCATCCTGGCCGCCGAATCAAACTGTACCCGGGAGACCTGTATGCGTTTGGAGCAAACCGCGGCGGGATTGATGAACGTTGGTTTTCAAGCACGACTCAAGCGGCAAACGATGGCCGCGTGTGGCACGAGGGACTGAGTTTCTGTCTATTCGAAGGCAAGAAGTTTTTGCTGAAAGATGCGGTTGCCGAGCTCGGAACGAAATTGGTGGGCGAGGCGATCTACAAAAAGTATTCACGCTGGCCTGTCTACTCCAAGTTTTTCGACAATATGGGACCGATTCCTCACCACATGCACCAGTCGCAAAAGGATGCAAAGTTGGTCGGGCAGGAAGGCAAGCCGGAAAGCTACTACTTCCCCCCTCAGTACAACAATGTGGACAACAACTTCTCCTATACCTTTATGGGTTTGGAACCAGGAACTACTAAGCACGACTTGCGACGTTGCTTAGAGAATTGGAACAAAGGTGATAACGGTATCCTTGATTTGTCTCGAGCCTATCGATTGAAGCGGGGTACTGGTTGGCTGATTCCGCCAGGTGTCTTGCATGCACCCGGCTCGTTATGCACCTACGAGCCTCAATGGGGCAGCGATGTGTTCGGTATGTATCAATCGATAGTTGAGGGAAGATATGTACCTTGGTCGTTGCTGGTCAAAGATATGCCGCCAGAAAAACACCAAGACCTAGATTTCATTATTGGTCAACTGGACTGGGACAAAAACGTTGACACGCATTTTAAAGATAGCAACTACATCGAACCGGTTACCGACACGCAAATGAGCGGCCAAGGTTTCACGGACAAGTGGATTGTGTATGGCACGATCGATCGAGAGCAACTTTTCAGTGCCAAGGAGCTGACCGTTGAGCCAGGTGCTCGATGTGTGCTCAAGGACAATGCAGCCAGCGGCTGGATCACCGTACAAGGCAAGGGGCGCATCGGCAAGCTCGCATTGCAGACGCCTGCCATGATTCGATTCGGTCAAAACACGGAGGACGAGGTGTTTATTAGCCACGAGGCATCTGCGCGTGGTGTTGAAATCGAGAACACAGGTAGCGAGCCGCTTGTTGGTCTTCGCTACTTCGGTCCAGATGCGCACGCCAATATGCCACTCAATGGCGCATGGAAAACACAATCGTAAAACGTCGTCGCAGGCAAATCATTTCAACCCTTCTTAAACAAACAATTGCACCGGAGTTAGTATGCCAAGTAAGTCCTCTCCAAAGATTCACAATGCGATGTGGCCTGGTCTCGTTGGCAAGGGGGATGGCCCCGACCAAGAACCGCCGATTAGCCTAGAACATATGCTTGAATTGACCGCTGCGGCGTCTGTCAACGGTCAAAAATTTGATGGGATCGACTATTTTCTTTTCTTCCCGCATACCGACCCCAACGCGAGTGATGCCGAGCTCAATCGAATCGCTGAATTGATTGCAAGTCATTCCTTTTCTGTCGGATCGTTGGTCGCTCCGGTTTGGCCTGGTACCGTTGGCGATTCGGCGATGGGCGATGCGGTCGCCAAGGAAAAATTTCTTTCAGCGGTTCGAATGGCTTGTCGTATCTCGGGCATTTTCGAGAAACATGGAGTTCGTAAGTATGGCGTGATTCGAATCGATAGTGCCGAGTTCGGAATTGAAAAGTGGCGCCAGGACAAGAAGGCAAACACGCAAGCGATTGTCGATACGTTCAAAGAGGCCGCAAAGATAGCCAAGGACCACGGGCAGCGGTTGGCGGCCGAAGGCGAAATCTGTTGGGCAGGGATGCATAGTTGGAAAGACATGCTCGATGTACTCGAGGGGGTTGGAATGCCCGAGGCGCTGGGATTCCAAGCTGACCTTGCGCACACCTACTTGTATTTGATGGGCTACAACGCTCCTGAGTATGCACTCCTTCAACCCGGATATTCGGAAGCTGAGTTTTATGCGGCGTATGAGAAAATGACTGACAAGCTTCGGCCTTGGACTATCGATTTTCACGTCGCCCAAAACGATGGCCAAGTGCATGGCGCGGGCGCTCACGACAAGACGGGAAAGCACTGCCCGGCAGACGACCCCAATGGGAAGCTGGACATTGTGCGTTGCGCCGGCTTTTGGCTCAAAGATGCGGCTTCGCGTGGAATCAAGCACATTTGTTGGGACGGCTGCATGTTTCCTAATGCAACGCTTGAAAACCCCGCTACTTGGAACTCGATTTTAGACGTAATGCTCCGTGTCCGTGAATCGCACGGATGGTAGCAATTCACCTCGTGGGATAGGCTTCCCACTTGTCGCTATCGATACGCAATACTGACGAACTACCCTCCTTCCAACCCAACATAAAGACAAAGATGAAAGAACTACGTATTGGCATGATCGGCTACGGATTCATGGGCAAGGCTCACTCGAATGCTTATGCTCAAGCGAATCACTTTTTCCCAAGCGAGTACAAGCTGGTCATGAAGGCTTTGTGTGCCCGCAATGCGGAAAAGGCCAAGTCGTTTGCCGGCAACTGGGGCTACGAATCGATTGAAACGGATTGGCGCAAGTTGATTGAACGCAAGGACATTGATGCGGTCGATATCTGCACGCCGAATAATATTCACAAGGAGATCGCAATCGCGGCTGCCAAAGCCGGCAAAATGATTTTGTGCGAAAAGCCCTTGGCCATGAATGCTGCCGAAGGCGAAGAGATGTGCCAAGCGGTTGAAAAAGCCGGCGTCGCCAATATGGTTTGGTACAACTATCGGCGCGTTCCCGCCGTCACGCTCGCCAAACAGATCATCGATTCAGGCAAGCTTGGCCGAATCTTTCACTATCGAGCCAATTTCTTGCAGGACTGGACCATCAATGCGGACGTACCTCAAGGGGGCGCAGGGACTTGGCGATTGGACGTGGAGGCGGCCGGTAGCGGGGTAACAGGGGACCTGTTAGCTCACTGTATCGACACGGCTCTTTGGCTCAATGGATCGATACGAGATGTCTCTGCGGTTACCGAAACTTTTGTTAAGGAACGAATGCACTCGGAAACGGGCACGAAGCAACCGGTTGGTATCGACGACGCTTGTAGTTTCTTTTGCCATTTTGGGAATGGATCGTTAGGCCTATTTGAATCGACCCGATATGCGCGTGGGCACAAGGCACTTTATACGTTTGAGATCAATGGCGAGCACGCGAGTATCGGTTGGGATTTGCACGATCTACATCGATTGAAGTATTTCGATCACGCCGATGAATCAAAGGTCCGAGGTTGGAGGAGTATTCACGTTTCCGATGGCGATCAGCCTTACATGGGAAACTGGTGGGTACCAGGCTTGCAAATTGGTTACGAACATTCGTTCATTCACCAAGTAGCCGATTTTCTCAAGAGTCTCGAGACAGGCGAGCAAGCCCATCCATCGTTCCGCGATGCCCTGGAAACCCAAAAGGTTTGCGACGCGGTACTGACGAGCGCCAAGAATCGTCAATGGGCCGATGTTGGCTAGATGTCGTAAAGGACTATGGGCCAGGGAATCGCCGATGGCCCCTTGGGACTATCGCAAAGAGAACAAAGCACCGGACAAGCCATTGAAGAAATAATTGGTGATAGAACTAACACAGGATGCTAGCAGCGTCCACCACGTGGCTGCTAGCGTCCACCACGTGGCTGACGCTGCTAGCGTCAGAGCGAACAATGGAAAATCAAAAGAACGGATTGTCACGGGTTCGTTGAGGAACCTTGAGAAAAAATTCGGCGATTTTGAGATCTTCTTTGGTCGTGATCTTGATGTTGGTTTCGGGACCCTCGACGCATACCACAGCGACACCGCTTTGCTCGACCACTTGCGAATCGTCGGTCGGTTTGCCTTTCATCTTGGCGTAGGCGGTTTTTAGGATACTGGCTTTAAACAGCTGTGGTGTTTGCGCTTGCCAGAGTCCAACGCGTGCAACTGTCTCGGTGATTGTATCGTTGCTGCCGCAGCGCTTTACCGTAGCACGGATGGGAGATGCTAAGATCGCAGCACCTGTTCGATCGGCAGCTGCGATGACGGCATCAAAGGATTGCTTGGTTAAACAAGGGCGGGCCGCGTCGTGGACACCGATTAGTTTTATTTCAGGGCGAACCTTCTCGAGCGCATTGCGAATACTGTGGAATCGCTCTTCGCCACCCAACACGATTTCTACACCCAGCATGGAGAGATTGCCTGAGTACTTTTCTTGGACCAAGTCGATGTCCTCAGGCGAAATAGCCATAATGATTTGGCCAACCCGAGGATGCTCGGCGAATAGCTGCGCGCTGTGCTGCCATACCGGTTTGCCCGACGCTAGCGTGAAGACTTTTTTGAAAAAGGGATCTCGAAACCGAGTGCTCTTGCCTGCAGCGGCGAGGATGATTGCAATATCTTTCATACCACCTCTTGGGAGTTTTTCAAAGCGAGCGAAGCGGCATCGTGATCGAGAGTGTCCGCAATAATCTTACCGTCTCGCAAAACGATATTGCGACGTGCGTTTCTGGCAACAGACACATCGTGCGTTACCAGTATCACGGTCAGGCTTTGCTCCTCGTTGAGTTTGCGAAACAACTCGATTACTTCGCGGCTGGTTCTCGTGTCTAGGTTCCCTGTCGGTTCGTCTCCCATTAAGATCGAAGGATGCGTGGCAAGTGCGCGGGCAATGGCGACCCGTTGTTGCTGACCACCGGACAATTGACCAGGATGATGATCCATTCTATCGGTCAAGCCGACAAGAGCGAGCAATTCCTTGGCTCGTTCCCGCCTTTGCTTTGCCGTAATCGCAGCCCCGTACATGAGCGGCAATTCGACGTTCTCGAGAGCCGACGTCCTTGCCAACAGATTGAAGTTTTGAAAAACGAAGCCAATATGCTTGTTTCGAATTCTCGCGCGTTGGTCTCGGGTCATGTTGACGACCTCGTCACCGCTGAGCAAGTAGCTGCCATTGGTCGGACGGTCCAAACAGCCGAGGGTGTTCATCAAGGTCGATTTTCCAGATCCGCTTGGTCCGATCAGCGCAGAAAACTCGCCGCGTTCCATTTCGAGATTGATTCCGTCTAACGCACGTACTTCGACTTCGTCTAATTGATAAATCTTCGATACGTTCGCTATTTGAATGAGGGGCCCAGATGACGTGTTCATAGCGAAAGGCTAAATTGCCTCTGGTCCTCGTTCACCTGTTCGAATCCGAATGCAGTCGTCCATAGGCAGAATAAAGATCTTACCGTCACCGATTTGACCTTTTTCGCCAGTCTTTGCACCCTTGAGAATTGCGTTGATCGTAGGCTCAACAAATTCGTCATTGACGGCGATCTGAAGCTGGACTTTTCGGAGAAGGTTCACGGACACATCGTGTCCACGAAATGCGTTCTTTTGTCCTTTTTGTCGTCCAAAACCGAGGCAATCCAAAACGGTCAAACGAAAAACCTCCACTTCCGTAAGAGCCTCTTTGACTTCCTCCAATCTGCTTGGTTGCACGATTGCTATAATCAACTTCACGGTGATTCCTGACGTATTTTAGGCGAACCGATATCTGCGATTTCAGATTCAGATTGTCATCGGAAAATGGAAGCGATTCAAGGCTGCATGCTACAGTTCGACCGCATCCGTATTAGAAACGTGCAGAAAGACCGGCTGTCCAGCCACGAAAGAGTTGGTCATCTCCCGTTTGCAAAGAAAAAGGCATTCCCGGTGTCAGGTTTGAGAGGGGTTGACCAGCAGCGGTGGCCAAGCCAGTAAAGTACCAAGCTTCATAGCCAGCGCTCGTAACTATGTTTTGCGATATCCTGAATTGGATTAGTCCGCAGCCCTCGAACATGGAAGTAATGCGAACACTTCTTTCATTCGCATCCGCCAGTGTCGACATACTGTTCGTTGCGTTAAGGAATCCCGTTGCGAAATTCCCATATAGTCCCACGGCAGTACCAAATCCGAAAGAAAGTCTTTGACTCATTGGGCGGAAAAAATTCATTCCGATTTGCCCCCCTGCAAGGAAGTTGTTTGTCTCAAGTCGAAATTGACTAGCAAGCCCCCCGCGGGTAGCGTCAAGACGATAGCGTTCCTCGTGATCGAA
Organism: Pirellula sp.; assembly: GCA_043757445.1. Taxonomy (GTDB): domain Bacteria; phylum Planctomycetota; class Planctomycetia; order Pirellulales; family Pirellulaceae; genus JBKCUI01. Next base: position 71,364 of record JAYVPJ010000026.1, on the reverse strand, counting down.
AAACCGGAGTCCATAAAAGAACTTCGATAATTCATCCCCGGAAGAGCTTCGATTCAATTCATAAGAGGATAAACGGACCGAGTGTGATTGATGATGGTGGTCGGCGCTATCGAATGCGGTTGCAAGGGACGCCGGCAGATTGGAATTCACTGGGCCAATTGTCGCCGATTGACGATCCCAATGCAACGGACCTGTGAATTTGAATTCAAGCCTATCGATGTTTCCTAAAAGCCTTGAGAACGTATATCTACCCGATACGTCCTGCCCAAAACGATCGAGGCCATCGCCTTGCGAGTAGGGGCCAATCGAATCATTGTTGCGTTGAAAGTGAATGGATTCATATCCGACGACGAAGTTAGGAAGTGTTGTATCGAGCCCCAGTTTGTCTTGCCAGCCAAGTCTTCTCGTAGGTAGAGATGCAGTGCGATTCGCAGGCATCGGCGGATTGGGCATTTGTGAAGCCATCGAAACACCACTTCCGATGGTTGATACCGTTGCGGGAGTCTCGTATTGAGCCGTCGTTGCTGTTTCCGGCTGATGACCAGAACCTGGTGGCGAAAAAGCTGCCTGCCGTGCCTCGAGCTTCAAACGATTGGAAACAGCCTTCTCGCCAGCTTGAAAAGGGACTGCACGTGAATCCAACGGGAAGCTTCCAGCAGGAGTCTCTTGAAGAAATTGATACGAACTTACACTCGATATTACTTTATCGTGCCAGTTCTGCGCAAAGCTGGAACCGTTCATGAAGAGAACCGCTAGTCCTAAGACTGAGGACCGAGCGAAAAATAGGTGTTGCTTCCTGGCGAATGCAGCCAACAACCGCGCCGACGCTAGCAACGTAGGCCGAGACAAGACCGTTCGCGTTTTTTGTCGATTCGATTTGCAGCGTTGGTACATCGAATACTTTAGAAGCAGCCAAGGGGAAGTTAGTTGGACACAGTAACTTTGTCTTTTACAGGAACCAGATAGAGTTTGCGAACCAGCTCCAAAATGCGTCTCGCCGACTCCTCACTATCGGTCGTTCCTTTTACTTCGATTCCGCCATCGTCTAGACTAGTAATACTAACATCGGCCCGTGGAAAATTCTGAGCAATGACCTGCTTGATATCTTTGACCTCACTACGAGTCGCTTGAACGTTTCCCCACGGTTGAGAGACGTTTACACGCACCGTCTGCGGCTTTTCACCAAGTTCGGTAGTCCAAACCTGTACCAAAGTTGATCCGACTTGGTTACCGACCAGAGAAACAGATCGTTCACTGTGCAAAATCTTGCAAACGCTAGCGTCTTGAACAGCAACGCCACACAGCTTGCTAGTCAGATCCATCGAGGTTGCCGATAAACACTCAAGCTCGACAGTGGCAATAGGTGATTGATTGGTGATGCGTGTGTCAAATTTTCGACGCATGCCATCGATGGCTTCACTTTTGGCCGTAGCGTAGGCGCTGCTAGAGGATGCCTGTTGGGGAGTCGGCTCCTGAACTGCACCGGCCACGGCCAAATGCAGCTGTGGTTGCTTGCCGGACTTTGCACTTGAGCCAATCAAATCGGTTGAAATCGTGCGAGAAACGGATAATGACCCTACCTCCATCATCGAGCCCAAATCACTAATTTGACTTTCGGAGGTCGGCAATTCGAGTTCAGTTGACTGCGCCAACATGACAGAATGAGTGATTTGGGTAGACTTGGGTTTCACCAACTGCGGAGTCCGGTTAATGGAATGAGCAGTATTTTTGTTATCTCCAACGGAAATTCGAACCGGCGCGGAGGCAGAGGTTCGGTCTGGTTGCGCACTATCTGGAACCGTTGCTTTGGCTGTTCCCTCGAATAATATCGGAGGCATTTTTGTTGTCTCCGAGATGGCAGACGGTTGCGAGACTCGAATACTTACTAAGTCTTCAGTGGTTCCGATTTGACTTGTTCCGATTTGACTTGGTGCCGGCAAGCTTGTCGGGCCGCTACCTCCTAATTTCACAACCACTTTTCCGTTTTGACTCTTTGTCAGTACATCTGACATAGGCGGGGGTGGTGGCATTAAGCCGGAAAAACCAGTTGGCGATTGGCTTTGGCTGGCTGTACTACTAACGCTTGGTAACATTGGAAGAGGCGAGGAAGCCTCCACTTTGATCGAAGGAGACGAAAACCCATCCGAAGCGGATGGGGGCAAGAGCAACGCCGGGCCATTGCTTGGCAATGTTGCCGCCGAGTCGCTGGTTGGGGTGGAAGATTTCCCGTTTGGGTTTACCAATCGAATTCCGACCGCCTTCACGCCAGGAGTTGTGCTCAACTTGGCGACTGGAGTTTGAATTGGGTGATCTTCTTCGGCAAAGAGCACTAAGGCGTTGTACCCAACGCATGCGGTTGCGACGATCGCCAATGCTAGAAATCTCCGTTTGGCGCGCCTTTGAATGCTTTTGATTCGATTGCTTTGCATTTGCTCTGCCTTGTCCTTCGTCAGTTAGAGTACCGAAACGACTTCGCCGTTTCCGGAAACACCAATGGTGATCTCTATCGGATGAAAGCCTAAACGGAGTTGAGCGAATTTAACGCTTGTAGCAATGATAACGAGTGGCAATAGATAGCAATCGCGAAGGTAAGCGACCTTGATTTGATTTCCAAATAACGGATAAACTTTGATTATGGCAAAAATTCTAATTACGAATTCGGTACCAACAGACCCCATCCTTCGCCAGATTCCAAGGCGTTTAGCAAACTGGTGTCGTCATGAGTTTTTGTTGACGCCAACCGGGGCCCCTATCGACGCTTGGGTTGTTTACGACAATTTGCTCCAAAGTGAAACGAACAGAATCGATCGCGATCGTACGATATTGATTACGGGGGAACCGCCCAGTGTTCGCCGGTATCGTTCAGCCTTTACTAACCAGTTTGGGGCAGTTCGAACGAGCCATATCGGTATCCGACATGCAAATATCCTTCGAGGGCACGAAGCCCAACCCTGGCATTTTGGAATGCATGCGTGTCGATCGCATCCTCAAGTTTTGGACTATGACGCGCTTGCATCAATGACGCCACCCTCGAAGACAAAACACTTGAGTGTAATCTTAAGCAACAAAGTCGTTACCGAGGATCATAGGCAGCGGTTGAAATTTGTCGAGCAACTGAAATCTGCCTTTGGCGACCAGATCGATGTGTTCGGTCGCGGAATTCGCGACATGCCGGATAAAGCAGACGCAATTTGGGATTACAAGTATCACATCGTCTTAGAAAATGATCACTCAGACCACTATATGTCCGAGAAATTGCCGGACAGCTTTTTGGGTTGGAGCTTTCCTTTTTATTCGGGCAGCTCGTACGCCGACGGGGTGTTTCCAAGAGGTAGTTTTGCCAGGATTGATATGTATGATCCGGTTCGCTCCATCGCCGCCATCCAGGCCCAGGTCCATTCGAATGTCTGCGAGAGCAGCCTAGACAAAATTGGCAAGGCCCGCGCGACGGTTCTCGATGAAATCAACTTGTTCGCTGTGCTTTGCAAAGCTTACGACTCGATGGACGGGCGAATCAATACTCTGCATGGGACCGACTCAAAAAAAGTCAAACCAACACTGACTACACTATTGCCGAAAAAAAAATCGGTTCGATTGAGCCTCGGTAGATGGATGCGAGCGATTTCGTTAGCAGCGTAGGCACATGAACAAACCAGCCGTCTCAGTTGTCCTACCCGTTTACAATGCTGGCAAGCATTTGATTTCAGCCATCGGCAGTATCGTTGACCAATCCTTTCAAGACTGGGAGTTGGTGTGCGTCAACGATGGCAGCACCGACTCCAGTCCGTTGGTACTCGACTGGTTCGCGGAAAGAGACTCGAGAATTCGCGTGGTCCATCAATCCAATGCTGGCGTGGTCTCGGCTGCAAACCGAGCGCACGAAATGGCCAAGTCGGAATTGATATGCAGAATGGACGCAGATGATATTGCGATGCCAGGTCGATTGATGCATCAAGTTGATTTCATGAGAAAGAATTCAGGGCAGGTGGCCGTGAGTGGAGCGATCCTCGAAATCGATATCGATTCCGAACCGCTCGGGCTTCAAACGCTCGCAAATGATCACGAAACAATTGTCAAAAATCTGCTTTCGCGTGGGACCGGTCTTTTTCAACCTGCGAGCATCATGCGGGCCGAGGCGTTTCGCGCGATCGGCGGATTTCGTCCCCAATACCAATGGATAGAAGACCACGATTTGTGGCTCAGAATGAGTCGAGTCGGTCGGCTGGGGAATACGAACGAATTGATCCTTTGCTACCGTCTGCACGCCTCCAGTTGCACCTGGACCATGTCTAATTTGCGGTCGGATCTCATGACGCAATTGATGCGAGAAGCCCATGCGGAAAGAAAGCTAAAAGGTACGGAACGAGCGTTGACATCCCCCCCGTCACGGGCTTTGGCGGGGCCTGGAAAATGGGCCAGGAAAGCAGTTCGCGGTGGTTATCCTCGGACCGCATTGAAGCATCTTGGAAAACTCTGGAATGAAAAGGGCATTTCTTTTTATACCTTGCGCATGTTCGCGGAAGTCGGTTTGAGATTGCCGTCGGCTGCGAATTCGAATCGCAAGATCCCAAAAGCCGTTCGCGTCCCCGAAGCAAGTCGATGGGAAAAAATCGTTCCTTCTTTTGGTTAGGCAAGCTGGGGCGTTTTGGAGTGAGTCGAATACCCTTCGCGTTGGTTCCGAAATCGAGTAAGATATGCTGGCAATCCTCATTTTCGCCCGATCCTAGATATTGAATAATATGTTCTCGATACAAAGTTTTTTTAGCCGCGACAACAAGTTTTTTGATTTGTTGGAAGCCAGCGCTGCAGAGACCCTTGCTCTGACCCATCTTCTCGTTGAGTTGCTCAAAAACCGCAAGCACTCTCAGCCCCTCAATGATTTTGCCAAAGCTCGAGGTAATGACAAGCTTATTACCGACGAAATTAGCCGCGAACTTGTGAATACGTTCGTAACTGGACTCGAACGCGAGGACATAGAAATGCTTTCGTATGCGCTTTACAAAACCTGTAAGACCATCGAGAAATTTGCAGAACGTTTCAATCTGGCTCCGCAAAGGCTGGAAGTCGTCGATTTTTCGAAGCAAACCATTTTGATCGAACGCGCTACGGCAACCTTGGCCGAAATGATCAAACAGCTTCGAAGGATGCCCTCGCTTGAAAAGATGAAGGCATTGAATGATCAGATGCAAGAAATTGAGTCCGAAGCAGATGATGTCATACTCAATTTGTTGGGGGGCGTTTACGGTGGCCAATACGAACCCATTCAAGCGATGATGGTCCGCGACCTTCATGACTTGCTGGAAAAGGTTATCGATCGGTGTCGCGATGCAGCTAACGCAGTCACTCACATCGTCATGAAAAATTCTTAGCCAATTGCAACTATGACGCTCATCCTCATTGTAATTCTTGTTGCGCTCATCTTTGAGTACATCAATGGTTTTCACGATACGGCCAATTCGATTGCGACGATTGTCTCCACGAAAGTGCTTAGCCCTCGGCAAGCAGTTCTGTTGGCTGCGTTTACGAATTTATTAGGGGCACTCTGGGGTACGGCAGTTGCAAAAACGATTGCGTCCGGGCTTGTCGATACGAGTGTGGTCACCCAAGAGGTTATCTTGTGCGCATTGGTTGGCGCGATTTTTTGGAACTTGGTAACTTGGTACTGGGGGCTTCCGAGCAGTTCTAGTCATGCTTTGGTTGGAGGTCTAGTTGGCGCAGCGGTAGGGGCGGCAGATCGTTGGAACGTCGTCATCTGGTCCGTGCCGAACAAGGATCATTGGTATCAGGGAAAAGGGCTACTTTGGAAAGTCGTAGTGCCCATGATCGGCTCGCCATTTGCCGGTTTTGCACTAGGTATGATAACCATGACAGTGCTTTACTTTGCCCTGCGCCGTTGGAAGCCTCGTTGGGTGAACGCGATCTTTGGAAAAATGCAAATTGTTAGCGCCGCCGGTATGGGGTTTATGCATGGAACCAACGACGCACAAAAAACAATGGGGATTATCGCGTTGGCTTTATCTTCAGGAACGGCCGACGGTCGACTCGGAAATCTGCCCGATTGGATGTCGTTTCTCAAACTCGAAATCATCGCCGGGAAAGAGTTAGATATTCCGACGTGGATCAAAATCACGTGTGCTCTGGTAATGGCAAGCGGAACTGCCGCAGGCGGTTGGCGAATCATCAAGACTCTGGGACACAAGATGGTGAAATTGCACGCGGTGAATGGATTTGTCGCTGAAACCACCTCAGCCACCATTATTGGCTTGGCGACGCATTACGGCATACCTGTTTCGACGACGCACAATATTTCGGCGGCAATAATGGGTGTCGGTGCATCCAAGAGTTTCAGTGCCCTGAAATGGACCGTGGTGGAACGAATGGCATGGGCATGGCTTTTCACAATCCCCGTATCCGCGTGCGTTGCCTTTCTGAGTGTCCGATTACTAAGGGCCGTTGGAATCATCTAAGTGGGTGGCACGCTCTGTGGTACGGGTGGCACGCTCTGTAGTACGACGGGCGAGCGAGTCGCAGAGCGACTCGCCCACGTAAGATCACAGCCTCAGAGCGTGCCACCCAGAGCGTAGTTACTTTACAAACAGCCGCTCGCTTTAGTCGACTAATTCGCGAATCGACTGCGTGTACATGTCGCTCAATCGCTGCGCATCGTCAACGCTAAACTTGTGCGGACAACATCGCAAACAGATCGATAACTTCCGCATGTAAGTGATAATTGAAATGGTGACGTGCGTATTGATTCGAAGCGGCGGGACACCGATGATGTTTTCCAGTACCAGATTTCCCGCCATAATTCTGCCTTTGTCTCGTGGCAGCTTGGCAACAAAACGTTTGGACGGATCACCTGCGTTCGACAATGCCGCGGTCGCCAAGCAGCGCTTACTGGATGCCATGAACGGAAGAAGCCAACGGAATCGCATCGCTCCGCCCAGAGTATCACCGAATAACAGTCCGCGTCGCTCCTTTTTGATCAACGCGGTTTCACGGCCGATTCCCGGTGCTAACGATTTCGAGCTTTGGCATTCATGCATGCTGCGAACCAAAAATGTATAGCTAACAATGTTGGCTGCAGGCATTGCGTAGTCGTCAGGAAGCCTCATGTCAGTCGGCATCATGATTCGAATCCAACGCGTGTTGGTTGGGGCATGGTGCTGCACATTCCAATTCTGTAACGTCTTGAATAGAGCGGCGATTAGCCAGTCATTGATTCCTATTTGAAGCTCGTTCGCCGCATTCGTGAGGCGGGTATATGTCTCGCGGTCAAAGGAAGAGACGACTATCTGCGGATAGACCGCGCGACTCCAATCCGCCGGAACTCTGGCCGCGGGAGCAAGCGGAGAGATTTTGATGCTGAATAGTTTGGCACATTCCTTCCAACAGCGCCAGTGCAAAGGCCATGCCTTGCCACGAAACGCATATTCTGTCATCCGCATCTTCCGATTTCGGAGCAACTCAGGATCAAGCTCAGACAGTTCGTAATGAAACGGATCGTCGCTGAATCGTTGACCATACAGGGCCAATAAGTCACCAATGAATCGATATCCGCCAATTCCGTCGCAACAAGCATGATGAAACTGCATCGTCATGACGGCAGAGCCCGAACGCTCGCGAATCCATATGCGTAGCCCCACTTCAACTTCCAAGTTGATCGACTCGCCGTTCGGCAAATCGATAGGATCCTCGTGGTTGCCCCAATCCACGATCGGCATGGTTTCGGGAGCAGGCACCCAGCATGGCAAGCCTTGTTTGGCCAGTTGTCGGTGCGATTTAAGGAGTGGGTGCCGATCAAGCGCAGCCGACAAGGCTGACTTGAAGGCGGCCTGCTGCACGTTGCCTGCAAAAGTCATCTGCACGATAAAGGCCATCGGGTAGTCGGGGCGGTCGTCCGCAACGAATAACGATTCAATCGGACTAAAATAAAGCGGAAAGAGACGCTTGACACGCGTCGAAAGCTGAGGCAATTGCAGACTTGTTTCCGTTGACATTCGAAGTGAGCCTCAACTGCCGAATCTTTTCAGACAGTGAATTGGAATCTGTGGTTTATTCGGTGGCAAAAAGTTCGATCCGCTCTCTGATTTTGGCAAGCTCTCTGGTGCGGATGCTCTTTAGCTAAACACATTCTACACTCAAAATGCGACATTTACGCCGAGCTATTCCATTCTGCGATCCTTGGCGTTGGAAAGAATGCATGATTCTGAGCTCTCGTCCACAAATTTGATGCGATAAACCTCAAGCTCCGAATTGTCTACGTCGCGGAAGTTCGTTGCGGCCATCAGGAATCCTGACGTGCTACCGTCCATCGAGTTCCTGAGTTCCTGGAGGCTGGTACAAAGGTACGTGTTGCAAGTGATTGCCCGCTGTTCTCTAGCCAATACACATCCCGCTAAACCATGAAATATACAGGAGTCCTGAAAAGTTTCCGCTGGTATCCTGGCCATGTACTCAGCCACGATGTCCGATGGACCGCCATCCGGTCGCGCGAGTAGCATTTCACGAAATTTTTCGGAATTCAAAAACGCATCGTCTCCCCCAAGATTGCAGCACTTCCCACCGCAGGTTCCACAAGCCGCACCGTTCAATCTCGCAAAGCGATTTTCGCTTGCACTCACTTCGGATTGAGATGCAGTTGGTTCGTTGCTTTCAATGGGTAATGATGGTTGTGAGGGTTGCGAATCCGCCTCTTGATTCAACGAATTCGCGAACGTTGCAAGCCTTAAAAAACCAGCTTCAACTCGACGTAGTCTCTCGATGGACGGGGGCTTGAGGTTGTGTTCCAAAAATGGCAACACCACAATGCTAAGAGAACTGTTTTGATTGATACCTGGTCTCAATGCACTTGTTCGCTCCTTGACCATCTCGGCCAGTTCCTGCAGCCTATAGGCGCGATCCGTAAGGCATATTTGAGTGCGAGCGCGAGAGGCATTACTCGAATCTTTGCGCTGACAGAATGGACTCCTGCAGAGATCATCTGTATTGCCCTCCGCGACATTGGAGACATGGATACCACAGATGCGACAGAAAATTGCGTCTGGTCCCCTCATCAAGCCGGATTGACTCTGGCATTCGAACCTCTGACATAAAGCGGCAATGCTCACTTGCGATCGAAGATTGTGAGTTGGGCGACCGCATGCGCTGCAGCATGCTAGTTTGCTGTTCAAATGATTACTAAGAGCACAGTCGCAGGCGACCGAGCCACACAACTGAGACGTAAAGATTCCTTGGGTAACACTAAGCGGTTTTTCACAGATCACGCATTTTTTGAGAATTGCCATCTCTAAAATACCACAGAAGAAAAGCTCGCGGATAAGTTCGAAACCAAATATAGCGGAAGTCGCACCAGGCAGGCAAATCTCAAAAACATTTCGACTCACGGCCACAAGATGAAACAAAGCAATAGCTAGTGCCGAAGGAGTTGGCCGCCTTGATTTGCATATGGCGACAGGCCGTTGTTGCTCGTAGACGGCAATGAGAAACCGTTATTGTACGGTTGATTGGGGAAGCTTGAAGGTTGCGCAGATAATGAGCCGAATGGATTGACCTGCTGACCCCCATAAGTCGGCCATTGCTGCTGTGGATATGGCTGCTGTGGATATGGCTGCTGTGCATATGGCTGCTGTGCATACGGCTGCTGCGCATATGGCTGCTGCGCATATGGCTGCTGTGGCTGCGGTTGTTGATAAGCTTGTGACTGATAGGATTGTTGTTGACGTAATTGTTGTTGCTGCCAATCGTAAGCCTGGCTGGGATCTTGAGATTGGGTAGACGGCAACCCAGGAGCGTAGTGTGCATGGTTGGGTCCTTGTGCAGCATGCATCAATTCGATCGCAGGTTGGCCCCAGTTCTGAACCGCCGCTTGATGCTCGAGGTTATTGAGTTGCTGACTCGCAGCGTTTCTCAATTCAGTTGCCTTGTTTCGATTGAGTGTGAACGTAGGGAATCCGTCGACCCACGTTACGTTAAGAAGTCCAAAAACGATCATGGTGGGTACACCAACCAACATGATCAAAGAACCGAGTCGCGTGTCCGCAACTCGCTGAACGGGCGCAGGCAATGCAAGTGCAATAAGCCCAGCAGCCCGCTGAGATGTTGTCCGTCGGCTGGTTCGCCTTCTCGATCGGGCCATAGACTCGTTACTCCTGGCGGCCTGACAATCTGATTTCCTGAAAAACACCATACAACAAAGTAGGTCGCCCCTGGACAATAGCAAATCTTCGTTTCGGTTGCGATAGCGGAATGAAACGTGAAGTTTGGATTGCAAGCATTAACGAGAGTGTGGCTGCCTGAGTTTGCTGTGCCAAAAGCCATAAAAAAAGTAGATGGCAAGACCGACTAGCAACCAGATGACCAATCGCAACCAATTTTCGCTTGGCAGCGAAAGCATTAGCAGCACGCATAGAATGATTCCAAGCGAAGGAAAGACCGGTGAAAACGGACAGCGGAAGGGGCGGACGCGGTCTGGATCTGTGTACCGCAGCAGCAATACGGAGGTGCAAACCAATGCAAATGCAAAGAGCGTTCCGATGTTCGTCAAATCTGCCAAGATGTTAAGTGGCAAAAGGCTTGCAGCCGCTGCAACGATGATGCCCGTTAAAATCGTTGCCTTGTATGGTGTTTGAAATTTGGAGTGGATTGCACCAAAAAAGCTGTACGGGAGCAGGCCGTCACGGGACATGGCCAAAAAAATTCGGGGTTGTCCCATCATCATGACGAGCAACACCGAAGTGATTCCTGCGATCGCGCCGACCGTGACAATAAACTGTGCTGAAACGAATCCAACCCTCTCAAACGCACTCGCGACAGGTGCCTTGATATCGATATCTTTGTAATTGACCATACCCGTGAGTACGGCCGCGACGGCGATATAGAGTACAGTACATATAAGAAGCGAACCGATGATTCCAATTGGCAAATCTCGCTTTGGATTCTTAGCTTCCTCGGCTTGAGTGGATACAGCGTCAAATCCCAGATAGGCGAAGATGACCCCCGCAGCCCCCGCCATCATACCTTTGTCACCTCCTCCAAAAATGTCTATACCGAAAAATGTTATGCCACCATAACCATAAGGAGCGAAGTTATTCGTCCAGTTCTCAACGTGGATGTAAGATATTCCGGCCACGATCACAAACAGTACTACACTGACCTTGATCGCAACCATGATCGCATTGGTCATTGCGCTTTCGGATACGCCTCGCACCAAAATGCAGGTAACCAGAGCGGTAATGACAATCGCAGGCAGGTCAAAGAAATAGCCGGTTGGGAAAAAGGTTCCTGCGTTGACGGCCAAACTCCCGCCGGTAGCGAGAGTGTAGTCGATCGCTTTGTCTTTGCCATTGTAATCGAACGGAGCGTCGGCGAACCTATGCAACAAGCCTCCCGAATCAAAGACCGTCACACCGGACTGATGAAGCAATTTTTGAAGGTAACTGGACCATCCATGCGCAACGGTGGACGAAGCGACAGCGTATTCCAAGATCAGATCCCAACCAATGATCCAGGCCATCAACTCACCCATTGTGGCATAAGCGTAATTGTAGGCGGAACCAGCCACTGGAGCCATCGATGCAAACTCTGCGTAGCAAAGAGCTGCGAAGACGCAAGCCAAACCTGCAACCACAAATGAAAGTATGATTGCCGGCCCGGCTTGATTGGCAGCAGCTTTACCGACGAGCACAAAAATGCCCGTTCCGATAATAGCACCGACACCAAGCGCTGTAAGCGATACAGGCCCAAGGGATCGCTTCAATCCGTGTCCCTTCTCCATTTCGACGACCATGGAGTTAAGCGACTTCTTTTGATACAATTGATTCCAAGCCATGTGACAATACTTTCCAATATACTTTCCAAAATGATCAATTGAAACTGTTTGCTCAAGAGGTCAAGAGGTCAAGAGGTGTACAGATTCTAAATCGCGGGACCCAACGTTCAACATTCCAAATCAGGACAAACCAAAAGAATTTTTGGAAAACATGTTCGGTTTTCAAATTCGTGGCTCATCCGCTTGAATTTGTTTCCCTTTGAGCGATCGCGTTCTTCTTTATTTGCGCATTGCGGCGAGTCAATTGTCCGACCTGTGGAGTTGTGGTGGAACGAGTGGCGCGTATTGAAATGGAATGTGCTAAGCTGAGAGCATCGTTCGAGACGAATCACAGTATTTGCCATTGCATCCCAGGTCGCGGCTGAAGCAACGCAAATCGCCCGCGAAGCAAGAGATCCATCGTTTGGAACAACCGCCTACTCAACTAGAAATATGGGAGACCTTAACCAAATACTTGATTGCATTGGTCGCTATTATTTCAGCAACTTGGATCCGGATGCTGATCGATCCAATAGTTGGTGATCGTCACCCATTCGTAACGTACATATTGGCGATCATCTTTTCCTCTTGGTGCTGTGGCTTATGGCCTGCGGTATTTGCACTCGTCGGTGGATTTCTCGCCGCTGCCTTTTTCTTTGCAAATCCGCGAGGGTCGATCGCCGTTTCTGGACTTGATATGCAAGTTGGACTCGCGCTTTACATCGTTGTGGGGTTTTCAAGCATTTTGTTTAGCGAATTGATGCAAAGGGCAAATCGACGTTCGCAGTCCATCGCAAACCAACTCAAAAGAAAGCAAATTGATTTAGAATTGGAAGTTCAACTAAGACGCTCTGCTGAGGAGGAACGAATTACACTGTTGCGCCGCTTTGTAAGTCTTCAAGAGGAGGAACGACGTCATATTTCTCGGGAGCTGCACGATCATTGTGGACAAGAAATTATTGCATTGCAGCTCGGAATGAAACGAGCAGTCGACATTGTTAAAATGGAAAACCAAAGTGAGGTTAACGCGTGCTTTCAGGGAGTAATCGACAACCTCGACAGGTTGTTTCGTGAAATTCACGATTTAGCATTCGACTTGCGGCCGCCTTCCCTTGATGAACTTGGACTTCATACTGCCATCGGCAGTTTCTTGGAACTATGGAGTCAGCGAGTGCAGATCACGGTTGATTTCGAATGCAGAAACTGGGACGAGCAAAGACTTACATCGGAGACGTCCCTAACACTTTACCGCGTGCTGCAGGAAGCCCTAACCAACGTAGTTAAACACTCCAAGAGCGCACACGTTAGTATCGTCCTGGAAATACAAAGAGACTTGGCTATCGGGATTGTGGAAGACCAGGGGATAGGATTTGACGTCGATGCCTCAGAAGAAGCATTAATGATTCGCCAGCCACTCGGACTGCTTGGAATGAAGGAACGACTTGCATCGGTGGGTGGAAGTCTGGAGATTGAGTCCGCGGCTGGCAAGGGTACAACGCTATTTGCACGAGTCCCAATAAAACCGAACAAGGAATAGTCAGTTGGATCCCATTTTCGTACTACTGGTTGAGGACCACCAAATTGTTCGACAGGGATTGAAATTACTCATTGATGCACAGCCCGATATGAAGGTCATTGGCGAGGCCTCCAATGGCAAGGATGGGATTGCAGCGATTCTGAAAACCAGTCCACATGTCGTGGTTTTTGACATCAGCATGCCTGAAATGAATGGCATTGAAATGGTAAAGGAACTGCGTCGTGGGCGAAATGAAAGTAGACTTCTGGCACTCACCGCAAATTCGGACCGCGCCTATCTCAGTGCCCTGGTCCAATTAGGAATTTCAGGATATCTACTAAAACGCTCCGCAGCGACGGACTTGATCGCGGCCATACGCAAGATCGCTAGTGACGGGAACTTTCTCGACTTGGGGATTGCACGCGATTTTGCCCATGACGTTTTTTATCCCAAACGATTTTCGGCGACAACCGTCGGTGGTGTTATCAGCGAACGTGAGGAGGAAGTTATCCGATTGATCGCGTGCGGATTTAGTAACAAAGAGGTCGCAGCAAAACTAGAGATCAGCGTCAAGACGATCGAAACACACAAAGCGCGTGCAATGGCAAAGTTGCAGTTAAATAGTCGTTCCGAGCTGTTGCGTTTTGCCGTAGCGAATCGCTGGTTAGACTTCGATCCGTAGACAGCAGTATTCAATTAAAACTCTCGACCGCGAACAATTGAAAGTCGGCAAATCCGGCTTCTTTTGCGGCATCCATGCATCCAACCGTCGCGCCATGGAAACTGTCTACATGGGCCTGAATCACGATGCGCGGCAATTGATCCCCGGCCTGAACTCGAAAATCCCTAAGTATCGTAATAAGCTCTTGCTTGCTGGAAGCATCATTGGTTTGCCCATCCTCAAAAACTACCGTATAGGCGTTGAACTCGTCAACTTGAACAACAAGCCTTTCGATTCTTTCATCCAATTGTTGTTGTACTGAATTCTTACTGGCTTGGTCTGTTTGCGGAACTGAAGTGCGTATGACCTTTTGAATGCTAAAGGATGCTGTCAGCATAAAGAAAATCAACAAAAGAAAGGCGACATCGACCATTGGGGTGATGTCCCATTTTAAGTCTTCCTCCTCGTCGCCATGTTCCTTTTGGATGGATCGAGAACGTCGTTTCTTTGGCAGTGCAGACGGAAGCTCGATTTTCGCATCGCCAGTTGTTATTCTCGCTTGCGACTTGGCCGACGGGAATGATTTGGCTGCTTCCGTTTTGGATTGCTCCACAACGGCCTCAGATAGCGGCAATCGTTGCGCATCTCCCAATTTTAGTTTCTTGGGAACGTTGACCTCGAAGCCACATGCCGGACAACGAACGTTTCGTCCCTCAAATCGATCGTGAACGACTAAGTTCTTTTTGCAACCAACGCAATCGAAACGAATACTCATGGCCGCTAACTAATGCTCCACTGCAATCATGATATCTTGGCCAGGGTTCAGAACACTCCCGACGGCTTGTTGCACTCGCATCATTTCAGAGGTCAAGACTCTGGGTTCGCCTTGAATCAAAACGCATTTCTTTTTGACATCCAGGAAGGCATTTTCAACATACTCAGCTATTTCCGCAGACTGAACTTCTTGTTCGTCCGAAAATTTTCGCCCAGTTGGAGTGCTCACGGATGCTACATCGGACGATCCAGGCCTGACGACAAGCACAATTGCGTCATGCATCGCAGCCATATCGCCATTCTTTGCACTCGGGAGTTTCACGACGTTCTGCGGTGCCATTCTGGCCGAAACCATAAAGAAAATGAGCAACAGTAAGACGACATCGATCATCGGAGTAATGTCGAACTCACCGTCAAAGCCCTTTTTCTTGCGTTTCTTGGTACGAAGCATGGTTTTTGTCTTGCGGCTACTTGAAGCATTAAGGAATACAGTTCAGCGAGTGCGAAACTTGCGAAGCTGGTGGGCTTCTCTAAGGGAATCGAAAAATCGATTCATTCCAAATACAGCGAGCTCCTCCAATTGTCGAATCCGATTGTTGATGAATGCCATGCCTGTCAATAAAGTCACTGTGATCAGCAAACCATACAACGTGTGTTCCAACGCCATTCGGATGTCCGCGAGCAACTTCTTGGTTGGTTCCTCCGCTGTCGCCATCTCCAGCGTTTCAAACGCCCCCATCATGCCTGCCACCGTACCGATGAGTCCAAGCATAGGAGAGGCTTTGATCAGTGTAGAAATCCACGTAATTCTAGAGTCGATATCCGTCAGGACGTCGAATTGAAATCGATCCATGACCCAACTCTCGAGCTTGTCTTGCTCAAGGTTGCGATTCTTCACTGCCAACGAAATCATCATAGGAACTGCACGCATATCACCGTCGCAGATGGATTGTACCGATTCAAAGTCCCCTTGGCGAAGGTGCTGGTCGACTATATCCAAAAACTGTTCTTGATCTGCCTCAGTCCGAAATCGCTTATTTGCCACACGAGTCCAAACCAGAATCATGCAGTAGATTCCCCAAAACGCTGCTGCACCCAAAACATAGTAGTCAGCGTGTCCTACAAAATTGTAAATACTCCCCATCTGCGACTCCAGCTAAGCTCGTGTTCGTCTCTTCTCCGTCTCGCTTCCCGACTGCTCTCAACCCGGATGATAAAAGCACGCAATGCAAAGTCAATGATAACCCCCGAGCGGGGTAGGGCTTTCGCCTGTCAGGTTTTTCCTGATTGCCCGCACGATTACTGGACTTACACTGGAAACAGCAAATAGGACTTAGGGGCGGGTTCGGATTCACTACAGCCGATGCGACTAGACGTTTTTATTGGGAGCCAGTATGGGATTCAATTGCCAAACAGCATGCGGAAATATAGCGACCCGATTTTTAAGGAAGTGCTTCGTGAGAAGAGCGTCGCTTTTCCTTATTCTATTTACTTGGTCGACCTTTTGCTTGGCGGATCCTTGTTGGGCTCAGCAAGTGAATGGAGTAGGAAAGCCAAAGACTATAAGTATCCTGTATTGGCTTTTGCAAGTATCGGGCCCTATTGGAATCCTTATCTTCGCTCTTTCGATCTATTTTGTTGCAGTCGCTGTCAAGCAGGCCCTCGAACTTCGCTTAACGGTTGCTGCGCCGCCGGAGGTAGTTGATCTGGCGAACAAGTTGATTGAAGAAAAGAAACCGAAAGAGTTAATGGCCCTAGTAAACGACGACGACTCATATTTTAGTCGAGCGCTGGTGGCAGGAATCTCGGAGTTGCGATATGGCATTGATGAGGCTCGAGAAAAATTGGATCGCAAAGCAGAGTCATTAACCGTTCAGATGGAACGTTCAATCAGCATACTCGCAGTTATCGGAACTCTTGGGCCAATGATCGGTCTGCTTGGGACGCTCAAGGGAATGATAAGCAGTTTTAGTGTGATTGCGATGTCGGGGGTTGCACTCGACGCCGGCAAAGTCGCTGAGGGTATTTCCGAGGCCCTGGTGATTACCTTTGAAGGGGTTTTGTTATCGGTGCCTGCGATTTTCTTGTACTCCATTTTCAGAAATCGAATCTCGCAAATATCCGTCGAAACAACAATGCTGGCCGACGACTGTTTGAGATCCGTCTATCGTTTGCTTAAGTCTAAGCAGACTTCACAGGAAACGTCCGCTTAGCAACTGTCCTTGCAATGGCTTGGCGTTCATTGTTGGAAAGTGTCCTTATCCTATGTCTACATCCCATAGCCCAGAACAATGTGAGCCAAATCTCGTGCCGATTCTGGATATGGTTTTCCAGCTAATCACCTTTTTCATGTTGGTAATCAATTTCAAAGCGGTGGACGTCGATAAAGACTTGGTGCTGCCTGTTGTTGGGGCAGCGGATCCAGCAGCCCAAGGGGACCAAGGCGACTTGCTCGTTCTCAATATTCGCAGCGACGGAACAGTTCAAGTGCGTGGGGCAATCCAACCAAGCATCGATCTTTTTCTGCGAGGAGAGTCACGCGTGGTAGAAGCCCTACGGAATGTCAAGCTTGGCGAACCGCTTCCTGTAACGGCAGTTTTGCGGGTGGACAAAAAAGTGGCATTTGAAACGTTAATGAAAGTCGTGGATAGCTGCAAGGCAAATCGATTCAGTAAAATTGACTTCGTGGTCGTTCGAAAAAAAGACGAATTCACCCCATAAAGTTTGGAAGAGTAACTGTGATGATACGAAGATCCCGTCGCCGAAAAAGAAAGCATGCTGAAGCGGAAGTTCAATTGAATATGGCAGCTATGCTGGATATGGCGTTTCAGTTACTAGCGTTTTTTATTCTAACTTTTCGAGCATCTCCAATCGAAGCGCAAATCGCGTTGAGGCTTCCAGATAATCCCCAAGCAACGACGAGTACGAGCGTACAAATCGATTCCAGTCCTCAGGACATTATGGACGAACTGAATTTCCCATTACCAATAGAGCTCCACTCTCAACCGAACGGGGAACTAGAGAAAATTGTGATCGGTTCGCGGATAATGAAGCCGAATGATCCAACCGAAACTATGCAGTCGTTTCGACAAGAAATGGTTAGCTTATTCGAGAAGCCCATTTTTGATTCCGTCGTAATTCGAGTTGGAAAAGAGCTGCATTACGAACCACTCATGCAAGTTGTTGATTTGTGTACTAAGCAAAAGGCGAAAGATGGATCGCCCATGTCAAAAATCTCCATCGTTCCACTCAAATAGCGACTTTGACAGTCAACACAACTCATGGCAAGCCATCGTTTTCGATCCTCTTGGAACAGTCAATCAGCAATTCCACGACTCGGCTTCTTGCTCTTTATTCTTGCCGTGGCAATTGTCGGATGGCCAAAACTGCGGCTCGCGCAGGAAGCTGTGGAACCTTGGAATCCAGACAAGGAAGGGACACCACGACTTAATTCCGCTGACGTTCGATTGTCGACACCTGTTATGGAGGAAGAATTTCCTGAAGGGCTCGACTCTGAGAAGAATCATGAATTGGAGAATGGTACGAGCGTGCATGAGAAAGATCTCGCCATGAATGGGCAAACGAAAGACTTGCTGTCGCTAGTGACGGACAACTCTCTTCGGATGGCCAAACGTGAAATGCCCGCCTATTGGGCGTTAGTTCGGAAGACCGCGAACTCCTCGTTCAACCAACTGCGCGAGGAAGCCAACTCAAATACTAAGTTCAACGATTTCTACAGCGAACCTGCTAAGCATCGAGGTGAATTGGTTTCTCTCGATATCATCGTTCGTCGCGTAACTCGATTTGACGCGGAAGTTGGAAACTCAGCAGGAGTCAATAGCGTTTACGAAATATGGGGATCAACCGATCAGTCACATGCTTGGTTGTATGTTTTCATTACTAATGCATTGCCCACAGGCTTCGATGAGGAAACTCTTTTGAGAAAAAAAACCGAGTTCGCTGGGTACTTTCTGAAGTTGCTCGCTTATCACCCTGGGAGTGCTCCACCTAATGCAAAACCGCTGCTTGCACCTTTGCTGGTTGGTCGATTTAATGACGTTCAGCAAACTACGCAAACTTCGAAAAGCAACACGCCGGAATGGCCTTCCTGGGGAATGACCGCAATTGTCGTCGCGACCGCGGTGTTTTTTACCGTCCGCGTCTTCTTGAATGCCGAGCAAAAAAAACGCAGAAGTCGCGACCATGGCAATGGACTAAAAAACGTTGATCCGACGTGGTTCGAATCGGACCGGGTTTGACCGACTGTGGAACAACAGGTGACGAAGTCTAGAGGCTTGTCCTGGCATCCGACTTACTGGAGGAATTCCGCAGAATGACTAAGAGCTCGTCGAGCGTCTTCTTCGCATCGCCAAAGAGCATCCTGTTGTTCGCTTTATAGAATAAGGGATTGTCGACACCAGCATAGCCAGAAGCCATGCTCCTTTTCAGTACAATCGATGTCTTGGCTTTCCAAACTTCCAAGACCGGCATACCTGCAATTTGGCTTTTGGGGTCTTCCTGGGCTGCGGGATTGACGATGTCGTTTGCTCCGATCACCAACGCTACGTCTGCATCGGAAAATCGCTCGTTGATTTCATCCATTTCAAACACGATGTCGTAGGGAACCTTAGCTTCGGCGAGCAATACGTTCATATGCCCAGGCATTCTGCCCGCCACTGGATGGATCGCAAACTGCACATCGACCCCACGTTCTCGCAGCAAATTGGTGATCTCGCAAACCACATGCTGTGCGCGGGCCACTGCCAATCCATAGCCCGGCACGATGATGACTCGCTTTGCATCGCTCATTAAAATTTCTGCCTCGTGAAACGAAATGGATACTACTTCGCCATGCATTTCGAGTTTTCTTTGGCTTGACGCGGAGCCACTCTCTACCCCGAATCCACCGGCGATGACCGAAAGAAACCGTCGATTCATGGCTTCGCACATGATGTAGGAAAGAATGGCACCGCTCGATCCGACCAGTGCCCCGGTTACGATCAACAAATCATTCGAAAGCGTAAATCCTGTCGCTGATGCGGCCCAGCCTGAATAGCTATTCAGCATCGAAACGACAACAGGCATATCGGCACCACCAATAGCAATCACAAGATGAACTCCAAATGCAAGTGAAGTCGCAAGCATCAAAAACATCGGAATCGATCCGAACGTTTTCGATTCGGCGGCTACAAAGAAATAACTGAGTGCAATAACCGAAATCAAAACGCTCAGATTGAGCCAATGCCTGCCGGGAATCAACCAAGGCTTACCACTAATTTTTCCCGAAAGCTTGCCAAACGCGACCAGTGATCCCGACAAAGTAACGGCACCAATTAAGATACCTATGTAGATCTCAATCAGATGAATACCTTCCTCAGTACTATTCTTCGCGGTCGAAGCGTAGTAGCTGATCAAGCCGATCAAGACGGCTGCAAGACCGACCAAGCTGTGCATCAGTGCTACCAGCTCAGGCATTTGTGTCATCTCAATCTTCTTTGCGGCGATGAGTCCTATTGGTCCGCCGACAGCTAGTGCAACAACCAAACAGACCAGACCCGAAACCGTCCAATTGGACCAGAGGATGGTGGTCATCATTGCCAACGACATTCCGGCGATGCCAAATACATTGCCTCGAATCGCGGTTTCTTGTTTGCTAAAGCCGCCTAGGCTCAGAATGAAAAGGACAACAGCCCCTAGATAAGCGGCCAACATCAAAGATACATTATTCATTCCCTGGTCTCTATTTCTCTACGTCTTAATAATTGCACTCTTCAGAATAGCACTCTTCAGAAAAACGCTATCGGCGAAACATCGCAAGCATCCGCTGAGTGACTGCGAAGCCACCGAACATATTGACTGCCGTCAAAGTCAAAGCGATACCCGCAAGCAATTGGATGGCAATACTTGAATCGGTCAGTTGCATAACAGCACCTATCCCAATGATGCTGCTTATCGCATTGGTGACGCTCATGAGTGGAGTATGCAGAGCGGGAGTGACATTCCAGACGACCATATACCCTACAAAGCAGGACAAAACAAAAACGGTAAAGTGAGCGATGAAGTCTGGCGGCGCAAAGCTGCCAACAAGCATGAGAAGCAGGATTCCAATCGTTACCCAAACAAATGGCTGTCGAGCACGCGTTGATTTTTTCTCATCGAGCTTATTTCCAGCGGCTGTTGAAATAACGACGGGACTCGTGGCGCCTGAAGGCAATGCAGGCTTCGGAATAGGCGGCGGCCATACAATCTCACCGTCAAGCACGATCGTGGTGCCTCGCGATACGTCGTCCTGCATGTCGATGGAAAGTTTGCCATCCCTTTCAGGACACAGATGCTCAATCAATCGCAAGATGTTGGTTGCGTAGAGATTGCTGGATTGCTTGGCAAGTCGACTCGGCATATCGGTGTATCCAATAATGGTGACTCCGTTTCTCACCACCACGGTACCTGGTTCCGTCAATTCGCAATTGCCCCCTTGCTCCGCCGCCAGGTCGACAATAACGCTTCCAGGCTTCATCGATTCAACCATGCCAGCTGTGATCAGTTTGGGAGCCGGCTTGCCTGGGACTTGTGCGGTTGTGATGATGATGTCAACGTCGATGGCTTGTCGAGCATAGGTGTCGCGTTGCGCTTTTTGATAACCTTCGCTCATTATCCTCGCATATCCTCCTTCGCCCGTCCCTTGCTCCTCAAAAAGAACGGGTACAAATTCGGCTCCCATCGAGCGAATTTGGTCTGCCACTTCTGGCCGAGTATCGTTGGCTGTCACTATCGCACCCAGTCCGTTTGCCACGCCAATTGCGGACAATCCGGCGACTCCAGCCCCGACGACGAAAACTTTTGCTGGCGGAACCTTTCCTGCAGCCGTCACTTGACCAGTGAAAAATCGACCAAAATGGTGTGCCGCTTCTATCACACCGCGATAACCTGCGATATTAGCCATTGAGGTCAGTGCGTCCATTCTCTGCGCACGCGAGATGCGAGGAACACAATCCATAGCGAGAACGGTTGATCGCTGGGAGGCAAACTGCTTCATCAACTCGGGCTGCTGTGCTGGCCAAATGAAACTAATCAACCATGAGCCCGCACGCATTCGTTCTACTTCGCTGGCAATCGGAGAACGAACCTTAAGAATCAAATCGGAAGTAAGCCAAAGGTCTTCGGCGTTTTGGAGCACGGCTCCGGCCTCTAGATACGCATCGTCGGCGTAATCCGAACCAACTCCAGCCCCAAATTCCATTGCTACCGTAAAACCGAGGGAAATCAATTTCTCTGCAATTTCTGGAGTTATTGCAACGCGTTTTTCGCCTTCAAAGGACTCTCGGGGGATGCCAATCTTCATGGAGCTCAATTCAATGAATGCTGCGATGCAATTTCGAAAAACTTTTTCGACTGCGAAACCATCGAACCGGGTGAACGACGCGTTGTTGAGTGCCGCAGGCACTTTCTATAGTGTACAGCACTCTGCTGGTGCTTGACTATCGCATGAGAGATTTTTCGCGATTCCTACCAAGGGAGCCATGCGTCACGCATGCCTGTCGTTCCTGACGAGCCGACGATTCGCCGCGCTGTCTGGAGGAAAACAAAAGTGCTTCTGTCAGGTTTCTCCTGATTACTCTCGGAAGTCCTGTGAATAGACTACGTCGCCTATCCACCTCACCAACAAGACGTCGCCAAATGCATTACGTCGTAAGGAAAAAATCAATCGACCTTAATGTTTATTCAGCCTTATGCTCATCGGCATCGTGTTGACAAAAATGCTTAACGGATTTCGATAATGGATCGTGGCACAAACAAATTGGTAGGACAACCAGATGATATCATTTTTATTTCGAAAACTGGGTGGTGGATCAAGTGCATTCCTGATCGGCATGGGAATCAGTGGGGCCTATTACCTGATCGTACACCTGCCGTTTATGCGGGACTCGATCCTTCACGCTTACACGACTCACCACGCTACAGAATACGCGATTGTTCTGCTGTTTTTCTGGGCAAGCGCTGAGCACCTGCTGTGCTTTCTAGAGGGATCACGCGAGAAAAAGGCCTTAGGACGTGTCTCCCTACCTGTGTTTCACGGGCTCGAGAATACTGAAAGAGCAGCGGATCTGTTGGATTACTTGCAGATCTCTCACATCGAGGACGCTGATTCTATGATGTATCAGCGAATTCAGTCAGCCCTAAGGTTTGTCCATGAGCGTCAATCTGCCGACGGTTTTCGCGAGTACCTTGAATCGCTTGCGACTCGGAACAGCGACCAAGTCTTCGAACGTTATAGTTTTTCTCGTTTTGTCACTACGATTCTTCCAATTCTCGGTCTAATCGGGACGGTAGTGCATTTCGGCGCTGCGTTAACCGGTTTATCGATGGAAGGCTTGACGGAAAAACTGCCCAAGATGTTAAGCAGTATGGGAACCGCCTTTAACACAACCTTCACTGCAATGACCTGCATGGTCGTCGCTTTTCTCATTCGATTCTTGGTCGAACGACGCGACAATGAACAGCTGAAAAAAATCGACTCCTTCATGGAAGATGAACTTCTGTATCGATTCCAGAGCATTGATGGAGCGATCAAGCCATTTACGGATGTACTGATCGCATCGAGTTCGACACTCTTGTCATCCTTGAAAACTTTCGAAGAAGCACTCATGGATCAATGGAGTAGTCGGCTTGATGCAACCCAACGCAGGTGGGACGAACTCAACCAACGCCAAGAGCTTAACCTAGTTCACTTTCTAGGGATGGTCGAAAGACAGCAGGAAACTCATGTTACAGAAGTTAAACAATGGAACAATGAATTAGTGGTGGCTCAAAAGATGACAAATGAGATTGCGAGCAGCCTTGTGGCAGACGGTCAATTGTTGCAGTTGCAGGATCGCTTGGCAGAGAATCTCAATCTTTTACGGCAATCGCAACGGATGGAAGATGCGATGCATGAGTTAACCGCCGCGATTCATCTTTTCACAGCCCGACAAAACGCTGTACATCCGGTACGCTTGTCTGCCTGAACGAACGGGCTTTTTCTTTTCCTTGTTCTTCCGGTCCAACTCTTTTTATCGCTTTTTTCGGTCTTCAATCGATCGAACGGAGTACGGAACTGGAAGCTTGGGAGGAAGCGTATCGTTGAGTTTCTTCTCCAGCGATTCGATGCGTTCGTTTGCTTTTTTCAGCCGATCTATGCTGCGAGTTTTTGATCGACAACGATCTCGCCTTTGTCGTTTACTTCTTCAAATCGTACGGACACCTGCCGAGACACGCCACTTTCCTGCATGGTAATACCATAGATCATGTTTGCGGCAGTCATCGTCTTTTTGCTATGCGTCACAACGATGAACTTGGTCGTTTGTAGAAACTCCTTAAGAACAGTTACAAAACGTCCAATGTTTGCCTCGTCGAAGGGCGCGTCCACTTCGTCCAAAATGCAGAACGGACTCGGTCGATACTGGAAGAACGCCATAATGAGGGCGACGGCTGTCAGAGCTTTTTCTCCGCCGCTGAGCAGTGAATTGCTGAGCGTGGTTTTGCCGGGTGGAGTTGCAATGATTTCGATGCCACTATCTGGATCGCGTTCGTCTTCCAGCACGATATCCGCAAAGCCTCCTCCAAACGAACGGCGATATAGATCTTGGAAATTCTTCCGAATCGAGGATAGAGTTTCCATGAAAAGGTCGCGAGAATCCTCGTCGATCTTGGCCATCGTGCCAATCAAGCTGGTTTTCGCATCGTGTAGGTCTTGGTGGTGATTGGATAGCCTATCGAACCGGGATTGGAGTTCGTCTAGCTCGTTAAGGGCTTCCATATTCACACTTCCCGCCGAAGCAATCTCGTGCCGCAGTTGAACAATTTCGGTTTCAATCGAAGTGCGATCGATTTCGGCTAAGCTTGTCGATCCACCTGATTTTCTAAGCAACTCGATTAGCCATCGGCTTTCCGTTTGCAAGTTCTCCTCGTCCAAAAGTAGTTTGTTCGCAAGGTGTTGAGTTGATTCTTGCTCAAGTGCATCTAAATTGAGCTGGTATTCGCGAGCGTAGTGGTCGTGCAACTGTTCCCATTGAGCATTCAATTGCAATTGCTGTTGTTCGATCGCTTGGATTTTGTCGTCGCATTTTTCGATGTTGCGTCGAGCCATCTCGTTCTGCCTCAGCGATTGTTGAAAAACGGTGTTTTGAGCCTGAATATGTTGATTCGATTCTGCCTGTTTCGTATCGATGGATTCCATGGCTGAGCGAGCAGCGGCAGATCGATTCTGAAAGTCAGCGGAAGCAATGTTCACGGCGGATATCCGATTCGCAATAGTTAATAGCGAGGACTCTGACTGAACTACATTTCTGACCCGCTCCGCCGAATCCAGTTGCATTTGTTCCATAGTGGTTCTAAGACCGACCACGCGTTGTTCAAGTCGAGCTAAATCGATCCTGCGTTCCGTAACGGCGGATTGTTCACGATGCATCGCTTGCTCGCACTGTTTGAACTCATTGGCAATCGTGTCAAGAATTTGGTCCAAGTCGGCGGACTGCAGGCCGTATTGTTTGCTCGCGACTTCCGCGGCCGCGATGAGTTCGTTCACTTCGCTCCGTCGGTTCTGTGCATTTTGCAGATTGCTACGAGTCGTTCCAAGCGCATGAGTTAGCTTTCCGAAATGCAGCTGAATGGATTCAAGTCGGAGTTCACAGGCCGTTAACTCGCGTGCCGTTGAGTAAGCTAACGCATCCTTGGTTCTCAGCGAAGACTCGGTGGCCGCAATTCTCTCATGCGCGTCTGCGACAGCGGCTGTAGCATCCAAAAAACTCGCTTCAACATGTTTGATTTCCTCTCGTGCTGATTGCATTTCGCTCCGTCGAGAGACCAACCCAAGCCCTGTTTGCAACGAACCGAGTGTAATACTTCCGTCGCTATCAACCAGCTGGCATTCCGCGGTGACAAATCGCAAGCCGGCACCGCGAAAGTGGCTCAATTCTAGGGCCGTCGAAAGAGTGTCGACAAACCAGGTGGTGCCAAGCAGAAAGCGGATTAGCGGTTCGTATGCGTCTTCGAATCGAGTCATTCGATCTGCTCTACCCAAGACGCCTCGAAGACCATCGAGTTGGATCTTCTCGCCGGAACGTCGACTGGTTAGTCGATCCATGCGTAGCAACGTCACACGGCCCTCAACGGATAAACTACCCTCGTTGATCCACTCGATGATTTGGCCGTTGCTCAGCACGATCGCATCTGCTTGCGAACCCAAGGAAACGTCGATAAGGGGCGCTAAATGCATTTCTGTACTAAGCAGGTCTGCGACCAATCCCAAGACGGTTCCCCAGGCGTTGGCAACGATCGCTTCGGACGGATGAGACAAGTCCTGCTCTCGATTTTGATGGCTACGAGCGAGTCGGAGAAGTTGCTGGCCTCCTCGGCCCGCGCCGGTAAACTGTTCTTCTAGTTGTTCGAGCACATGCAATCGCTCACGAACACCGTGGCGCTTTCCTTGAAGCAGAGCAAGTTTCTCTTGTGTTTGCGAAAGGTAACTGCGTTGAAGCCGTAGTTTGTCTTCCTCTTCCCGCTTAGCGACACCCGCAATTTCGGCGGCTACCGCTGCGCTATCTCTCTGCGCGATCGCTGCT
Organism: Pirellula sp.; assembly: GCA_043757445.1. Classification (GTDB taxonomy): domain Bacteria; phylum Planctomycetota; class Planctomycetia; order Pirellulales; family Pirellulaceae; genus JBKCUI01. The sequence continues at coordinate 45,004 of JAYVPJ010000026.1, read as the reverse complement.
TGTATCGACCGTTCGACCAGCGACAATTCCTCGATGGCTTGGGTTACCGACAATTGTTGTTGATCGATCGACTGTTGAATTTGCTCAATATGCAATCGATATGCGGACAACTGAGAGCGATTGGACGATGAGGATTCGCCGATCTTTCCCTGCTGTTCTGCGGTCGCATCCATTCTCGACTTCTTCGTGCTCAGTTGGTGCTGAAGTTCGTTCCAACGCGATTCGCTCTCCAAGAGTTCGAGATTGGCATGGCTCCGAACTTGTTCGATCTCCTCAAGCTCAGCCCGCTTTTGCACCATTTCATCCGACGACAAGCTTGCACGCTGTTGCAGCAAAACGATTCGTTCCTGCAAAACGGTTTTTTCCGCAATGAGTTCTGCACAACGTTCGATCGAGGACGCGTATCCATTGTCTGCAGAAACAAGTTCGCGCTGCGCGACCAGGTATTCGGATCGAATAACATCCTGGTCCTTTTGCAGTTTTTGCAAGAGCGACTGTTCTGCATCCGCTAGGGACTGCAATGCTGCTCGTTTCAGGTTGAGTTCGACCGCAATAAGTTTTGCTTCGTCCAGTTGGACTTGGTATCGGCTTCGATCCTGCTGCAGAGCCATTCGATCGAGCCAGCCGAGCTGCATCCGCTTGGTTTGCATGGAAAGGCTTAGCTCGCGATAGCGCTGGGCCTTGGTCGCTTGGCTCTTGAGTGTGGAAAGGCGTTTGCCAATCTCATCGACAATATCGTTCAGCCGAACCATGTTCTGGTCGACTCGTTGCAGTCGCCGTTCGGCTTCGACCTTTTTGGCTTTGAATCGAGAAATGCCTGCGGCTTCTTCAAAGATGCCGCGACGATCCTTCGGAGAAGCCTGGAGCAATCGATCGACTTTGCCCTGTTCGATGAGACTGTATGCATCTACTCCCACGCCGGTTCCACGAAAAAGATCCTTAACATCCTTGAGTCGACAAGGCTGGCCATTGATCCCATACTCACCTTCGCCGCTCCGGAAGACGCGCCGACTCACTTGAACTTCATCTGCATCATGGTCGAAGACACGTTTTGAATTGTCCAAGATCAAGATGACTTCGGCGCTATTGGCGGGCTTACGGCCACCCTCGGCAGAGCCCTTGAAAATGACGTCCGCCATATCGGCGCCGCGCAGGGCTTTTGCGCTTTGAGCGCCGAGTACCCATTTCACCGCATCGACAACATTCGATTTCCCGGAACCATTTGGCCCGACTACGACCGTTATCCCTTCCGGAAAATCGAATCGTGTTCGATCCGCAAAACTCTTGAAGCCAACTAGTTCGAGGGCTTTGAGCATGGGTTGTTACCGGGGGCTTTTTCTGTGGATTTGAGTTTGAACGCGAAGGCAATCAACGGTTGAGCATGGCGGACAGTTCTTCATCCGACAGTTCGTGATGGGATGGCAATTCCATTTGGCTCGAAACCTGATCGTCCTTGGCCTGGGCTCGCTTCGGCTTGATCCATGACGCCCTACGCAAGCCTATCGCCGGCCACCAGCTCGATTTTTTGGAGTTCACATGGTCGACGCTTGCATTGTCTACGCTGACTTCTTGCATGTCGTGAAAGGACATAGAATCCTTGTTCGTTGCATCCACTATTTGCATTTCTTGAGTGTGCAGCGGATTCATCGCAACAGGCGTAGACATGGCATGGTTCAAGGCGAGCTGATTGAAGGTATGAACGACATCGTTGTAATTCGCTTGAATGTTGCCCAAGCCTCTCAAAACCGAAACCACATCGCTACCTACCACCAAATTACGAACTTCCCCACTGCCTTGCCGTTTTGTAAGCTTGATTTGGCTACCCGCAGCGGGAGTCAACGTCAAGAGTTGCGTCGGCGAGAAAGGGGTTGAAAGCGATATGGCGATGCTGTTCCCAAATAGGATCAACTCCTTGTGTTTTTGCAACGAGACGGCCAGCAATGGAATCGAACTCGGAACCTGCACAAATTGGAAGTCCTTTCCAATGACTTCCCCTTTCACACTCATGTCGGTTGGGTTGCGAAGTCGGATCGCACGAAATGCACCGAATCGCAGGTCCGGGTCTGGTTCTTGTAGCAATTGTTCCAAAGCTTCACGGGCTGAGGAGTCTTCGTTTACGACCAAGCCAACCAAGCACAATTCTCGAGCAGCTGGGGTGGTTTGCGCCAGCTCCAGTAAGACCGGTACCGATTCTCTGCGATCCAAATAGGAAAGTGAGTAGGCCGAGTAAAAGCGAACTTCCTTGTCACTTGAAGTGAGGCCAGCGATTAAGGTCTCTTTGGCAGCATCGGTTCCAATCGCTTCTAGCTCCGCAGCGGCACGGCGGCTCGTCGCAGGATCTGCCAGCAACTTGCGGCAACCCATTAAACGTTCTTGTTGCTCATCGGATGTCTCACCAAATCCCGTGCATTTAATGACCGACATGAAGTGAGCGGGATCGTGTTTGTACTTTGGGACTGTTCCTAGGCCAACGTACCAATCGCTTGTGCCCACTGCGACCATCTTTTGTTTGTTGGAGTCTTTGTAGAAGTATCGAGAATTGATGGCCTTCTCAATCGCTTTGGTAACGATGACATGTCTAAACTCAGGTTCGATTCGTAGTCCAATTGGCTGGTCTTCCTTTAGTTTCGCTCCACCGATAACCACACCTTGAAGTGGTGTTACCCCGGATTGGCGAGTGAAAGTAGTCGGTAAGATGACTATTTCCCCGCTCGCTATGGCTTTGGGATCGCTCGTCCGCAGTTTGCCTTGCAGCATCGCCATCTCGCAAAGCCGCGATTCCAATATGTAGCCTTCCGCCAAATTGGTTGCCGTACATTCCGTCGAGTTTTCGACCTGCACGTCAAAAATATCACCTTTGCTGTCGCATGGATTGGCCGTGATTCGAAGCTTAACTAGCGCCGTTGACGGGTCGTCCAAGAAGGCCTCAGGACTTTCCGTTTCACGAATGCGCATTTCATCCAAAATCCAATCCCGTTGCATCCCTGGTCGCACGATACCTCCGGTTCCTGGCAAACTAGCTGCAATTGCATAGGAATCGAAATGGGATGGTTTCATGCCTAGCGACGAGGTCACTTCACCGATCAATCGAGGACGGTCAGGATCGACCATCAGCTCTTGTATGCGGCGAGTTTCTTTAATGAAATGGTTGTCTTTTTCGCGATTTTTGGAGACCCATGAGTTGCAGCCTGAAATGCAAGCAAGTCCAATCCAGCCAACCAGCATGGTGGCAATTGTGACTCGCCGATCTAGGCGATAGAATCCATTTTCTCGGTCCATCGAGGTTCGGCTTCCTAAGTTATTTGTTTTTGTCGGCGACAAAATAGATGCCGCATCGGCAACGCAAATGGGAGAAATAGCGGCAATCGACAATGGGGGTCAATATCGCTATGCCGGAAATCTCAAAGATACGATGATCAGGGTGAGCGGCAGTATCAATTGGTTGCCGATCGCGTGTAGGCTTCAGCTAACGTCTCGTCCAATCCGACCAGCCAACGCCGACCTTCGGTCTCGAGCTCGAGGTAATTGGCGCCGACCTCTTTAACCAAACCACTGACTCCACCCAGTTTGAGCAGATCACCCTTTACCAATTTGTAGGTCTTACTTTCCGTTTTAGAAAGAATCCACGCTTCGGGGCCCTTCAGTCCAACGATCAGAGCCGTCACTATAGCTTGCGATGCCACGTCGAACTGAATGGGTGGCGGAGGTACAGGTGGAAGTGGGCTGACCTTCACGGTCACCAATTGCGTAGCGGATTTCTTAGGTATGCCGTTGTCCGTTGCTTGAACGTTGACTTGGTATTCGCCGAGTTCATTGAATGTCGCGGTCAATTTGCCCGTATCTCCTTCAATCCTCATTTCTTTGGGAATGTCTCCAAGGAGTTCATAAAATATTCGTTGGTTGGGATCCATTTCCTTTGCCTCGACAGTATGCTCGAGCCGTAATCCGATCTTGGCTTCCAGCGATTTCTTTGGCTCGAGTTGCGGCGGTAGATTCGTGGGTGCGAAAAGATTCCGTTCAAGAATTGGCTGCTTGTACTCATCGAGCGATTTAGCAATTCGGTTAGAAATCCCTTTAGGTGGATCTTGTTTGTCTTTGGCAATTGCCAACGCGAGCACTTCGCAGTCAAGCGAAATATTCAACTGATCCGGTTCGGCTGAGTTCGGTAACGGACTCATGTCAAATTTAGAGATTCGATGCAAGTAGTCCTTTGCATAAAAACCATAAAGCAATTGTGTGGCCGTCTCGATGGTTCCCGTCCCTTTCAAATTGAACTTAATGACTTGATACGGACTATCTTTCTCTTTCAACTCGCCGGAAAAAAGAGGTGATGGAGATCGCAGTTGGGACTCTTCGCCAAGTGTGATTAGCCATTTTTGGTAATCGGCTCTAGCGGTCTCCTCAATGCGTGGCAACGATTTGTTGACCAAACTGTTAAGCTTCTTGTTTGCCACAGTTCCAGAAGTCATTTGAAGCTCCTGTTCGCTCTTCTTTTTTTCGAGCGACTCCATCAACTGAGTCTTCTTTTCAAAGCCGCTCTGAATGGTAGCGAGGATTGACCGCCCTGCAAAAAGCGAGGCGACGATACCGACTCCGGCGGCTAGGATTTTTTCCCGTGAAGTCATGGCCATAATTATTCTTTCGCTCCACTTGAGTCAACGCTTGTATTGGTGGGCACAGGTGTCGTTACCTTTGCCGGTTCATCACCCGACGGTTCCACTGCTTTTTCTTGATCGAGAACTGGCTTGGGTTGTTCCATCGGTGGCGAAGGATCGGCCGCTGGCGAAGGATCGGCATCTTGCGTCTTTTGGATTTTTGACTTTGCGATTGGCTCCGCTGGCATCTTAGGAACCGCTGATCGGGGGTCACTCACGGTGGCGGCTGGCATCTTTATGACGAGATCGGCCATCCATGGAAACTGGTTCGTTTTGTCCTGGCTTGGAGTGATGCCAGTGCTCTTGACCTCATGTTTTGGATCACGAAAGGCATCGAGGATAACTGGAACATCCTCTTGTTTACGGGCTAGGAACTTGGTGGAGACGGACGATGAACCCGTTGGATCGGTGGTAAAGGTCGTTCTACTAAATATTGCTTTGTCGGAGTCGGCCATGCGTGTTGATAGGTACTCCAACTCGTCCAACCATGGATGGTCGGCTCGGAGGAACGTTTCGACCTTGCTCCAGTCCGCAATTGCTTTCTTGGAGTTAACGATGGTTGCCTCGTTTTTCTTGATCGTTTGATTGAGCTCCGCAATGGTTGCGTCCATCGACATGTGGCTCATTGCGTACCAAGCGACTCCGCCGATAAGAAGAGTTGCAGCAATACCTCCAGCCACTGCATACATGACAACCGGCTTTGTTTTTTCCACTCGCTTTCGCGGATTCGAAAAATCGATCAACCGGTCCGCAACCTGTGGGGCCAACAACGCGCCCATGCTGGCCGCGAATTTGCCCACGTCGCCTCCTGATTCGTCTCGAACGGATTGAGATGCATCGAACAACTGAAACGGATCGAGACTGGTAACGGGAACGCTTAGCGATTTCGATAGAGTCCGACACAATTCCGCATGCTGTGCATCGTCGCCCCAAATGCGTATTTGTTCCACGTTGAGATTCGGGCGCTGCGATGCGGCAGCGATCATGGTACGTTTGATCTCACCGGTTAGCACCTGTTGATTGGAAGCAGCGTCGCTCGAACCCGCAAATCGAACGTTACGCATGAAGACCACATGACCATTTTCTGTCACTGCCATGTCCGCTTCATCGCGGAAGAGGTCCAACAGCAGCACGACGGAACTGGCCATTTGTGGCTGCTTTATAACAGCCATCGCGGCAGAGGCCATTGGACGTAAAACGAGTTGCGTCAGCGTGAGTCCACATGCTTCAAGTGCTTTGTGCACGCGTTCAATCAGCGCTGGGTTCATCGAGGCTGCCAGGCATTCGGTCATGTTGTCTTGACTCGATGGCATCGTTACAAAGTCGATTGGCCATGTGTCTCCTACATTGGCAAAATGACGCTGAGCGGCAAACCGAACCATATCTGGCAACTCATTGCGATCCACCGTCGGCAACGTTAGCGCTCGCAATTCAATACTGCTTCTGCCAACGCAGACAACAGCATCACCCGACTTAATGCCGACTTTTTTGAGCAACGATTGGATCGCCTCGAGTGTCTTCGGGCTACTGATGAGTTCCTCGTCTTCGCCCAAGGCTAGCGGACAACAAACGACGTGCTCTAGCGAAACGCCAGTCAGGCCTTTGGTTCCAACAGCAATGCGTATTTCGTTGGGAGTACAATCAATCGTTACTAATCGTGACATGAATACCCTCGGCTAAGCCGACTCGGTTTAGTGTATTGGTTTGTTGCGTTTAGCGACTGGTCGCCAATCCCTGTGATGTTTGTCCTAAAGTTGCTTGACTGAATCCACGTCCGAGATGGTCCATCTTGCGATAGAGCGCCACGGTCGGGACTTGTCCAGATGCGTCGATGACTGCTTCCGTCCTGGCATATCCAGAGGTTTGCTCGAAGTATCCAACACTTTGAACTCGGAAAACATCTCCGCCACCGGTAATCAAGGGAGCAATCAATTGCATCTGTTCCAGGGTGATGATCCCCTCGACAAGTGGCCAGGTTTCAAATTTGCGATTTTGATTGTCCGCAGACTGGGAACGAGCTTCGATCAGTTTGTCCAAAATATCCGACGTCATCCCAGGTAATCCGCCAAGGATTTCCCGAGGAGCCTCATTAATATTAATCCGTCCCGGCAAAACGGTAGCCTCTACAGCCGTAAGTTTGTCCATGATCGTTGGCAAAACTAAAGCGAGCGCAATCGGAGATGAGCTCACTGGCGAAGTGTAGGTCACCTGCTCGCCGTTGACCGTCGCCGTAAATTGGGCATCGACGAGGTCCAGAATTTGCTTGACTTTGCCGTTTGCTCCTTGTGAAGTATCGATGCTCAGGGAACCGAACAAGTCAGCTTTCCATGGGACCGTTTTTGCAGGCGCATTGCCAGTTCCTCCTGTGCTTCCGCCGCCGCCACCACCGAACCCACCACCACCGAACCCACCGCCATTTCCGCCTCTGCCGCCTCCTGGTCTGCCTGGGCCGTTTCCGCCCCGGCCCCCTCCAGGACCTCCAGGTGCGCCGCCGCCAGGTCCACCCGGGCCGTTTCCGCCGCGACCGCCCGCTCCGCCTGCACCAGGGCCATTACCGCCCCGCCCGCTAGCACCTCCAGCTCCGCCCTGCCTGACGCCTCCAGGTGTGCCAGGTCTGTTTCCGCCTCTACCAGCTCCGCCTCCAGCACCCCCTGGTCCGCCAGGTCCGCCGCCGTTTCCGCCTCGGCCGCCAGTAGCACCTCCGGCCCCACCTCCGCCATTGTTAACGCCTCGAACACCACCAGCTCCGCCACTTGCTCCACCACCGCCTATGCCGCCTCCAGCTCCTGAGCTTCCTTGTCCCCTGGGTCCTTGAACAAATGAAACAACCGAAAAAGGTTGGAAGTTTAATATCGAAAAATCAAAAGTCGAAAGACTTCGACCACCACGTCCACCACCGCCAGGCACGCCACCGCCAGGTCCACCACCGCCAGGTCCACCACCACTAGGTCCGCCACCACTAGGTCCGCCACCACCAGGTCCGCCACCGCCAGGTCCGCCACCACCAGGTCCGCCTCGACCGCCTGCGCCACCACCCGGTCCACCTCGACCGACGCCACCACCGAATGCGCCTCCCTGTCCACCTCCGCCACCTGCGACTCCCCCTGCATCGCCGTTAGCACTACCTCCAGCTCCAGCACCATTGGATCTGTAAGCGATGATAAATGTGGCGAGGTCCTCTCCAACCGCTGTTGACAAGTCTGTTTGTAGGGTTGCTAAATCTGAACCGTTGATGTTAATGCGTGGCGTACCGTCCGCAGCTACATTCTTTTCCTTGGAATACAAAGTCAAATAAATTGCCCAACCGAGCTCTGGCAATTCGGTTGTTCCTCCGTTTGGCGATGCGGAAGTTGAGGTCGTGGTCGAAGTCGTATTTCCCAAAGTTGAACCCGACTGCTGGCCAGCCGAAGACTCGGATGCCTCCAAAACCCCATTTCGATTTTGGTCCAAACCAAATAGCAAACTCGGAGTTACACCGCGCACCAGAAGTAACTGTTCGATGGATTGCAAAGGGCCATTGGCGGGCGCATAGGGAATTGGCAATTGAGTGTAATAGTCTCTTTCGGCTCCGTACTCTCGAGTCTCATCGTCGGCATCAATGAAGTCAAGAATCGCATCCGCAATATCTTCGGTCATGCTAGGCAAAGCCATTAGAAATGCTCGGCCAACTCCACCACCTGTGCTTCCAATAGCAGCTCCCATGTCACCGCTTGAACCAGCAGTTGGACCTGCCGTACCTGCACTCGTACTAGACGCTCCGCCACCAGATAAACCTAAGCTTGACAGGTCCACTCCCCCGCCCATTTGCTGCGCGATTTGATCGATCGACATCATGCTGTCGATGATCGGTAAGACGTTGATATTAAGGCGTGCTGACTCGTTGTGGAGCCCGAATCGATAGCTTACATATTTACCTGTTTCATTCATGTTGGGCGCAAGGAGCGAATAATTGCACATGTTTCTGGGACCCCGCCCTGTCAAAACGGGTATGCCTTGAAAGTTGCTTGGGTTGTTGTATGTTCCGCCTGCGTCATCGCGAGCTTGCCGCGGATTTGCCAAGAACAACCGAGCAGCATCGATACCGGAATCCGCCGCATACCTTGCTTGAATCGCTTCACCAGCCAATCGCGACTCCTCATGGCCGATCAACATCGATTGCGAAAAAGCCAACGCGCTCAATGTGATCGCTGCCAAGACGAGCATCACCGCTAGCAAAATAATTGCACTGCGGTTCTGGCTGGCCGAATCCACATAACTTTTTTTTGTTTTGGTCATTTTTGTTCTCATCATTTCAAACCCATGGAACTCATTCCATTATCCGTTGAACCGGTAGACGTAGTTCCCTGTGGTGCGACTAGCAATTGCGCTCCAGGAATAATCGTATTGGTCGAGTAGACTTCGACGCCGAATTCTTGTCTCATGGCCGTCGAGATCGAGGAGATCGCAAGTCCGGGCGCAAGTGGATTCACTTTGGCTCGGCTTTCACGTTGCATAGCAATTGTGATTTTGACCACGTGAGGCAGTCCCTGTTGACTGCCGTCCCATTGTGTTTGCCAAGTTGTGCCATCGAAATACTGAAACTCTAAAGCGATGACTTCGGGAGCGATCAATTCACCCGTTCGAAGCAACTGACTGCTTTGCCCATTCTCGTACGCATACAGTGTGACCGCTCGATCGACCGATCGCCTCACCAAGCCACCATTGGGTGTAGTGATAGCAGCACCATTTACACGGGCCGCTTCTTGGCTTAGTTGACCCAACGAATCCTGCACTCCATCGGTGCGTGGAGATTGCACATAGTAGCCGACCGTCTTGACATCGCTCGGCATATCGCCAATGGTTCCCGTCGAAGTGTTGGCCATTTTTGGATAATACTCATCGGGTCGAGGCAATCGACTCAAATCGATTTCGATCGATGTGCTTGAACCATAAATTCCAGGTGGCAAAGGCGCGGGAGTAGCAGAGGTACTTGAGTCACTCGCTGCACTCCCACTCGCTGCACCACCACTCGCTGCACCCGCACTAACTGCGCCACCGCCGGCAGCGCCACCACTCGCAGCGCCACCACTTGGTGAACCTCCTCCTCCGCCTCCGCCCGAATCACTCGACAAGAGCTGAGTCAATCCGCTCGAGTCAAACACTTGATAACGAACAGTGGTTCGCACATCTTCGGCGATCATATTAAGAATTGCTCTTGCTATCTGAGCTTGTCGGACACTATCACGGCCCGTTTCTTGGTTGGCTAAATAAAGCTGTACCAAGCTACCGATGAGTCCCGCGATGACCGCCGTCAATGCAAGCGACAAAATCAATTCGAGAAGGGTGAACGCAGACCGAAGGCGTGGCCTGCGGAATTCGCTGCCGGTTGCCGATGCTTGTTCGCATGCTGCTGATTCCATCGTAGCTGCGAGCCGCATGGCGTCTGCACTTCTTGCTCGCAGGCGGAGGCAATTTTGCATTGTCCATCGCGTCATCGCTTCCCTCCCGTTGAACCTGACGTGCTGCTACCGCTCGACGAGCCAGTCGAAGTTGTAGCGTCTGTGGTAGGCAAGGTATCCAATCCCAAACTTGGGTCGATCATCCATCGAACGATGAAGAACAACTCTGGATTGGCGGTAGTAGAATCAGGCTGATCGGTAATGCTAAGTCGAACACCAATCATATTGGGTCGTTGCGCAGTAATGGTTTGTATTTGATAGTTCCAATTTCCCTTGCGGCCTGAATCGGTAATGGGAACCCAACTCGAAGCTTGCAATGGGATAGCGCCTGCCAGGACTTCCGACATCTTCGATTCGCAGAGCATTTGAGCGGTTGAAAGTCTCTGAGCCAATAATCCGTTATCGGTTGCTTGCTTGGTTATCTGGGCGAGCAAGGCTGCAGCAACCGCCAAAATGGTTAATGCCAATACCACTTCGAGCAGCGACAGACCAACACGGCTACGTTGTTTGCGCAGTAAGGTAGCGGGCGAGCTCCGCGTGCCGTTGCACAAACATCGATTGGATTGGCTAACGGCACGCGGAGCGTGCCTGCTACTATCAAAACACTGGGACAGCAGTGGTGGTTCGGTAGTAAATGTTTGCATCGTTTTGGCACTTTCAAGGCCGTGTTCACTTCAAGGCCGTGTTCACTTCAAGGCAGAGTTCACTTCAAGGCAGAGTTCAAGGTGTCGCAATGGAAGCCAATCGCATCGACTTCAATTGACCGGTCACACCGCGAATTTGGATCGCCATGCGTCGACCTTTACTGTCCGCCAAGATGATTTGGGCGGTAGTGCACGAACCGTCGGGATAAAGCAAAAGGGGAGAGGACAGACCTGACCCATCTCCTTGAGATGAACCCCCAGTCGTTGGAACAGTTCCGCCCGCCAGTTGAATTGCAAGAGCATTCCGAGAGTCAACCAGAGTTTCGACTGCAGAAAACAGGACCCCCTCGCTTAATTGCTTACCATTGCCTGCGGCGTCTGCCGAAGTCGACACAACCCCACCGCCTGCAACCGCTTGCGTTTTGATCAATTGGCCCGATTGCATGAGAGTTGCACCAGCGGACGCGTCCTGCGCTTCATTACCACCCAGCCAAGGTGCAATCGAATACTCTTTTCCTTGCAAAGTCATTCGCATGACTTGAGCTTGGCCCGTTCTCATGGCAGTCACACGGCCAGCCATGATCTCGTTTCGAAGTTTTTCGATCGACTCTCCCAATCGACGGCTGCCAATCATCGACTCAAAGGTCGGTATCGCTATGCCGGCCACTGCGACCATGATCGCCAATACTAGCAATAGTTCGAAGAGCGTAACTGCGGATCTTCGGCTTGCTAGGATTTGTGACATGATCGTGGTTCCGTTCTAACCGCAACTATGGGGTTATGTCGATTATGGGGTTATGTCGTCTTCGGTACCAGACTGACCATCTGGACCTGCGGATCGCAAGTCGAATTCAGTTCCGCTGGGTTTGTATTCATACTGATGATCCCATGGATCCAAGGGTACAGGTTTACCGAGCTTCTGTACCCAGTCATTGGGATTGGTAAGATCGCTCGGTTGAACATGCAAAGCTTCCAACGAAGAGGGCAGCACGTTCACTTCCATTTGATATTGTTTTAATGCAGTGGAGAGCATTCCGAGCGTAATTTTGGCTTGTTTGAGGCGTGCCTGTTTTTGCGTTCCGGTAAATACTTGGATTCCAAAACCGGCAATCACGACCAGGATAACCAGAACCAAGAGTAATTCTAACAGCGTAAAACCGCGGCGCAGATTGGTTCGGGAATGGTTGCGACGTCTCATGATCAAACTCCTAATCTAAAGTTTAAAGTGCATTGGAGCTGTTAAGGATTGGTATCATCAGAGCCAAGACAACAAACATAACCATTGCGGCTAATATCAGTAGCATCATCGGTTCCAACAACCGAACTACCGTCTCCAAACGACGAAAAGTAGTTCGCTCCAAATTATCTGATATCGTTACTAACACGGAATCCAGGCTGTTGGACTCCTCCGCGACCGAAATCATTTCGACCACGGTCTGAGGGAAGTGACCACTCTTTTCTAATTGCTTTGCCAATCGCTCCCCGGCCGTGATTTCTTCGCTAGCCTCGGCGATAGATTCCGACAATATCATGTTGCCGGCAGCATGCCGACTAATTTCAAGAGAACGCAGGATTGGGACACCGTTTTTCAGCAACGTGCCCAAGACTTGGCAGAAACGAGCGACAGCCAAGTTTAAAAATACTGTTCCCAACAGCGGGGCCTTGATTTTGAGTAGATCCGCATTGCGCTTGCCTCTGGGGGTTTTCAAATATCGATTGAGGCCAAGCCCTGTGAGTCCTACAGCTCCCAGAAAAACCCACCAATAGTCTTTCATGAGTGCACTGAGCGATAACAAAAGCTCAGTCGCTTGAGGCAACTGACCCTTAGCTCTCAATCCCTTGAAGACCTCTTCAAATTGCGGTACGAAAAAAATGAGCAAGATCGACACCACGACCACGCCGACGCCCATTACGAAAATGGGGTAGGCGATTGCCCCCATCGTCTTGCCTTTGATCTCTTCTTGTTTCTCAACAAAGCTACCGACCCGTTCCAGGGCGTCTTCGAGGAAGCCGCCTTCGCTGCCGGCTCGGACCATGTTGACCGCCATGTCATTGAAAATGCGAGGGTAACGCGACATGGCTTCCCCTAAGGCTTCACCCTCCTCGACTCGACCCCGTATTTCGGTTACTGCATTTTGAAGGGTACGATTGCCTCCCGATTGATTCGATAGCAACGTTAACGCCCTCAGCATCGGGACGCCGGCTCTCAGTAGCGATGCGCATTGCGCGTAAAAGCTACCCATTTGTTGGCCAGAAACTCGCCGAGTCATCTTCACTTGCGAAGTCTTGTTGACCGTAATCGAGATCGGAAACAACGACTTGGCGCCCAGCTGGGTCGCCGCATCGCGCGCGTTGGCAGCGGCTATTGTTCCGGCGGCGGGTTTGCCGGTCATGTCTCGTGCTACGTAGGCGAAATCAGGCATGATCTAGCTTGGCCCCCAAGGCTTTGGAGGCCGCACAGGCATTCTTTTGGAACCAACAGGCGTTAACCAAGCGAATCACCCTTTGTTGCTCGAAGTACTTCCTCCATGCTCGTCGTTCCCTCAATGGCTTTGCGAAACGCGTCATCTCGCAAGGTAAGCATACCATTTCGCAACGCAGCTTTCTTAATTTCGAAGCTGCTCGCACGATCGTGGGCCAACTGACGCACTTCCTCGGTTGTCGCCAGCAATTCGTAAATCCCAAACCGACCAGCATAACCTAGATTTCGACAAGCCCGACATCCGGTAGGTCGAAACAGCGACTTTCCGTCCAGTTTGTCCCACGGGAAATCCTTGGGGACTTCGTCCATGGATGGAATATACGGTTGCTTGCACTCGACACAGAGTCGACGAACCAACCGCTGTGCCATAATCCCCTCAACCGTACTCGCGACCAAAAAGGGTTCGATTCCCATGTCGACGATACGAGTAAACGCGCCCGCCGCATCATTGGTATGCAAAGTGCTGAACACCGTGTGGCCCGTGAGCGACGCTTGAATCGCGTTTTCGGCAGTCTCGGCATCGCGAATTTCGCCAACTAATACGATGTCAGGGTCATGTCGCAATATACTTCGAAGCGAGACAGCAAAAGTAAGTCCAATCTTCGGATGAACTTGAATCTGATTGATACCATCCAATTGGTATTCAACCGGGTCCTCCGTTGTGATAATTTTATTCTCAGGCGATTTGATCTCAAGCAATGAGCTGTACAACGTTGTCGTCTTGCCAGATCCCGTTGGACCTGTAACCAAGATGATTCCGTGGGGTAGACGTATGAGCTCGCTAAACAATTTGTACGTGGCTTCTCCCATGCCTAAATTGCGAAGATCGAACTTCATCGATCCCTTGTCCAGGATACGCATGACCAAACTTTCGCCGTGGATCATTGGAATGACCGAAAGCCGGATATCGATCTCGCGACCATGCACGCGAAGCTTGATTCGACCATCCTGAGGAAGCCGCTTTTCGGCAATGTTGAGGTGCGCCATAATCTTGAGGCGCGAGATGATGGCCGCTTGAAAGCGATTGATTTCAGGTGGGATAGCTTGGGTGTGCAAAATACCGTCGATACGATATCGTACGACGATCCCAGCGGACTGCGATTCGATGTGAACGTCACTAGCGCGTGTATCGATGGCTTCGACCAATAGCTCGTTCACCAATCGAACAACCGAAGCCTCTTGCGCCTGTTCACCCAGTTCACTCCCGTCGGCTTCGATTTTCTCAAGCAACTCAATTTCAGCATCTTCATCGGCTTTCGAGGCCATGAGCCCCTCGACCGTTTCGCTACCTACTCCAAGATGCTTCTTTACAAGCTTGGCTATTTCATCTTTTTCAGCTACTAGAGGAACAACAGCTAATCCCGTCGCAGCCGAGGCTTCGTCGAGCGCGTACAAATCGAGTGGGTTGCTCGTCGCAACGAACAGTTGTCCTCCCTCTCGCTTAACAGGAAATAGGGCATGACGATAAATGAGCTTCAATGGAAAAGTTTGCAACAAAGTCAAGTCGACGTTGGCTTCGCGAAGATCGATAAAATCGAGTCCGAACTCTTCCGCCACAACCTTCAAGGCATCTTCTTCTTTTGCAAAACCAGCTCGTATAACGCTTTCAAGGATGCCGCCACCATTCGCAGTGGCACGAGATTGTTGAAGTTGTTCACGGTTAATCAAACCGCGTCGGAGTAGGATTTCGCCAGCTTCTGTAATCATGGGAGCAACTGAACTTTATTGTTGGTATGTCATGAATATGATACGAGCGATGGAACGCGCTCGTCGACACTATTGTTAACGACCACCTCGGGCACCGCCACCCTGACCACCGCCAACTGCGCCGCCACCACCTGCGCCGCCACGTTGGCCGCCACCGAACCCGCCGCCTCCTTGAGCACCTCCTCGTCCCGCGCCCCCAAAACCACCTTGACCACCGCCGCCGAATCCACCTGCACCGCCGAATCCACCTGCGCCACCGAATCCACCTGCGCCACCGAATCCACCTGCACCGCCGCCGCCAGCCCCCCGATTTCGGAATTGCTGCAGAAAATCATTTGGGCTCGCCGCAGCACCAGCAGCACCTGCACCGGGAGTTGTGGGCGAAGCAGTGCTTGTTTTTACACTCGCACCAAACGCCGACTTAAGTGCATTCTGCATGGTCGTCGCATTCACTTCGGCAGGAATAGGAACGACGATGAAATCACTTTCATCGTCTTTCGAGGCTTGATCGATCTTCTTGACAAACTCCTCAACTTCACCGAACAACATCGGGGATGCAACAACAATCAATGCGTTGTTCTTTTTGTCCGAACTGACCGTCATGGTTAGTTCTTTTAGTTCGCTCTTGGCGGATGCGCCTCCTCCGCCACCACGACCACCGCGACCGCCACCGGCGATTAAGGCCAAAAAGTCTTGTTGCGATGGTTGGCCTTGTGCACCACTTGTCGCAGGCTGAGCAATTCGGTCCGCAAATACTTGTTTTACGAGCGTTTCGACGTCCGCAACGGCTACAAAGTCGATGAAAATGATGCCAGGTGTACCTCGAGTCAAATTATCAACACCGCTATCAGCAATATCGATCAACTCGATCAATTCCTCGACCATCTGCATGTCCGTAGCATTGGCTTGAATCCAAAGCGCGTTGAGTCGAGGATCGGGAGTCAGTCCTATGTTTCCTGTTGCGGCTGCGCCTGTGATCGTCGAACTGGCTCCCGAACTACTGGCACCGCCTCCACCAAACAGACTTCCAAATATTCCGCCACCACCGAGGACACTCGAAGCGACGTCGCCAATCAGTCCGCCGCCACCACCGCCTGTTGCCGCCTCGCCCTTTATAATCTTTTCAATCAATTCGGCCGCGGCCACGGCTTTAATATGTGTCAACACGCGGACAGTCGGCTCCGTTGCAGCATTGTTCATCTGCTCGCGATAGAGTTTGTAAAGTTGATTGAACTCTTTGAGTGCCTCTTGGTTATCACTTGTTACAACCATGCCGTTCGGCCCGCGTCGAATGACTATTTCGTTGCTCGATCCAAACCTGTTTTCCGACTGTGTAGTTGCAGCCGCAGTTACCTTTTTCGAACGAACTGGGTTCTCGTCCTCTTGAGTCGCAACGAACTTGGCAAATGGACTAGCTAGCCCAATTTCGGAAGCGCTGCGGCCATCTTTTTGATTTTGTAGAACCGGCGATTTTCTTTCTTTCGGAGCGCCAATTTTGTTGCCTTTAGAATCCCCCGCCGGCAAAATCACTCGGAAATGAGACTTGCTCTTCTTGGCTTCCATGAACATTTGAATCTGATCCAACATTTTATCAGCCGCTCTGCCTTTGTCTGGCAATAGGAGCATCCCATCCAATAAAGTCTCCGGTTCTGGGCTCGCTGCTTCGTATGTATTCAATAGCTTTTTAATTTGATCCACCTCCTGATCGGTGCCCTTGACCGTGATTCGCCTAGTTGATGCTTCACCCGAAAAAACGGGACCTTTGGCAGTGGCCGTGTCTTTGCTTGGCTTACCGTAAAATTTCTCAAGTAGCAGAAGTGCGGATTGGGTGTCGAGCCTCGTCAGCTGGATGACTTCGAAACCACTGCTTTGGCCGGCTAGTTCTTTGATGATTTCGTCGATTTTGTCATGATCCGCTTTGATTGCTAAAGCCAGAATGTTGCTGGTCTTGGGATCCGCCGAAAGCTTCATGTTTGTCTGGCCCGCAAACGTCGATTGGAGAACGTCCATCGTCGTAGTCGGATCGGATCCTAGTAGTCGATGCGACTTGAATGAGGCCGGTTCAACGGCAGTCGCTGTCGCCGAATTTCCGGACGGTGCTACATCGAGTTGAGCTGCGATCTCGCTCAGCTTTTGCAGCTTGTCAACCGTTCCCGTGGCGAGGATCCTGTTATTGAAAGAGTCAGGCGAAATACTCAGTTCTTCCGATGTGTTTACTCCGTCCTTCAGTCCCAGCAACGGCCTCGCTAAACCGAGCACTTCTTCGGGGCTCACATGCTTCAATGGAATGGAAACGATCTTCGCGGACTTTGACTTTTCAATAAGCTCGCGAATGATTCTCAGTTTTCCTCCCGTTTCGCAAACAAGGATCTGGCCAGCCGTTGGCAATGGAACAACGGAACCCTGCGGTCCAATCAAGTCTTTTACTTCTTTTACTATTTCGTCTACGGACCTTTCGATCGAAAAAACGCACTTAACGATTTCATAGTCGCCACGCTTGTCAAGCTCAAGGGATGGAACCAATTCCGCTAACTCTCTGACTAGCGTGCGCGTTAACTCGGCCGTGGCCGCAGTGTCCCCGCTCCCTAGATCCTGACTCATCAGGATTCTCTGTTTCTTGATCAGTGTATGTCCATTGACGAGCAATACGCTGTTCATGATGTCCATAGTTTCAGCTAAGCTGTAGCGGCGGAACGGGTCGCGGTAGGTAAATGTACCCGTTGGATATTTATCCACTTGCAAACTCAATTCCGACTGTTTTGCGAGCCACTGAAGCACCTCTTTCCACGGAGTCCCGTTAAAGGAAATAACGAGTCCATCCTCTGGGCCTGCCATTTGCTGTTGAGGCTTTGCCACAACATCGGAAGGCGATGGAACAGTTGGAGCCGCTGCATTTTCTGGCGACGTGTCCGACTCGGTCTTGGCATCGTCTTGCAATGGCTTCCCAACTACGGTTTGCCAAACTGTTTTTTGCGATTCGTCCAGAACAGCCACGATTCGGGAATTGAGTTCCGCAGCCCCCTTGGTCGCTCCCATTTGGGAAAGAAGAATCCTCTTCCCCTCGAGGATATTCTTGATTTTTGAGGTCTGCTCTTCATTTACGCCCATGAGCTTGGCGACCTCCGGTTCCACCAGTGCCGCCGGCCCCAGTTTTTGAAGCCGCCACATTTCCGCTGTCGACTGTTGTGCGCCGGTCAAAAGCGCAAAGCCTTGCCGTTCGATCAAACGAATGTTTTCCAATTCTTTGACTCGACGCTCAGCTGAAGGCAATCGTCGATTTTCGCTTGCAAACGTCAGCGCCTGGCTTTCGTACTGCCTAATCAACGCTTCCAGTCGGTCCAATTGCTCTTGCGTTAAGCCGAGTTCAGCCGCGTTTCCTGGCTCGGTGATGGATGCCAAAACACCGACGATGTCAGGATTTCCGGAAGCCATTACGTAGCCCGTTCCCGAGGCGACGAATGCCGAAAAGGCTAGGAAACTGTTTCTTACGATGGTTTTGGTTTGCATGGAAATGCTGGGGTTGGTTCGCTTTTCGCGACGTTTTTTGCAAATGGTAGACAAATTGCCAACGAATTGACTCTAGTTCAAGGCCAACCGATGGCTAGACGCGAATGACCACCAGGAGGCAACTAGTTCGGCTCCTCGATCAAAAACTTGGTTTTATGACGGTTTGAACGGTGAGTGATCGCCAATCTGGCCCCTTCTCTAACCCGGATTCGCAAAAAAAGTTTCGTTGTCCGAACAGCATTGCAGAGCTGCATATGCTACCAGGGAATACAAGATTAATACGAAAAGTACGGTGAAAAAGTTGCACTTGGCAGTTGCACCCCAGCATCCTAGTGCATCGACTACTTCGATTTTATGTAGTGGATCTTGTTAAAGATCCTTGCGTCATGGGATCTTTTATAAGATCTACTAGCAACTGCACAAAATCAATGTGGCTACGGCACTAAGAGGGTGTCTGACTTCGTGCATCGCGATCAAAAGCGTCTCAAGGGCAGCACGACCAGAGGCTGTGATTTGTGATTTATGTGGGCGAGTCGCTCCGCGACTCGCCTAACTAATGAAATTGAAGGCGACGATAAACGCACTAATTCAACAGCCCGTTTGGGCAGCACGGGTGCCGCTGGTTGAGGAAAAACAATCGTGCTACTCTACTGGGATTGACGCCAGCCACCTCGTTCCGTCCATTCCAAAAACTGATGTATCCTCCGAAATCATCTAAAAACCAAAAAGAAAACGTAACGTGTCGTGACGGCCTCATGGAACCCGCAGCAAACTATTGCCCAGCCGCGGTCCAAACCGTTTTGTTGGTTGCGTTCCTAATCCACTTTCTGGGTGTCCTGTCCGAGCCATTGAGATTCTTCTCTCGCAGCGAAGTTCGAACGGGTCCTGAATTTACCGCGCTTGGGGAAATAATGAAACCGTATTCGCAATGGCTTTACATGAACCACGGCTATTTCTTCTTTGCTCCCAATCCGGGGCCAGGCCACTTGATTCAGTGCTCCTCGAATACTAGTCCACTTTCAACGACCGAAGCAACCAGCGAAAACCCAAACAACTCCTTTCGACTACCGAATCGGGACGAGAATTGGCCGCGTTTGCTCTACCATCGCTACTTCATGCTCTCGGAATTCTATGCGAGCCGCTTTGCTCCCGTGCAGGTCTCTGCGGAACTGAAAAAGGACGTAGAGTTCATGCAAAGGTGGGCATCGGAAAAAGATCTCTATGACCAAATTCAATCGTCGATCGTAAGCAGTCTCAAGCACTCGCGAAACAAAGAGAACATCGAAATCAGGCGCGTCGAAAGGCTCTTGCCTGACTCGCAGCAGGTGCTTAAAGAAGGTTGGGTTTTAAATGACCCTCGTCTCACCAGCGTGCTTTCCGAGACGATGATCGAAACTGCAGCAACCGTGCCCATAGACGATCTTCCAAGTAAAACAAAGCAGGAACCTTCGCGATGAATTCATTATTGCCCACTGCGTTCGGCTCCGAAACGCAATTATCCGAAGCGTCTTTTTTCAACGCCCTTCGGGACTTCTTCTTTTTACCTAGCGCAGCGCACACATTAGCCGTCATTCGAATCGCAACAGGCGCCATGATCGCGTACATTCATGTGATCTGGATGATGAATCTGGAATCATTCATGGGGCCGTTCGCTCTTATCAACAATGCGACCTGGCAAGCTCTGCATCGTGGACCCGTTTCCGACACCAAGTGGACCTATCTAGCGTATACGGAGTCAATGTCCTTTATCTGGTGTCATGAGATTTTCGCTTGTCTCGCAGGACTGATGCTCGCCACAGGTTTCCTGACTAGGGTGTTTAGTATTATGGCATGGTTTACCACCCTCATGACCGCGCATCGGATGACCGGAATGCTATTCGGATTGGACCAAATCGCTGTCATGCTCGCCATGTATCTTTGCCTAGGACGGCCAGGCAGTGTTGGGAGCATTGATCATTGGCTTCATTCGAAATTCCCAGAGGCTTTTTCGAACTCGTCATGGCTTCGAGCGATAACAGGCATGCCTGCCAACGCGTCTGGTCAATCCATTCCAGAGTGCTGGTCAAATACATTTGCGACGCGTTTGATTCAATTGCATTTGTGTGTGATATATCTATTCGGCGGACTTGGGAAACTGCGAGGTGAAATGTGGTGGGACGGAAGTGCCATGTGGTATTCCGTTGCATCCTACGAATACCAATCGTTGGACATGACATGGACCGGTCATTTTCCGATTTTATCTTCGATGGCAACGCACTTGACTCTGTTTTGGGAGGTTAGCTACTGCGCCATGATTTGGCCACGTTGGACAAGATCCTGGACTCTCTCGGTTGCCTTGATGGTTCATGGCGGTATCGCATTGTTTCTAGGAATGGTTACGTTTGGCCTGATGATGATCGTAGCCAACATAGCATTTGTTCCCCCCATCCGAATTCAACGCCATTTTTGAATCTTCACAGCGGCTAGCCCTGACATAAATAAGTCTCATCGCACGTTCGGTTGTGAAACGCGATCAGCCAACGCTGCAAACTGCGAATTTCGGAGACATTTCGCAACAAGATGTCCCATATGTTTCGTAAATGTCTCATTTCATCCGCCCTAACATTGGAGCGAGTCGCAGAGCGACTCGCCCACACCCTGCCGAGATCATCCTATCGCTTCTGTACTGCCTTCGGCTTTTCAATGTCATTATTTGGCTCATCCGGCAACAATCGCTCGAGAGCCTTTCCAAGCAGCAATCCCCTCGCTTCAATAGTGATCACCACGCCATCCCTGTCGAGCAGGAACACTGTTGGAATGGCACTCACACCGTACGTTTCCATGACTTTCGAAACTCCATTTTTTCTTGACTCCCAAAGATTGACCCATGGAATTGCAAGTTTCTTAATAAAAGCCTGAGCTTCGTCTTTTCGTTCATCCAATCCGATGCCGACGACTTCGAACCCCCGTTCCTTGTACTTGTTATAGACTGAAAGCATGTAGGGATGCTCTTGCTCGCAGGCACGCGTTGCCGAAGCCCAAAAGTAGACCAACACGTACTTCCCTTTCAACGATGCGATATCAAAATTTTCGCCAGCAAAGTCCGTGCTTACCAAAGTGAATTCCTTGCCTGGCAGATCAAGTCGCCTCCCATTCGCTTCGAGTAGCAAAATGACGTCGTCTAAGCTTGGATCCTTCTTTTGTCGAAAGATTTCCGCGAAGGATTTGTAGGCTTCTTTCCCTAAACTAAAGTCGGCCAACTGTTCTAAGTTCTGGCCTGCCATGATTGCCATTTGAATATCGATAAACTCGATCTTCTCTCGCTTTGATAAGTAATCTTGAAACCGCTCGAACGTCTTCCGCTGCGCGTCAGGTCCCTCATTTCCAAGCAACAATACAGACGCGCTGACGAATTCGGCTTCGGCTTTCCGAAACACTGGCGATGTGCGGTCTGTAACGGCTTCGACAATTCTTTTGGCCACTTCACGTAAAACACGTTGCATTTCTAGATACTGTTCACGTTTGACGGGCTGACGTTTCTTCGTCTCGTCAAGGAACTGTTCTAACATAACAACATCCTTGGTTTCTGGAATCAAAAGAGGTTCCCAACCAACTTCGGTGGAAGATGGCTTGGTTTCCTGACCTTGCGATGTATTGCAATTCTCTTTCGAAAACGACCCTATCGCAAAGAAACAAAGAGAGGTCCACAACCACATGCACCTAGCCATACCAAGCCTCATACCGCTTCAAAAACAAAGTACCACGTCCAAACAGACTTCCCAATTCTAGTTTCAACCAACCAAAAACAATACTAGCGGGGGGGCGACTTCGACCAGCTTGGTAGCGATGCCCCAAAAAACGATCTAACCAAGTTTAGGGTGAGAAATTCGCCCCAAAAAGTTGGCCAAATTCGAAGCAAACAACGAGAACATCGTGTATATTTCACCGAACCAACATTCATTGGATTCAAACTGAATTTTGAACAGACTTGCCCCACTTGGCTCAAGATTGGATATCGGGCGTGACCAATCTAAGTTGAGTGGGGCTTTTTCGTTTTGAGTCAGCTAGCGCAGTTCTTTTGATACACGCTACCGCCGCAAGTTGAGCAATTCGTCAAATAGCTGTTGCGTTGCGGTAATAACCCTGGCGTTGCTTCGATACATCGTGCTTGCCAGGACGAGTGTGACAAGATCGCCTCCCACGTCCGTGTTAGAAAGTTCAAGCGCGCCAGCGGACAACGATCCCAAACCGTTTTCAGATGGTCGAGCTTCTATGGGCAATCCTGTGTTAATGCCCTGCGCATAGAGGTTTTGACCGCGTTGCTCTAAGCCCCCGGGATTAGAAAAGCGTGCTAATCTAATTTGCCCTAAATCTCTCGAGATCCCATTGCTAAAAACACCGCGGATCGTTCCCTCTTCGCCAATCACATAACTGGTTAAAACACCGGGTGGAGAACCATCCTGACGCGAAGCGGCAAGAGTTGCCTTTTCGGCGGCTAATCCGGATAGTTGTTTAAAATCCAATGCGAATTGCAATGGTTTTGTGCTTGGCAATCCGCTTCGGTCGACCGCGACTGTAGAGCTGGTTGATGAAACATAGTTGCCGTTTCCGTTAAAATAAATCAAACCCGTTCCAACCGCAATTTCGGTGTTGCCCCGAACCGAATTGTCAGAACTGTCCGCATACCATCGATAAACTAACTGCTGGTCCGTTCGCTCTTCGAGAGTCGCAGTCAATCGCATTCGAATTGGTAAGCCAAGAGAGTCGTAGGCAATGAAGTCAGTAACAGCGCTCTGGCCTTTTGCCTCCTGAAGTGTACCGAAGCCGAGATTCGGAGTAGAAATCGTTCCGTTGGGTTCTCGAATGCGGAAGCTAGTGAGGTCGATACCGAGCGCGTTGTCAGTTCCCGTATTGCTAACCAATCGAATCGCGCCGTTCGAAAGATAGCTATTCGGTTGCAGAAATCCGGTTTCACCGGGGATAACATTCTTAGATGCGACCACGGGATGTGTGGCGTCACCACTATCGCTCACGATGCCTACCGAGTCTTTCATGAACCCCATCAAATCTTGAACTGTAGATGTGGCAGTAATATCGAAAGTCTTTTCTTCCAAAAGCCGCCCACCTTTTCGACCTTTGAAGGATAGTTCGCCAACTACAAACGGCTTGTCGTACACAAAGCCGTCGCGCCTGGTGATGTTGACCAACAGTGTATTGCTGTCGACTGTCGGGCCATCCAGATTCACTGCTCTGTTACCAACCGTGTGCAGATTGCTAATCTCAGCGTCGGTTTTACCATCGGTATATTTTGCAGTCGGCGCAACCGTATCAACTAAATAAAAAGCGTTTGGGTCGTTTGCCAAATTGCGATAGATTCGCACTTGGTCGTATGCAGGAAATCCTCCTGAAGGTGGAGGAACGGGCGGTGCTGGAAAGTTACCCAGTAGAACGCGACCATTGACCACATTTTGCGGTCCCAGCAAAGGCGAAGGACGCGATTCCGGTTCCCCCGCTTTGTAGTATGTGATCATGTAAGAATAATTGCCATTCAGTCCTGCGGATTGCAACGGAGTGGAAAGTACCGCCGAATTGTCGTCCACAAAAGTCGAACCGCTTGCGCCCGTACCGACTCGAAAAAAATCGCTTCCGTTGGGTGCGGTCCGATACACTTGCACCTGTGAGTACTGAGCATTGGCGGCTGGAAGGTTGATCGATATGGAGTTGTCAGCATTCCCGTTTCCTGCTGGAACTGTAACGTTCAATGCAGCAGTAGGAAGGCTTTCTTTGCCACTGCTGTCGCGGTACGTGAATCGGTATTGAAACACCGAACCTTCAACGTGAGTCCCACCCGCCCCTTCGGAATGGTTCGTAGTGACGCCAACTAGATTGGGAACCGCAGAACTCGCGACGATGACACCGGTCCCCGTCGGGCGAGGAACGTTTCCATCCCCCAAAACAGAACTCTGAATTACCCGGGAAGTGTCAGCGATGTCCCCCTTAGCGGTAAGGGTCCCCTCGAGCGTTACGCTGTTTGTTGCTTTGGCGACTGCTTCCGTACCTAGCGGGATCGTTAGCGGCGCCAGCTGAGTCGTCTGAATATTAAACTGTTCATCGATACCGAAACCGAGCAATCGATTGCCGGTCGATGTCACTAATTCATTTGCGCTGTTGAGTTTGAATATGCCGTTTCGAGTGAAGAGCTTTTCTCCTTGACCACCTGCAACTTGGAAAAAGCCGTCCCCCTGAATCGCCAAGTCCGATGGCGATGAACTAATCTCGATTGTGCCCTGCGTGAAATTCGGATTGATGGCAGCCACTTGAACGCCAAGACCGGTCTGCCGCGGATTGGTTCCGCCGTTTCCTGTGGTTGGCGAAGATCCAAGCGAAAGCGTTTGCAAGAACTGACTTGCAAACACCACTTCGGAAGCTTTGAAACCGACCGTTTGTGAGTTGGCTAGGTTGTTTCCCAGGACGTCGATTTGCTTTTCAGCACCGCTCATTCCGGTTAGCGCTGTACTAAGAGCTGATGCCAAGCCCATAACTCACCTGCCTTCGCGAACTCGTTGAACAAGGTTGAAATCTATGTTCGCGAGATTCGGCGGCGAGCTGCCGAAAGCATCACAATGCAAGCATTATGATGCAGTTGGCACGACCACCTTGTGATCGATCTCACGAACGTTTTTGATATCGACAATTTGATCTCCCACATGCACCTGGACCTGACGCTTGTTCCGATCTTTTTCGTCAATCTTGACCGAAACGCTCGTAACCTCGCCGTTTACCTCTTTTGCCGTAGCATCCAAACCCTTTACAGTCTTCCCAATTAAGCTGCTGGCAGTGGTCAATTCTTGTGTATTCGAGAATCCCTTGAGTGTCGTTACGAGTTGATCGTTCGAACTGATGCCTCGCAACTCACCGACTTGCTGCAATAGGGCGGCATTGTCCGTCGGATTCAGTGGGTCCTGATTTTGCAACTCCGTTAACATCAAATTCAGGAATTGAGTTAAGTCGATATCGTTGAGGCCGTTACCTTTCAATGAGTTTGCAGCGGTACTTGCCGAGGACGTGCTGGGTTGGATGAGACTGCTGCTAACTTTAGTCATTTCGAAACTCCTTTTGACGTTGTTTATTTGCAAGCATTCTGCAAACTCGCATGCATGCAAACAATGATTACAATTACCGCGTTGAATCGTATCGTAGTGAAACGCCACAAGTTGAGGAAATAGCAATCGTATGGTGCGCGCTCAGGGAGTTAAGACATCCGCAGCAACTCGATGGGTAGCCGTTTGGGCATTGGTCGGCGTCAACGCACTGTGGGGGCTTTCTTTTCCTATCATGAAATCGCTAAATCACCATATGGAGATGTGTTTCGGATTAGAAAACGATTCGGTCCCGAGTTTGCTAAGCGTGGCTTTTTCGTCTGGTATGATCGGAATTCGATTCCTTTTGTCCTTGATGGTACTGTCTATTCTCTTTCCGGGATTGGTTCGAAGCGCCAGTCGAGCGGAGTGGCAAGCTGGCGTATGCGTGGGACTGTTGTTCTATTTTGGGCTCGTTTTGCAGGTGATTGGTTTGGCAACCATCCCGGCCTCGCGAAGTGGGTTTTTGACAAGTCTCACCGCCGTCTTTACCCCAATCTTTTCAGCAATCCTATTTCGCAGATTCATTCCCAAAAACGTCTTGGCTGGAGCTGCCATTGCATTGCTGGGCGTTTCGATCCTGACTGGATTGATCGTCATAAACACACATGGAGTAAGCGTTTCGCCCGATGGGATCAGCAAATGGACGATTGGCGATTCGCTGACCACCCTGGGAGCAGTTCTGTTTACAGGCCAGCTTTTGCTTGTGGATTACTATGGCAGGAGGATGAACACGACAGCCATAACTCCAGGCATGTTTCTGACTGTTGCCTTGGCGGCAACGCTGACTTTTGCAGTGCTTCATGAAGTAGCTTTAAAGTCAATTCCCAGTTTGGCAATGCAAGCGTTGAATACCTGGTCAAACCTGTTCCTTTCGCCTGTCTTCATTGGCATTCTTTTCTTTCTTGCCGTTTTTTGCTCGGTCCTCGCTTTCCTAGGAATGAACAAATACCAGCCTCACATCACGGCGGTGGAAGCCTCGATCATTTACAGCAGCGAGCCTGTTTTTGCTTCTTTTTGGGCACTCTTCTTGCCAGGCTTGATGGGAGCGTTCGGACCCGAAATCGGTTACTCGAACGAAATGATTTCAGTACACCTCCTCCTCGGCGGTGCGATCGTATTGATGGCCAACATCGTTTCCCTTTGGCCTTCACAAAGTTAGGTCTAAAAAAACCGCGTCGCAAATACTTAGATAGCTTTCGAAAATCCTGTTGTTCTATACCGAAAAATCAATTGAAAACACTTCGATTGAGGACCGCCGGGAATAGCGGCATGATTTTGCCCCACATGATTTTGTCTTAAGAAATTAATGCGTATAAATGCGTTTAAATCAGGAAAAAATAATGGTTGGTAAAATCATGAAGAGGATGGCAGTCGGATAATTGAAAACGTTAGGATTGTGGACCGCCCTGGTTTGCCCGACGAGCCATAACTTTTTGTGCCAAAGCCGAAACTTCCGCTGGGCAAGCCAGCGGGATTCCTTGCGGGGACCTTCGCTTGGTAGGGCCGAGTCATCCCATATGGGTGGGGTGGCCCTCGGTGTATACTTCGTCGCAACTCGGCGGTTCGGAAGCGAGATGCCCTTTGATTCAAACAGGTCGAAATAGGTCAATTATGGGACATTGGGAAAGTGCAGGATTACCGGATGACTTCGATGGCTTGGTGCGACTTTTCCCACTGCCAAACTTAGTTCTATTCCCTCACGTCATTCAAGCCCTCCATATTTTTGAACCGCGGTATTGCGACATGCTAACCGAAGCCCTCGAATCCGATCATTTGATTACGATGGCGCTGTTGATTCCTGGTTGGGAGAGTCAATTCCATGGGAAACCAAATCTCGGAAACAGCGTGTGCATCAGCAGAATTATATCGCATACGCCAACCGACGATGGCCGACACAATATCTTGATGGCAGGTCTACAACGCGCAAGAATTATTGAAGAACTTGACGTAACGACTAGCTTTCGACAAGCTCGAGTTGAATTGATACCGGACTTCGTTCCCGATGATTTTAGAGAGTCTTCGGAAGAACATCGCAAAACGTTGCTAGGGATTTTCAGATCCATGATCCCACTCGATGCCGCAAATTCAAAAACGTTCACAGACTTGCTTACCCAGCAACTCCCTATTGGCATTTTGACAGACATCATCGCTTATGCAGTCAACCTACCCGTGGCGATCAAGCAAATGTTACTTGGTGAAGCCAACGTGAAAGTTCGGTTTGAGACGCTGATAACGCACTTAGAACCGATGCTCGATAGACGTCCCGACGACTTCGATGTAAGCGCAATTTCCGATCCATCCTCCGCCGAAAGCAAAGTATTCCCCCCTCCCTTTAGCGACAATTGAGTAGCGTACACGCACTTAGCCGAGCGGCATGAGTTGGTATACCGTAGCTTGGGCCCCTGGCCCGAGTTTAGCACGGCCCAGGGGGCCAAGTAAGCACGGCCCAGGGGGCCATGCTCCTAGTAGATTTCAGTCTGCCGCTCGCCTTAACACCTTTGTCTTATTCATTGCGGCTGGGTTTTTCCGTTTGTGATGGATAGTCAGGCAAATGAACTAAATTCTGCTGTTTTCTCTGCAGTGAAGCCGAGAGAGTGCAAAATCACAACCTAAAAATATACGGTGAAAATTTTACATGCCCCGTTTCTGACCCGTGTACTCATGCTCGATCACGTGCTCATTCCGATTAGCCCTCTGACTCTTTCGAGCCTATTTCCGGTTGGGGTAGATGTCTATTCGTGGCAAGCCGGTGCGAAGGAGCAAATCCTGTTTTTGGCTTCAGACCAAACCGCAACCGAAGATTCGTTGAATTGGATTGCATCCGCCCCCACCCTCAAGCTGTTTATCGATCAATCGGAAAGCTCAACTTTTCAAAAATACTTACGCAGCCACTTCGACGATTGGTTTGAAGATGACTCCATTCCAATTCGCAACAAGGCGGCCATGTTATCCGAAGTGGTGCGAAACGTCCTTTCGGAAGAATTCAACAGCAACGATACGATCAGTATTGTGAATGCTGCAAATCGCTTGGGTTCCCAGGTGGCCAATATAACTGCGGATAAGTCGTTGACGGGCGCCGAACTTTGTCAAATCCTTCATCATGACTACGGCACTTTTACTCATTCCGCCAACGTTGGCTTTTATTGTTCACTCATCGCTGCGGAAATGGGCTACGTGGGTAACGAACTCGACGAAATCGCAACCGGCGGGCTTTTGCATGACCTCGGAAAACTGGGAATTGATGAGCGAATTCTTAACAAACCTGGCAAGCTTGACGAATTCGAATTCAAAGCAATCAAGGAGCACCCTTTGATCGGTTTCCGAAGGCTCTCCAAAGCCAACGTTGCCACACCAACTCAAATGCTCATGACGTACCAACATCATGAACGACTCGATGGAAAAGGCTACCCCGTCGGAATCGGTGGAAGTGAAATTGACATCGCAAGCCGCATTTGTACCGTGGCAGACGTATTCGAAGCCATGACGAGTAATCGACCCTATCGAAAGTCCTTGTCACATAAACAGACTCTCGAAATTATGAACGAAGGTGTTAACGAAGCTTTCGATAAGGAGGTATTCCAATGTTGGTCGAACATCGTTCTCCGACGTTTGAGCAGCTAGTCGAAGCGCTCGAAATGCGCATTCAACTCACAGATATGCTCAGCGAGACGCTGAGTACCGAGCGTGGAGCGACTAGCACCAATCTATTCGAACTGAGAAGCACTTCGCGATTCCGCTGCAATGGAAAATGTGTTGTCAGTATGTCCCAGGGTTCGTACCGAATGCCTGGACAGGAGTTGCAGTCGTTGGCGGTCGTCCGAGATATCTCCCGGAAAGGAATGGGATTGATCGCTCATCAACAGTGGTACCCAGAACAATTGCTGGACTTGCTGCTCGAAAGCGCCAAGGTTGAGGCCAGAGTCGCACGCGTTCGACGAGCAGCCCCATTTTGCTTTGAAGTTGGACTGATTATCGTGAAACACGAACTCAGTGAGAAGTCTTGAATTTTCACCTTGAGCTGTAGGCGTCATTCGATCGGCGATCAAAACGCATACATGTTTCTACTTTGAACCGATAGTTATTCTCTTTAAGTTATCATCTGGCATTCGGTCGATTAGAAAATTACGAGGATCGATTCCAGCTTGGTACGGCTCAGAGGCAACGGTGAACTCAAGTTGATGCTTGCCCGATTTTAGCTGGACTCGCTCGCGATGCAACAATGCGCCATACCTCTTGCCGGCTTCCGGTTTTGCGAAAGCCCCAATTTCCATCCAATCGTCCATGTCGCACTCTGTTTCGACTCCCTTGTCATCGGCCTTGAACTTGCTGCACTCCACTTCGATTTGCACTAAATACGTCCCGTCCGGACGTCTTGTGGCCTTGGCTTCAAGGGTGCGATTTGCAAAGATCGTGATATCCTCGAATAGGTCCTTGATCAAATACTGTAGTTCATCTGGTGTTTGCTTTCTAAGCCTATCTACGAGCACGTGCGAAGTTGGATACGGAGGTCCCTTGTAAGCATAAACCTCGATGATGTCCTTCAATGCCACATTGATGCGTTGTTCGCCGATCATTTCCGCAAGGTAGTAAAGCGCCACGCTCCCCTTGCGATAGTGGATGTAGCCTTGTGTAGGATCCACGGAAATCAGCGGACGTTCCTTGAGTCGCTCCGCCCCACGCGCTCGAAGATACGAATCCATCTCATATTTCAAAAACTTGTGCATCATGTCAGGACCATATTCTTTTCGCATGATCATCAAAGCGGTGTACTGCGCGAGAGTCTCAGACAAAAGCGTTGCCCCTTGCATCCTCGCGCCGATGACTTGGTGCGCCCACCATTGATGAGCCATCTCGTGCGCAACCACGTAGTAGACCATGTCGATATCGTCAGGCTTGTCCATTCGGGCGATAAAACCGATACTTTCCGAATACGGCATCGTCCCCGGAAACGCCTGCGCAAACGACGCAACCCGCGGAAACTCGATGATGCGCGCTTGTTTGTGCCGGTATGGCCCAAACTCCTTGCCACAATAGTCAAGTGCTTCCTTGATGGCCTGCGACATCCTAGGAACGTTCCAAGTATGTTCGGGATGGTAATAGACCTCGACGTCGACGTCGCCGGACTTCGACCGCTCTACTTCATATCGAGCAGAAATGAAGGAGTAAAAGTTTAGCGAAGGATGATCCAGCTTGTACCTGAAGAAATTCCGGCCGTCTTTCGTCCATTTCTCAACAAGCGAACCCGGCGCGACTGCAATCTGATCAC
The DNA here is from genome assembly GCA_043757445.1 of Pirellula sp. Classification (GTDB taxonomy): domain Bacteria; phylum Planctomycetota; class Planctomycetia; order Pirellulales; family Pirellulaceae; genus JBKCUI01. The sequence goes on along the minus strand of JAYVPJ010000026.1, from coordinate 14,184 downwards.
CTGATGTGCTCATTACGGTTTCCACCTCCACCCAATCCGCATCTTGGCCAACATAATGTGAATAGCAAGCCACACCGCAATCGCGGGTTAAAGTTGGTACACTGTCGGCAGTCGCCAGCTTGAACTTCTTTCGAATATTCGGATCCATGATCCTGCGATCTGGATCGTAACCGAAATGCGGGGCTATTGAATTATTGAAGAAGGTACCGTTTTGGACCAACTCGACATTGCTGATCTGGTTTTCAATGCCGCGAGTTTCACTTTGGACCTCAAAACGCATCTCAAGCGATTCGCCTGGCCCTAAAGCCGGTTGCAATCGATACGATTGGAAGGCCAATTTTTTGTCATCCATTTCGAGCGTAGCATGCGGAATTTCAAGAATCGTTTTATAAGTAGGTGCTAGATTTACATAGAGAGTGTCGATCAACACATCTGACTTGTTCTGAATCATTTGCGTGCCAAGCATCCTCATGTTTCGCGTTTCTGGATAGATGTCGATCTCGTATCGAACACTGGTCACTTTTGGCTGAGGAACGTTTTCGAATTGGGAATAGTCTTTCTCGTAACGGACTCGACGCTGTTCCTGGTCGACGCTTCCGACAAAAGTGTTGAGAAACTGCGTGTTGTATACTAACCATGTGCCTTGTACCAACATCGCCAATCCAGCAACCATCGCGAAGACTTTTGAACTGCGAGAATTCGATCGCAATCCCTCTGACAGCCTAGCGATCATGGACTTGGGAACGCCACGGTGCAATGCCATGGAGCAAATCCACAATACCAAAGCCGCGCAAGCAAGCCAGTAAATCGCATAGGCGATAAGCCCCGACGTGTACGGTGCAACACCAAACATATCCGAGTAGACGTAGGTTGGTAAACGACCAAAACGGACCAAAAGTGAATCAATTCTCATCCATTGCCATACAAACGCATTCAGAATCAGCAGAACAATGAAGGCAAAGTATCCGACGTACTTGTTCGGCGAAAATGTATGAGCCAGCATGGCGAGCACGATGAAGAAACCGAATCGCAACGCTTCGATGACGATGAGTTCGAACGCATAGACGCCAGGCTGAAGGCGACTAAAACCATAAAAGACTTGGACGGAACAACTAAGCATGATGGTAACAACCAAAATGATCATGATGACAGTCAACAGCGATAGAAACCTAGAAACAACAAATACACTATTCGGCGTCGGGGTAGCACCTACGATCTCCTGAATCTTGCTGTCGCGATCGCGCCAAACCACGACACCGACAAAATAGGTGATCACCGGTATCAAAAATCCAAACAGGGATCCGCGAATCAAATCGACCATCTTGTAGGTCACAGGGAAGGAGCTCAGTCCATATCCCTCCGTCGCGCCCATAAAAAGTGCAACGCTGGTGTTTAGCATAGCAGCGAGCACGATCACAATGAAAGCCGGAGTGCGCGTGATCGCGTCGATGTCGAGTCGAGTGCAAGACCGCAATTGCGCAATCCAACTTGTTTTCGGAGTTGCTTTCGGCCAATCGCCTAACTCCGTTGGGCGTGCGAGAGGAACAACGGAAAGGGCCTCAGTGGCTCTGCGCTCCCGAACTCGTCCGGTTTCAAATGAAAAACGCCAGCTCGCAATTGCAAACACCGCAAGAGCCACAGCAAGCCAAAGCACGCGATTTAGAATCAGCATTCCTGCGAAAGGCAGGCACCAATGGTTGCGTTGATCGACGGTCCAATATTTTGTGAGAATACCATAGGGCGTGCCACCCAGCGGATCGATCATCATTGCCAAAAAATCGTTGTTAATATCGCTCAGGACAGCTTGAGACACTCCATACGCCACCATCAAAAGCAACACGCCAAGAAAGGAATACATCGTATTTCTAGTCCAAGCAGCAATGGCAAAGACTATCGAGCCTACAAGCAAAGTGTTGGGTAAAGCGAACAATAGCATCCCAAACACGTGTGCATCCCATCGAAAAGGCCCCCATCTCTCAATATCAATGTTTGGCATACTTCCAGCGACAATCATTCCTATGGCTATCCCCAATGACGGGATCAATGCAATCAGCGTTGCCGCGATGAAACGGCCAATCAGATAGTTCCATTTCCCAATCGGTTTACTAAAAAGCACGTCCGAGAATTTGGTTGCAAAATCGCGTGAGGCCGCTGAATCATAAATGGCGGACACCATAAGCGCCGCCAGCAATCCTGCCGCAACATAGTACTGCATGATGACGTAAGGCGCGTTCCGGTAGGTGTTGCCAATCGCGCTACCCACTTGAACATTGTCTGAGCCTGTTGCAAATCCAAACAACAAAGCAACAATACCTAAAAAACTGTAGACCATGAAACCGCGTAGCCAGTAACGCAGTTCAAACTTAAAAAATTCCATTTGTGATGTGTCGCTGAGCTAGGGGATTTCGAAATGGACCGGCTGACTACGCAGCCCGTGAGCTGTGCTTGATATGGCTAAAGAATACGTCTTCGAGATTTGGTTCGACCGTAGCAAATCCCTCGCCCGGATGTCCTTCACAATAGACGTGCACGACAGGCCGCCCTTCGATCAGCTTGCTTGAAATAACATCCATTTCCAATTGGCATTTACGAAGCTCGTCCTTGGACATCGACTTGGCCCAAATCCTTCCCAAGAGGGACGCCTCTGCTTGCCTCGGAGAACCTGCGAAGAGTAGTCGTCCATTGTGGATTATGGACATGTTGGTGCAAAGCTCTTTGACGTCGTCAACGATATGGGTCGAAAGAATGACCACGACGCTCTCACCGACTTCAGAAAGCAAATTGTAAAATCGGTTTCGCTCTCCCGGATCCAGCCCCGCCGTAGGTTCATCGACTATCAGAAGTTTGGGATCACCCAATAACGCTTGTGCGATTCCAAATCGCTGACGCATACCGCCCGAGTAGTTCGCTACGGATTTGCTGCGAACGTCAAAGAGATTAACTCGCTGCAAAAGCCCATCCACAATTTCGCGGCGCTGTGCCCTGCTATTGCCGACTCCCTTAAGAGTCGCGAGATGTGTTAAGAGAACTGTCGCACTCGTTCGCGGATAGACACCGAACTCTTGAGGCAAGTATCCGAGTAGCTCTCTCACCCGATTTTTATCATTGAGAATATCGAGATCGCCGAGCATCGCACTTCCCGAGTCGGCATTCTGTAGTGTTGCGAGTGTTCGCATCAGTGTAGATTTTCCAGCACCGTTCGGTCCCAACAATCCGAACATTCCGGTCGGGATGATCATGGAAATATTATCCAACGCGCGAACGCCGCCGGGATACGTTTTCGAAAGATTCTCGATTACCAGTTGCATTAGCGTCTCGTAATTGCGGTGTTAATATTGTGGTGTCAATTGGATGATTTGTGCTCAAACCCAAAACGCGTTTGAGGACATTCAATTCGGTTGCTTCGATAGTAAACGAAACCGGCGTTTAAGTGAACCGGGCCCCAAGTCAGTGACCTCTATTCGCGTAAGTCAGCTCAGTCTTGGAAAACCGACCTAGACGCTAGCGCGTCGCGGCTCAAAGTGAGTGCCATTTGGCGTAAAGCCAACGGAAACGATCGCATTCGAAGGAGATGCATATTGGCGATCAGCGAGTAGTGTCCTAAATTCGCGATTTGATGACAGCACCTTTCGCACCTTTCGTGCCAGGCACGTGCATCGTGCCAGGCACGTGCATAGCACCGGCATGTGTTTGATCCATTGGCAAAACCTTCCTATTACTTGGTCTGCACTTGCAAAAAAGTTTCCGAATTTAATCATCGGAAGCAACTTTATCCTAAATGCTCGACACAATTGGAGAAGCGAACATGGATAGGCAGGACCTACAGGATGATCGTCAATCCGACTAGTGCAATGCCAACATCCTATCCATGTTCACTTTCGACAATCGATTGTTGGCGAGTTCTATGCCGACCTTCTCGTTGAAGGAAAAGTTATCGTCAGGCTCAAGGCTGCAAAGGCGATCGCTCCGGAGCAATAGGCCCAGATTATTAACTATCTGAAGGCGACTGGAATCGAGGTCGGCCTATTGATCCATTTTGGCAATGCGAAACTCGAATACAAACGATTCACACGACATAAGTGAATCGATCAGCGACTCAAAAACATCCTGCACATCTTGTCTATCAATGTTCATTTGTTTTGTTCGAAAACTAATGCGTACGTGCTTATTGATTTCAAATGGGATTCTGCAAGTACGCGATCAGATCGCGTATCTCCTCGCGATCAAATCCGTCCAACAAACCATCGGGCATGTGCGAACGCTCTGACTGTCGGTGCTCCTCAATCTCTCGCTTGTCAATCTCAATAATAGAATCGGAGCGAAACGGATCGGTTTGAATTTTTATGTTTTCCGATCGATAGTCCCCCTCGATCAAGATTTGACCCGTATGAACGGAACCTGAACGAGTCATTACCACATCGAGGCGATAGTTTTCGGCAACACTTCGCGACGGCGTCAGAATCGATTCGAGTAAATCTTTTGGACCAAACCGCCGTCCCACAAAGGTCAAGTCCGGGCCAACCGATTTCCCTTGGTTGCCAATTCGATGACAGCGAACACAACTTGCATCTCGATAGATTTTTGCTCCACGTTCGCGGTCACCCTCGACGATCGAATTCGATGCATACTCGTCTAGATCGCCGATTTTCCAATTCCGGACATGGGACCGCACTTGTACGCTATCAACATTCGCGTCATTTTGGGGCTCAAGGACATCGGCTATCGCAAGTCGTTCGCTATTCGAAAGCGAATTCAAACTGTCCGCTTGAATGCTCTCAATGAATTTCGGAAGCCCTTCCCCTCCCACCATTTTCGGGCTGTCACGAAAGACTTCGAACTGGAGACGGCGGAGGGCAGTTGTCCAACCCTTCTTGACATGTCGTATCGCGAGTAGTCCGGCAATTTGATCTTCTTGAAGCGAGCTGGAGAGCAAATCCTTCGACACTAGCGAAAGTCCCTCCGTCGAATCCAATAGTCCAAGCAATTGAGCCAAACGATGCCGTAACTCAATTGTCGTACCTTCGGTCGTTACATGTAGGGTAACAGTGTTGGGCCAGACGGCAACGAGCTTTCGGATCACTTCGCCTTCACGAGCTTGAACAGCCCGTTCATCGGTATGAAGAAACAGTTCGCAGAGTCGAACCCAAACGATTCGCTCCGATAAACCAAAAGTGCTAGGATCGAACTTTAGCCAGCGACCTAACACTCCAGGAACTTCGGTCTGCTTCATCGCTTGTGCATGTGCTAAACTTCCGTATAGCCAAATAAGATCATTGTCGGCTGCCTGAACTACGCCTGACCATCGTTCGACGGGCAATCTTTCCAAAGCAATTCTTGCAGCCTGCCGAATGGCCGGATCAGCATCTGGGAGGTGCTGCAGAATCCATTGCAATTCGCCCTCATCGCGATCGCGAGAAACCAACTCCAGCGCTTTGCGCGTCGCTATTTGTGCGTGCGAAAACACAATGGCTTCTTGCTCGTGTGCACCTCCAAGTGTTGCGATGTTCGAGGCAAATTGATCCACTTCCCTTTTTTGAGCGACGCGATAGAGTGATGATTGCGTTTTGCGTCCACCTGTTATCACGTACATGTCATTATTAGGACCGCGCGCAACGTCGGTTACATTTAACGGTCGTCCCTGAAGAAACAGTTCGGCTTGTGCCCGCCAGCTTGCCCCGCGCGGGGCTAAGTGGACCGCAATCACTCGTCCATAAGTCCAATCCAATAGAAACAACGCATTGCGATACGGCCGCGGAAACGCGAACTCCGGATCGCACAATACGGCGGTCGGTGAGCTTCGTCCAAGAGTTAGCACAGGGGGTAGGTTTTCGGGTTGATCATGGAACCTAGGAGGCAGCTTTTTCTCTGCAGTTCGGTAGCCGACATCACCGCCCGGCGTGGTAGCGATGACGCGAGTTGGACGATACCATGGCGTCCCCATATCGAATTCGTTGTCCGCATCGAACGTAAAGAGATCTCCACCAGGATGGGCAGCGATGCCGTATGGATTGCGAAGTCCACCACAAATGATTTCCCATCGACTTGTAATCAAATGCATACGAAGCAAGTGCCCCTCGCGCTGTGAACTGTCGCCGGACCAATGTCGCAACGGAGATGTTAAATCGGTCACGTCTTCCGATGGCAAGTCAACGCTATCTCCATGTATCTGATACAACCAACCGTTATCAATCGTCAGATCATTGCGGCCATGACCTACGCTGCCCGAAAACCCTCGCACGAGAGTCAAGTCCTCCGCATGGCCCGCATCATCGATCGACAATCGATAGAGCCCTTTGGAATTGTTCGCGTTTGCGTAAAGCAGCCCATCGACATAGACGAGACCTCGGCACTCCTTCAAGTCGACGTCGATGGACTCCACTCGCTCGACTGTTTTGTGAGACTGGTCGAGCGTCATCCGCAACAGCCCTTGATCTTCGCGTGAAATAATCGCTCGGCCGTTAGGGTCAAACGTTAAACTGATCCACGATCCTTCTTCGGTAGAAGCGGTGTGTAGCAATTGCACCTCGAAACCTGGCGTAGTCCAGAATTTTGGCTGCACTGCGTGACCGTCCTGCCCCTTGGATTGCTGCCATTGTTCGTAGTTCTCGGTCGGCGAAAGCGAAATGTCTCGACGACCCGATCCCCAGAATTCCGCTTGGACAGTCCCAACGACCTCGGCACCCCAGGTTTCATCGGACGTTGAGCGCACGATGCGCCCTGAGTTCAACTGAAACTCAAATGAGATCGCGACTGCGCTCGGACCTGGAACGCGTTGGGCATCAATTTGCAGGTCATTGAAACCCATCTTGATCCATTGCGTCACATCAACCGATTGCAACTGGCAATAGGGTTCGACGGCAAGTACTTTGGTTCCGTTGATCATCACCGAAGCTCTCGCAAAGTCGGCCGCAAACTTCATCCGGCAACTAATCGTAGGCTCGTCTAAATCAACGCGAGTAGAAAATTTTCCGGATTGATTTGGGGGAGTGGCAATTGCAATCCATTTCGGCAATTGCAGATCTTCGGCTTCTACTCGCAATCCGGCGAGCACACAACAAACGAAAAACAGGCTGCAAACAAATGTTTGTTTCATAGGACATGAAATTCGCGAAAGGCTTCTAGGGGATGTGGTGCGGCCCAACGAAAGAAATGGATTGTACACAGCCATCCGTTTCCAGTTGTCGTCTTCGACGATGCCCGACAGCGGGAATGTGTTCAAGACTGCAATTCGATCATCATGGCGACAGCCTCACCGCCACCTAGGCATAACGAGGCAACACCGAGTGTTTGACCACGCGTCTGCAGCGCGTGCATCAGCGTGACTAACACACGGGCTCCACTGCATCCAATGGGATGTCCTAAGGCTATGGCCCCGCCATGAACATTGAGTCGATCGGGCGAGATTCCTAACTCTCGCATACAAGCGATAGTCTGCGAGGCAAACGCTTCATTGATTTCAAACAGATCTACTTCGGCGACTTTTCTACCCGATTGCTGCAGCAATTTTCTGATTGCCCCCACTGGAGCTAAAAACAGATCCTGAGGCTTCGCGGCATGTACCGCGCTGGCGACAATGCGAAAGGCTGTTTGGTCCGGCACGGATTTTCGGACCGCATCACTCACGACTACGACGGCGGCGGCACCGTCGCTAAGCGTAGAGGAATTTCCTGCGGTTACTGTACCACTAGAGTCGAAGGCGGGTTTCAATTTTGATAATTTCTCTAGCGAAGAATCAGCTCGCGGACCGCCGTCCATTAGCACCAAGTCATTGTTCGCCGCCGCGATTGGGACGATCTCCGCGGCAAATGCCCCCGATCGTTGCGCAACGATTGCGCGTTGATGACTCTGAATAGACCACTCATCTTGGGTGCGCCGCTCGATGCCAAATTCACGCGCGACATTTTCTGCGTACACGCCCATCAACGCGGATCCATGTGGACAACGTAATCCATCCGTTTCGATAGTGTCCAACAATGGCATTTGACCGTACTTCCAGCCTGTGCGCAAGTTCCGCAGCATGTGAGGCGCATGGCTCATGCTCTCCATTCCACCAGCGACCACAATAGAGCTGTCTCCGGCCCGCAACGATCGGTCAGCGAGCATGATCGCATATAGGCCTGAGCCGCAGACTTTTCCAACGGTTGCGCAACCTACCGAATGGGGAATGTCTGCATGAATCGCAGCTTGTCTAGTGGGGGCTTGACCGACTCCCGATGTCAATACCTGGCCCATGATTACTTCGTCGATTCGAGTCGGTTCGACTCTTGCGGCAGTCACCGCAACCCGAATAGCGCAGCCTGCTAATTGCGGTGCCGTCAAATGCGAAAGTTCGCCAAGGAATCGACCGATGGGTGTTCGCACTCCAGAAAATATCCAAGCATTGGACATGTCTTCGCCCCTGCCTTTTCAACAGATGATAAGAACCATTAAGAACCTCAGCAACAAATGCTCTACTGGCTCGCTTCTCAAATTGCAGCCCATCCAATAGCTTATTGTATGCATTGAAAACAGCGACGCGTAGCGATGATTCACTTTACGACGAAACCAATGGCTTCCCTATCATGGCCTCTGCAGACGAAACTATCCTTTGGACACCGAGCGAAATAGCGATATCGGAAGCAAACATAACACAATTTGCTGCATTCTTTAGACCATCCAATGTGCCTTTAAAGGGATGTACTTCTGAAGAACTGCATGCTGCTAGCGTTCAACAACCCGGAGATTTTTGGCAAGCGGTTTGGCGATTTTGTGGAATCGTTGGCGAAATGGGCGACAAAGACTTCGTGCCTGGAAAACGCCTATTAGACTGCAAATGGTTTCCGGACGCAAAACTAAATTTTACGGAAGCCATACTCAAACCTGCCAAGCTTATCGATTTGGATTTCGCTGACTCGATCGCATTGGTCGCAAGGAATGAGCGGGGCGATCGGACTACATTGACACACAAGCAATTGTTCGAGCGTGCTTGCCAAGTTGCTAGATTTCTGGAAGAACAAGGGGTTGGGCCGGGCGATCGTGTCGCGGCGGTCTTACCAAATATTGCCGAAACTGTCATCGGGCTTTTGGCTACAGCTGCGATCGGTGCAATATGGTCATCCTGTTCGCCCGAGTTTGGTGACGATGCAATTTGCGATCGCTTTGGTCAAATTGAACCCAAAGTAGTGATCACGGCAGCCGAATGCCAATATGGCGGAAAGACGATCTATCCGATCGTCCAAGTTGTACGCACGTTGGCTAGGCTTCCGTCGGTTGCAACACTCTTGGTCGTGGGCGAGCTCATCTCCGGAGAGACTACAGTGGCTGGAAGTTCGGTGAAACAATTTGCTCTGGAGCCCATTTTCCAAAAGCCGAATCGCCCATTGCATTTCAAGAGATATGCATTCGACCATCCGCTAACTATCGTCTATTCCTCTGGTACAACGGGAATTCCTAAATGCATTGTGCATGGCGTCGGCGGGACCTTGCTACAACATAGCAAAGAGCACGTGCTCCACTGCGACCTCAAAATAGGCAACTTGCTTTTTTACTATACGACGACAGGATGGATGATGTGGAACTGGTTAGTGAGTGGACTTGCGTCGGGCGCATCCATCCTTTTGTACGACGGTTCCCCGTTTGCAAACGGACCCGAAACACTTTGGGAGATTGCAGAATTGGAGGGCGTCACACACTTCGGGGCTAGTCCTCGCTACTACATGAACCTAGAGAAAGAAGGCTATCAGCCCGCGGAGAACTTCGTCTTGGATCGATTGCAATGTGTGATGTCGACCGGCTCGCCGCTGTTACCGGAATCGTTTGATTGGATTTACAACGCCATCAGCCCGAAGATCTCGCTCGCATCCATTTCTGGGGGGACAGATATCCTTTCCTGTTTTGTTCTAGGAAATCCAACGTTGCCGGTAGTCCGAGGCCAAATCCAATGCAAAGGCCTAGGCATGGATGTTCGAGTTTTCAACGACGACGGCCAAAGGGTCGTTGGGATTCCTGGCGAGCTTGTTTGTGCGGCTTCCTTTCCAAGCATGCCAGTTTGCTTTTGGAACGACCCCGAAGGTAAAAAATACCATGCGGCTTATTTTGAGCGCTTCAATGACGTATGGTGCCATGGTGACTGGGCTCAGGAATATTCCAACGGTGGATTTGTAATCTTCGGCCGTTCGGACGCAACCTTGAATCCAAGCGGAGTGCGCATAGGTACCGCGGAAATCTACCAGCAAGTTGAAGCATTTCCGGAAATCGCGGAATGCCTTGCCACGGTACTTCGACGCGACGGTGACGAACAAATTGTTCTGTTTGTAAAAATGAAAGGTGGCAAGCAGCTGAGTCAGGAGCTTCGGGTGGCGATTCGTCAACGAATCAAAGAGAGGTGCTCCGCTCGCCATGTGCCAATGTTCCTTGCGGCTGCGCCCGATTTGCCTCGAACGATCAGCGGCAAATTATCGGAGATAGCCGTTCGAAGCGCGATCAATGGGAGCAATCTCGGTAATTCAAGCGCGCTTGAAAATCCTGCTTGCCTTGATTTTTTTCGACTTGGATTGCAAGTGATTGATTACGGGCAAACGTCTTCCACGCGATCCGTATATCGAGTCCGAAGCGTTTGAGCTGAATGGCTAACTACCATTCACCCTTGCGCTCAAATTTCTCTTTGGCTGCCCGGCTAAACTCGGCACCTGCTTGTGCTAGTCGGACCAGGGTTTCCTTTTGACCAGCTGCGCTAGATGCTCGGGCTGCTGCGATCACGGTGTTGCACTCGTTTCCATCCATAAAAATTGCCGCCTCAAGCAACTTCGCTTCGTCTTCGGCAGGAACGACTAAGAATCCATGCTTATCGGCATGGATGAGTTGCCCGGGCCGAACTCTACGTCCAAAGACCTCGACCTCGCAACCCCATTGCACTGGGGTAACGTGAGCATGACCAACACAGAGTCGCCTCGCGATCGCTTTGAATCCTGCATTGGTCATTTCATCCAAATCCCGTATCGCACCGTCGGTGATCGTACCCACACATCCGAGAGCACGATGCGCGTTACTATTGACCTCGCCCCAAAACGAGCCAATCACTCGCGGCTTGTCCAAATCCTGAATCACTACAATCTTTGGGCCCGGTTGATCCGCAATGTACTTGCGATACTCGGACCAAGCGTTCGGGATTGTTTTATGTGCGAGGTTGGATGGCTCCACAATTAGGGTGACCGCATAACCGACCATCGGTCCCATCTGCGGCATGAAATCACGGGTCTCCTCGAGATTAATTCCGTCCGCTGCCACATCCGATTGGGTGATTTGCTCCCAGCCGTTATAGATCGTTGGCGTGTTCCAGCGTTTGAGTTTCAGTAAATCCGCGTGAGCTAGTGGCATAAGTCGTAGGCCTTGAAAGCGAGGGTAAGTATTATGGGCGTCCATCTATGCTAAACTATACCGACCTTTCTTTTGTCCCCAACCCCCTCTAAAACTGAACCTCGATAGATGTCATCCCACCGCTTTCAAATCGCCATCTCGGACTTCATCGCAGATAGTCTCGAAACAGAACGCAAAATAGTCGGCGACATTGCAGATGTAATCGCAATGGACGCTCACAACGAGCTCGAACTTCTTGGTCGAATCGAGAAAGCCGATGCGATTATGCTATATCACAATATTGCAATTGGGCGATCGACCATCGAACGCCTGGAACGGTGTAAACTCATTGTCAGGTGTGGCGTAGGGTACGACAACGTAGATTATGTTTTTGCTCGTTCGCGAGGTATTTCCGTTGCCAACGTTCCGGACTATGGAACGGAGGAGGTTGCCGATTCCGCAATCGGAATGATGTTGGCTTTGACGCGAGGAATAAACTTTTACAACGTACGAATGCGCGAAATCCCTGATCCTTGGATGTACTCGACGGCAGGTAAACTATTTCGTCTTCGAGGTCGGACGTTTGGTATCCTTGGCCTTGGTAGAATTGGAAGTGCGACTGCTCTCCGCGCTAAGGCCTTGGGGATGGATACGATCTTTTATGACCCTTACGCGCAAGATGGATATGACAAGGCGCTCGGCATTCGCCGGGTAGAGTCTCTGGATGCGCTCTTGGCGAGTTCATTCGTTCTCAGTATGCATTGTCCCAACACTCCCGAAACCAAGCACATCATCAATGCAGAAGCCCTTCAAAAAATGCAGGACGGCAGCTATCTGATCAACACCGCTCGAGGAGCGGTTGTAGATGTGCGTGCGATTCCAGATGCCATAGTCAGTGGGAAGCTAGCGGGAGCGGCCATCGATGTATTGGTGGATGAACCACCTGCGAAAGACAACCCATTGTTGGCCGCTTGGAGAGATCCACAGCATCCAGCTTATACGCGACTGATCGTAAATCCTCATTCGGCTTTTTATTCCGAGGAGGGGCTTGCTGACATGCGAATCAAAGGCTCGCAGGCATGTCGCAATGCGCTGCTTGGAAACCCGCTACGAAACATCATCAACTGACCTCAGGCACGCCATTCAACGCCCGTCGATTTCCATCCTCTCCCATTCGGCATAGCGATAAAAAACCATGCAACGAGCATCAAGACGAGTCCCGCGTCCATTGGGGCGGCTAGAGGTGTTGGCATTTGCTTGCACATTGTCGATGATCACTTACCTAGACCGTGCATGTTTTGGTGCCGCCGTTCCGTTTCTCATCAGCGACCTTGGGCTAAAGGACATTAGCGACTTGAAATGGGCGTTTACTGCTTTTTCTATCGCATATGCTACGTTCGAGGTTCCGAGTGGTTGGCTAGGAGACGCATTTGGCCCCCGCAGAACGCTCCTGCGAATCGTTGTCGGTTGGTCCCTCTTCACTGCGTTAACAGGAATGATCGGATTGAGAATTGGGACGTTTACCTTCGGTGGACTTGGGCTCTTGTGCGTAGTCCGATTTCTGTTCGGGGTGGGTGAGGCTGGAGCCTATCCCAATTTGGCTCGCGTCGTCGCCAACTGGTTCCCTCCTGAGGAGCGAGGGAGAGCCAAGGGTTGGATATGGATGTCTGGCCGATTTATGGGTGGTATCACTCCGTTGATTTGGACACTGTTAGTGATCGGGTCCGTTTACACTGCTCCCTTGGTCTCATGGCGAAGCGCGTTCTTGCTGTTCGGAACTATTGGGCTTGTTTGGTGCTGTTTTTTTTGGTGGCGATTCAAGGATCATCCGACGACGACCGAACAAACGAACGAGACTGCCCTTGATTCAAATCATAAAAACTCGGTCCACCCCCTTCCATTGCGTTTACTTTTGAGCAACCGAAGTACATGGCTTCTAGGGCTAATGTATGCTTGCGCAAGTTTTTCTTGGTACTTTAACATCACCTACTTTCCATCCTTCTTGGAAACGCGACACGGCCTTGAAGCGAATAGCATAACCGGCGCGATCATGAAGGGCGGTCCATTGCTATTGGGTGGTTTTGGATGTCTCATTGGAGGCTATTGGACGGACTTTTTGACGAGACGATTGCGTAGTCGCAATTGGGCACGCAGAATACCAGCCATGACCGGCCATGCACTTTGTGGTTTGTGCTACTTGTTTGCAATCTATGCAGATTCGGCCTGGACTGCGGCATTGGCTATTTCGCTAGCGGCATTTTCGAATGATTTGATGATGGGAGCAGCCTGGGCAACCTGCCAGGATATCGGTCAGCGTCATACGGCCGTTGTCGCAGGATGGATGAATATGCTCGGTAACTTGGGCGGGGCCATTTCTGGCTGGACCATTGGCACGATTCTCGAAATGGCGATTTCTCGTCGGGCGGCATTGGACCAAGTGGAGGTGTCGGCGATTGCTAAAACGGCAAAGCAAGCGGCCCTCACTCAAGGCTACGACATGACTTTGTTAGCCTTTACGGCGCTATCATTTGTCGCAGTGCTAGCATGGCTTCCAATCAATACGGAAAAATCGCTTGAGGGATAGACTTCAGAAAGGCCATGCCATTTGCATTTCGCATTGAGGGCCATGCCTACGACGTATCCGTAACGGATGATATCGTTCACAGGGGCCAATATAGCAATATAGCAATATAGGGGCCATCCATTTATGGGGGAAATATAGGGGCCATCCATTTATACTTGACAGCGCAATGCGGTTCGTTAGACTGTGGCGAAAGTGAATCGTTGACTTGTGTTTCTAGGAGCAATTTATGGCCAGACAGAATCGTCGTGATCTCTTCGATCCAAATG
>JAYVPJ010000025.1:0-34138 GCA_043757445.1 Pirellula sp. | reverse complement strand
TCAAGATCCTGCGGACTGAAACTACGAAACTGATCGGCGTGATCAATCGCGCAGTCCGACATTCCGGAAACATCCAGTCCATTGAGCGGATTGTTGCAGTCCACGCATTTGCAGCCTTCACCGCAGCCCTCACCATTCTTGAGGCATTTGCAACGTCGCGATTCACACCGCCCCTTGCACTGACACGTTTCTGTTTTCGTCATTCCCTTTGTCTCTCCTCCAAGCCACCAACGGGTCACTGATAGAAAATGAGTTGAGCTTTTCTGTAAACTCTCTACGAGTCGATCGAGTCGAGACCGAATTCCGAGATCGGCCTGTCGAGGCCGGAGCCATCTGACTTAGGTGCATCTGTTTGTTTTAAACGGCGAATCGAGGTTACGACCAATCGACCGACATCCAGCCGGACCACGCGAACTGGCTTGCCCGCATCGATTGGACCACTTTCGCTAAAAGCCTCGTAGCTCTGATCTCCGATTTGTACCAAGCCGCTTGGGATCATCTCACCCGTGGCAATTCCCTCGGCGCCGATAAGCGAATGAAAGTCTTTGGATTTCGCCGCGTCCGACCATACGAATTCTCCCGCGCGTTCCGGTGCACTGGTCATCCGACGTCCAATGGGGGTTCTTGGCCAGAGTTCCAAGAATCCCCAAATCATCAATGGGGCTGCTCCCAGAGTTGCAATCAACATCCAAACGCCTGCGTTGGTGCTAGAGCGAAAGGCCACTAGGATAGCCGCAAAAGCAAAACACGCTGTCACACCAATCAACACGCCGCCGGTTGGAATCATTAAATCGATAGCAAAGATGACCAGTGCAGCGATGAACAACAAGATTGCAATCGCAAGAAGTGACAAGTCCAAGACCTTTCGAAAAATAGTGGGATTCCTTAGTGGGATCGACAATCCAAATCCCCTCGCTCTTGGCATCGGACCAATGGATATTAAGTCGAGCGGCAGGATTTGGTTTACCGTAACTTGGCCCCCTGATCTGAGTTTCACACGGTCCAGGGGGGCAAGTTTCACACGGTCCAGGGGGCCAAGTTCCACACGGTCCAGGGGGCAGTTTCACACGGTCCAGGGGGCACACGGCCCAGGGGGCCATGCTACTGGTAGATTGCAGACTGCCGATAGCCTAAGAACCTAAAAAAGGATCTACTTCAAAATCATGTCTTCTACCGTCTTACCACCTGGAATCATGGGCAATACATGTTCCTGGAATGGAACTTCGACGTCCAAAACAAATGGGCCTGGGTAACTGATCATCTCAAGCAATGCGGCTTCTAAGTCCTTCTTTTTACTGACCGTTGCAGCACCACAGCCGTATCCCTTAGCAATCTGCACAAAGTTTGGATATCGCTTGGCGGCGTAGGAATGAGCAACTGTCGAACCAGGCCCGCGTGCTTCTTCGTCATCGATAGGTCCCAAATAGGTATGAGCTCGATTGGAGCCTTCAAATCGATCTTCCCACTGCACCACCATGCCGAGGTGCTGATTGTTCAGGAGCAACACTTTTACCGGCAATTTTTCGCAATGCAACGTTGCCAACTCCTGAATATTCATCTGGAAGGAACCGTCCCCGTCGATATCGATCACCAATGCTCCTGGATGCGCGGCTTGGATTCCCATGGCGGCTGGCAAACCGAATCCCATCGTGCCAAGTCCGCTGCTGCTCATCCACGTACGGGGCTTTCGAAATTGAAAGAATTGAGCCGCCCACATTTGATGCTGGCCCACTCCGACCGAAACAAAGGTATCGCGGTTTTTAGTCATGTTCGACAACGTTCGAATGGCATGCTGTTGGAGAATGCCGTCAAACGCTTCATCGTATGCAAATGGATGCTTGACTTTTTGCGCCTTGCATGTTGCCACCCACGCGGATATGTCGTCCGGCTTCTCGACGATCTTATTCAATTCTTTTAACGCGTACTTAATATCGCTTCGAACCGAGATGTGGGCAACTTTGTTTTTGTTTAGCTCAGAAGCGTCGATGTCGACGTGAATGATCTTTGCGTTTTTAGCAAACGAAGCCAATTGCCCGGTGACGCGGTCGTCGAATCGAACACCCAAAGCAATCAGCAGATCGCAGTCTCTAACCGAATAGTTTGCGTAAGCGCTACCATGCATACCCAGCATGTCCAACGACAAAGGACCATCTGCTGGATAAAGCCCCAGCCCCATTACCGTCATCGTGATTGGAATGCCGGTCTTTTCAATTAGTTCTCGCAGCTCTAGATGAGCTTCACCGGTAACGATTCCACCGCCGCAATAGAGAACCGGGCGTTTACTATGCTTGATCGCTGCAGCTATTTGCCTGATTTGCTCGGCTTTTGCGTTCGGGTGCTTGGAGGGTTGATAGCCAGGCAAATTCATCGGAACATCCCAGTCCACCTCGCAACTGTTCATTTGAACGTCTTTGGGCATATCTACCAAAACCGGCCCAGGTCGGCCTGTCGTCGCGATATGGAATGCCTCCTTCATAACGCGAGGAACATCCTCCACCTTGGTTACCAGATAGTGATGTTTAGTAATGCCTCGGCATACCTCAACAATCGGTGTTTCCTGGAATGCATCTGTACCAATTACCCTCGTTGGCACTTGGCCCGTAATGGCTAACAGAGGGATGCTGTCCATTTTTGCATCGGCGATGCTCGTCACCAAATTGGTTGCGCCAGGACCGCTGGTCGCCATGACCACGCCGATCCTCCCTGTCGATCGGGCATAGCCTTGTGCCGCGAATGCTCCACCTTGCTCGTGACGAGGGAGTATCGTCCGAAGCCGGTCTTCGTAACGTGTAAGGGCTTGATGCATTGGCATACTGCAACCACCTGGGTACGCGAAAATGACTTCAACGCCATGATCCACAAGGGATTTCACCACAATTTCGGCACCTGTCATGACTGTGGTCGCTTGGCGGTTGGAAACGGAAGCCATTCGCTTTCTCTCCTCGAACTGTTTTCTAACAGTCTGAAAAAATGTGGTCGTATAAAATAAAATCGCGGGTTCGAGCCGCAAAACGTAACCTTTGAGAGGATTTCTCAATGCATCTATGACCACGAAGTATAGCACGGGGTTCAGTGATCGTCGATTGAACCCTTCGAGGCCGATTCAGAATCAGAATCAAAATCGCTAATGCTGAATATATCGTTGGATCGAGCGCTTTACCGCTGATGCCTGGCACCTACCGCCCCCTGGCACCTACCGCCCGCACCTACCGCCCCTGGCATCGACCGCCGTGGCGATGGCAACCACCGTCCGATGGCACTCACTTTGTAAATTTTGAGCCTCAATGCGCTAGCATGAGGGCCGGATTTGCAGGTGATTACTTGATTTCCGGCCTGCAAGTTAGCGCGTTGAGGCTAAAAGTGAGTGCCATTTACCTACCGCGTTTGCTAGCGATTGCAAGAGCTCAATTTACGCAGCCCGAGAGCAACGCATTGGGTGGCGACTTAGGTAAGCTGCGAAGGGTTCAATGCGTGGGGTGAGTGTGATCGGGTTGTTACAGCCTGATCATGCGAATCGAACCGAATAACCGATGCTACCCAAAGTCAGGCGTGCGAAAGGATGCAAGCAGTGCTTGTTTCCTAACTCAACGCGTGGGTTGCAACGTTTTTTCCGAGTAATAGACCCGGCCAAGAATGAAATCTCGCCTAGCCAAGAAACTTCTGTCGCTCGCCCGCACGAGTCCGTTGATGATTGCAGCAGGAGTCGTTGCATTCAATTCAACCGATTCTCATGCTGAGACTGAACGAAATACTCCAATCGTTCGAGCCATTCGCATAGCAGAACCCGCCGTAGTCAATATTCAAGGCAATAAGACAATTACGAGCTCATCCAGTTCTGGGCAATCGACACGGCAAGAAGTCAATGGGATGGGCACCGGCGTTATCATAGATCCCCGAGGCTACATCATTACGAACTATCACGTTGTGGACGACGTCGCAAGAATTGAAGTGACGTTAGCCGACGGTACGACCGCTATCGCCAAGTTGATCAACTACGATCCCCAAACCGATCTCGCCCTGATTAAGATACCTACGGCACGAGAGCTTGCGGTTATCCACGTTGGGAAAAGCGGTACCCTTTTACGAGGCGAAACAGTAATTGCAATTGGCAATCCGTTTGGATACCAGAACTCAGTTACCGTTGGAATCATCAGCGCGCTTCACCGGGACATTCCTGTCAACGGTTCGCAACAATACAACGACCTTATCCAAACCAACGCTGACATAAATCCTGGCAATTCCGGCGGTCCACTGCTCAACATAGACGGGGAGGTCATCGGGATTAACGTGGCGGTCCGCGTAGGTGCTCAAGGTATCGGCTTTGCCATCCCAGTGGATACGGCTTTAGAAGTAATGGCTGATCTAGTTGCCGATCATCGCGAAGCCGCTCATGGCCTCACGTTTTCTAAGGCATCGGACGGCAATCACGATAATCAAGGGACCCAACTATTCGTTCGAGAATATCGAGGTTCGGACTCCAATTCCAGTCGCGATATCCGAAATGGTGATCGCGTTGCAACTGTTGACGGTCAGCCAATTTCCAACCGTTTGGAATTGGAACTCGCCATGCTCGACATTCGGTCTGGTCATTCGATTGAACTTGGATTAGATCGGAACGGAGAGAATTTGGTTCACACCCTAACCTTGTCCACATCGACGGGCAAGCAAGAGTTGGACTTGGCAAAGTCCGCATGGGAACAACTCGGGGTCAAGTTATCTGTGGTCTCTGCAAGCTCCATAGCGGGGATTGGCGAGGGTTACAAAGGCGGTCTAAAGATCAACGATGTTCGCATGGGAAGTCCCGCCGATCGCGCCCGATTGCAAGCAGGGGACATTATTGTGGGGGTAATGGATTGGCAAACACCGAAATTAGAGTCCCTGGCCTGGATCATGTCCAATGCCAGTTTCAAGAACGCGGCTTCGTCCAAATACTATCTGGTTAGGAAGAAAACCCAAATGACTGTTGCGATGACCCCTGAGGTATCCGCCCAAGCTGCCATCTCTCGAAATGCATCTCGCATACGGTAATCGCAGCAGCAATGGCATCAGCTCGCTCTGATTTGTACTTTCTACGAACGAAAATTGAGTTGTCGTGGTTTTTAGGAACGCATAAACGATTGAGGACAATCGTTTTACTCTGGGAATCCGTCAATGATTAAACAGAAACTCTTTGCAATTTAATACAGCCCAGGTCAAGTCCTGATAGGCCTCTAGTTTATTGCTCTTGCCTTCGATGTATGAGATTGCGGGCTTCAGTTCGGTTTCATTTGGTTTCCTGGAAAATGCACGTACGTAAAGCTCTCGAACGTTTTCTTCATGTGAACTAGTTCTGCTGGCGAGGCTGGAAGCAAGACCGTTTGTGTCGGCCAACTTTGCTATCAGCTCTTTGGAATTCGCAAAGTGAAGGCTTTGGGCAAGGGTCGATTCATTGGCTCGCTCACACTCGCAAGCCGTCGTCGCTTCCGGCCGTCCAAATACAGTCAGAAAATAAGAACGAAAGGAGGCATCCGGGAGAGATCCAGCTCGGGTCCTGTCCGGCATGGAATCGAATGCGGTAACCGTTTGGGTAACCTGATCGACCGCGTCTAGAATTTGTTCCGCAGACAGCCTTTTGGGATAGTTTCTCGAATAGCATTTGCGATCGCGAAGATTCTCGCCATTCGGTTCGCTTCCGAGCTGGTAGACACGCGTATTGCAAATGGATCGCACTAATGCTTTGATGTCGTAACCGGAGCCGATCAATTGTTTCGCCAAGATCTCCAGCAGCTCTGAATTCGAGGGTGGGTTGGTAACCCGCATGTCGTCCTCAGGCTCCACGAGTCCTCTGCCAAACATATGTTTCCAGTATCGATTGGCAATTGAATTTGCAAAGAACGGATTCTTTGAATCAACCATCCAGTCAACGAGATACTCGCGAGGATCACGTAGGTCTGTGTCCTCACGCAAGGGACCGTCCAGCCCGGCTGGCTTAAGTGATTCTCCCGTTTTGGGATGTGCCGATCTGGCTTGACCTGTCGCGGCGAACACGATGGACTCATCGGGCGATTGACTCGCTTTCGTTCGCACTTGCGAGAAGAACGCAGCCATTTGAAAATAGTCTTTTTGAGCCCACTTCTCAAAGGGATGATGATGGCATCGGGCACACTGAATCCGTTGCCCCAAAAACAATTGTGCAGTGTCTTCCAAGCGGCTGAAGTTATCCGATACTTGGCGATACCAAACCACGGGCGGATGCACATCCATCGATCCCGAAGCCGCCACAATGTCGCGAACGAATTGATCGAACGGACGGTTGGATGCGATCTGCTCTCGAATCCATCGGTGGAACGCAAACGTGCCAGCTTTTTGGCCCGCGTTTTCTCGCCGATTGCGCAAAATCAACATCCATTTGTTTGCAAAGTGTTCCGCATAGCCATCGCTTTCAAGCAAACGATCTATGAGCTGTTCCCTTTTTTTGGTAGTCGCATCTTGCATGAAATGCTCTACTTCAACAAGTGTCGGTAGTCTGCCAATGAGGTCGAGCGTTGACCTACGGATAAAGGTCGAATCGTCACATAGCCGCGACATGGGTATGTTTAGTGAACGTAGTTGAGCGATTACTGCCCCATCGATCGGATTGGTCGGTTGAGGCCATTCGTTCACACCCTCAACGATTGGAACACTGGCTCGAAAGACTGCTACCTGTCCTTGAAAGCGCGCCATCACGGCCACTTCGCCAGCCAGCGATTTCATCGATACCAATCCGCGCTTGTCCACTTCCGCCATCTCAGTATCGTTGCTCTCAAACTGAACGGCAGGCGTCACATTTTCCGTCGTTCCGTCCGAGTAACTTGCGGTCACCGAGATTTGTTGTTCCTGCATGGGGAGCATTCGCCTGAGTGCCGGAGTAACCGACAGAGCCAAGACACGGCGGTCATCAGCTTTACCAGGCTTCATCCCTTGCGATATCCATCTTCTCAGAACTCGGTATTCTTGGGAATCGGCTTCGAGTCGTTGGCCTCCGCCGTGTGGAACGGCGTTAATCGCTTTGGTCAATAACAGGCTCGCATCGGGCATAGCCGTAGATAAACGTCTCCCCCGCGACTCCTTTACCAAATGCTCGTAATCTTCGCTCGGTTCGAATCCCAATAAAGAGAGCTTAAAACCATTTTGTCCTGCCGCCTTTCCATGGCAACCGCCGCCGTTGCAACCAAGCTTTGTGAAGATCGGCACTACTTGGTTTGGAAAACTCACCTCGGGATTCTCATCCCAGTTGGTGACTTCAATTTCTAATATGGCGGTCTCTACTCCTTCGAGACTGGCCAATAGTTTTGCCGTCCCGTTTTTTTTGGGAGAAATTTCACCAAAGCGATCGATCGACGCAACACCTTCAGGCGTAAAGGTGAAGCTTACGTTCCGAGTCAAATCGATTTCGAGGCCACTTGTGTCAGTGCCAGTGACTAAGCACTGATGACGAGCGTCACTGCCACGAAAAATCACTTTGGGAATCGCATCTGCCTTTTTTAAGATGGACTCGCCATCGAATCGAACTGACTTCATTTGCTTTGAAGCCAATTCGTCGGCTACTGCATTCGATATGCAGATTACCCAAGCAGTTAACCACACGAGCATTTTCATCGTTGAGATCTCAAATCAATTCGGTCACGGGCGCTCGGTCTACTAAGAACTGCGGTCGCCCAGTCGGATCAGCGATGGTTGTGTTGGTGACGTCAATTCCAAGATTGTGGTAGAGAGTTGCGATGACTTCTTGAACATGAACAGGCCTTAAGGTTGCATATTCACCCAAACGGTTGGTTGCACCAATAACTTGTCCGGTCCGGATCCCGCCACCCGCCAGGTACGCGCAGCTGACTTGCGACCAATGGTCTCTACCTGCTTCTTTATTGATCTTCGGTGTTCGGCCAAACTCACCCCATACCACAACGCTAACATCGTTGAGCATTCCACGCATCTCTAAATCCTCGATCAGAGCGCTCAAGCATTGATCGAGCTTTCCTCCGTGATCGCGGACCAAGTCAAAATTCTTTCCATGACTATCCCAGCGACCAAAACTCAAGCTGACAACTCGAACACCGGCTTCAATGAGTCGCCTTGCAATCAGCAAATGGTCGTTTCGCGTTGCGCACCCATCGTATTGATATTTATAGGGTTTACCGTCACCGTATTTTGCAACGATTTCCGGATCTTCTTTGGACAGATCAAGAGCGTCTACCAGCTTGCTACTTGTGAGGACATCCAGCGCTCGTTGTCCAAATGCGTCCATACCATCCATGACGCCAGTCGTATCGATGTCGCGTCGAAGAATATCCAAGCTTGTCAGGAGCTGCTTTCGATTTTGAAGCCGTTCAAGAGAAACTCCATTGAGCTTCATGTTTTCAATACCAGGTCCGTCCGGCTTGAATGCCGAGTTGGCGGCGCCCAAGAATCCCGCGCTGCCACAATCGGACCATTGAACATGGCTCGATCGCTCTGCAAGACCAACGAATGGAGGAACCGCAGGATCAATCGCTCCCTTGAGCTTGGCAATCGCAGCCCCAATCGATGGACGGCCACCAAGGGCTTTCAAGTCATCAGGTATCCAACCGCTCAAGCACTGGTAAGACTCATGCCGGTCCTTGCAACCAACCACCGACCGGATAATGGCCGCTCTGTCCATGAGGCGAGCCAACTTTGGAAATACTTCACATATCTGAATGCCAGGGACGTTGGTCGGGATCGCGCGAAACTCCCCGCGAATTTCCGAAGGAGCATCTGACTTGATGTCCCACATATCTTGGTGAGGAGGTCCACCACCTAAGAAGATCTGGATAAGTGCCTTGTTCGGATTGCTTTTTTGTTGCGCCGATTCGGCCCGCAAAACGTCAGCGAGTCCAATGGACGCAGCACCAAAGCTCATTCCGCCGATCTTCAAAAAGGAACGGCGAGACTGTCCATCACAATAGCTACGTGAAGCCCCGTATTTACCAAAGATCGACAACATCATGGACGCCGAACGGTTAAGGGTTAGGTGGGACCGCACGGTCCGTTTGCCGGACAACGCGGTGGTTGAGGTGAGCTGTGGCCATTTGCCTAAAATTGGGCAAAATCATTCAGTCGCCTGATGGCGAATTCGATCTGACTGCTATTAGCCTGAACAATTCCAAGTGAATTGTCAATACGGCTAACGAGTTACTTCTTGGCGGGGCGAAGCAGTAAAAGTGAATAGGACATTTCGTCTTGCTCGGGGAGGGCCAAGTTCATTCCGCCCTTGTACTTCTCCCGACTTACCTTGCTCATCGGTTTTCCTTGTTTTGCAGCGCTTGCAAACGGAGAGTTGTTTCCTCGGTCGGACTTAAGTGAAAGCCGACTAGCAAACCCGCTTGACCCGTCAGCTACCTGGATCGAGCTAAGTTGAGCAACCAGCATTTTTGCAGAGTCGTCAGCGGCAAAGTTCAGTGTAAACTCGGGAAAATCCTCGAATTGGTTAATAATGTCTCGCATTGCTAAATCCAATTTCTTGGCTGTCGAGCGAAGAAACATCACCCCCATTTTTTCTTCTGTATCAGCTACTTTTTCTGCGGTTTTTATGTCGATTGCGTCCCTTATGTTTGATTCGCGAATATTGGAGTTCTCCACTAATCGCTTTACATTTTCGACGTTTCCAACCACTTGCGATTCTTCTAGAAGCCTCAGTTGTTCGTCGTTGACTACCAAATCATCGGTATAAACGATGTTGTACTTTTCTAGAATCCTCTCCAAAGTCCGGTTCTCGACCGCTTGCGGATCGATTGAAACGTCCAGCACCAACAAGAGGAACGCTTTCTGTTTCGAAGGCGAGGCGGCCTTCGGCTTAACAGCCGGATCGACCGGCGTCGTATCTTCCTTTTTGATGTCGGCATCCACCAATTGATTGAAGCTTTCTTTTACGACCTGCGCATTCGCTTCAGGAAGTGGAATTGAGACTATCGATTCAATCGGCATGTTTTCTCGTACGGGAACTTTGTCATCAGACGCAACCAACAAATCACTTTGGGCTTTCCCATCGAGCAATTCCTTGGCTCCCAGCTGTGGCTCAACGATTGAGGCCTCGGCCATGGTCCCTTGAGTGGAAGCAATATCAGGAATACCAGGAATACCAGGAATATCAACAATCCCTTGGCGATCCGATTTCGGAATAGACAAAAATACAATCAGAAGCGTGGCTGCCAAGGACAAGGCGCCCGCGTAAATCCATCGACGCAAAGGAAAGGCGATTTGGGATTTCGGAGTCTGGATTTCCTGAAACTGTCTCGAAGATGCGAGCCAATCGGGAGCCTTTTCGCCCATTTCGGAGGCTCTTTTTTGGGCTGTCAGTGTGACCAAACTTGCGAAATCTGGCCTAAGCAACACACGAGCTCGCCCACTCGAAAGCGATCGCTTCAAGTTTGCGAGAACGTCCAAGTGTCCCCTGAGGGACGGATTTTTTTCCATCTCTCTCTCTAGATCGAAAGATTCTGCCTCGGTGAGCATGCCGTCCAGCATGCCGCTCAGCAGTTCGTCGATGTTTTTAATTGGGGAGTCCATGGTTTCTAGCCTGTACGCGAGTGGATGTCTCTCAATCGGATGTTCCAAATTTGGGAAAAGTTCCTTGATTGACCGATGATATTTGAGTACGAAACGCGTTTGCATGAAACCAACGTTGCCCCCAGGGCGAAAATTGTAGCCAATTCGTTTGTGGCTAGCCACTTCTGGATTCGCCTGTGGACCGCGAAGCCATCGGAGCTGTGGCGAGGTGTTAGGCGAGCGGCAGAATCAAACATACGAAGTGGCATGGGCGTCCCGACCAGGTTTTTACGGGCGAGACGCCCGTGCTACGAGATGGCTACGGTAGGATTTCAACTGCCCTTCGTCTTACCACCTAGCTTCCATTTGATCGACTATGTGGTTTGCAAGCCGTTCGATCACTCTTTGGTTTGCCGTCGAGATAGACTGGCCAGCTTCAGGAACAAAATCGACATTTTCCGCAAAATAAAAGGTGGATTCGCCTGGCGGCAAAAACCTTGTTTCAATCAGCGGCGTTCCGCGCCGATCTACCCACTGGACCTCGACCGTAATTACGGATTTGACCAATCTAGGTTCGTCTAAGCCGGTTTCGCTTACCACTCGTTTCGAGTCTGACGTAATCCGGCAGGTCATTACGGAATCGGCGGTTTCGATATTGGCTAACTTGAAAGGTGTGCGGCGTTCGATTTCTTTTTGAAGCGATTCGGTTAGCATGACCCCCAGCTCCGGTCGAAACGAGTCGCTTTTAATGATCGGCAAATGAATCGTTCGGACATCATTTCGATAGAGAGTACGGGTTCCAATCTGGTAGCCAGCACAGCCGCTCATGAGGAGAAAGGTCATGACGCAAATCAGCATTCGACCAATCATCGTTGACTAGTTCCGCCAGCACTGACCGAAGCCGGTCCGGATTTCACGGCCGTTCGTTCGTAAATACTTTGCGCCTCTTTGTCCTGATCTTCTGCGTTCGGTGTCGGCTTAAGCAACGGCGTAATTTTGTCGCGATTTGGAAACAGATCTGCTAGCCAACTTAATTGTTGAACGGGTTCAGCGGGCATGCCACCTGTCTTTTCCATCATCGCCTTTGCTTTGTCGGCGAACGGAGTATCGCTATAGTCCGTCAAGATCTTGGTGCAATGGATTCTCGCAGCCCTGGCCTCCAGTTTGTTGAAACGATAGGTTGCTTGCGAGTATTCGCGTTCCGCTCGGCGATAGCGAACTTCTTTCATCGCGTCTTCGATTTGCTTCTTTTCTCCTTCCGCTTTCTCGCGGAATTGACGCGTCATCTGCTTGATCATTTTCTCCGCTTTGTCGAGGGACTCACCCGAATAATCTGCACCTTGATAAGACATCATGGCTGCCTTAACACCCAACAAATGGGCGTCGAATTGGTGTGGGCTATCAGGATAGGTAGAGATCAAATCGCTATACGTATCCAAAGCATCATTCCAGTTTTGTTTCTTGAATGCTGCATTGGCAAGCTCCATGGTGACGTCGTCCGCCAGTCGCCCAACAGGATTGTCGAGCCGCATTTTTTCTAAAACGCGAACGCCGTGCTTGCGTGTATCGTTCAGCGGTTTTCGAGGGTCGGTTAAATTGACATGGTAGAATTCATCGTTGAACTGCTGCCAAAACAAGCCGATCTCAAATCGTCGCTTGTCGACCATATCCTGGTAGCGAGTTCGAGGATATTCCTTGATCAACTTGACAAAGTAGTCCTCGGCCTTGGGATAGTCTTCGGCAAAAAAGTAGCTTTCTGCCGTCATGAAAAGAGCATCTTGTTCGCGAGCGCTGCTGACCCAGTGCTTGCCAGCTTCCTTGTACTTTTTGGCGGCAGTTCGAAACATGGTTTTTCGGCCGACTCCATCGGACGCCTTGGCCGCGCTCTTGAATAGCTCATCAGCTTCGAGGTACGTCGATTTTGCGAGGTCTTTGTTGACGGGCGGTGGCGCCAAACCCGGAATGAACTTGAATGCTTTGGGCAGGTTGCTATCTCTGTATTTGTCAGCCCGAATTCCCTCGGGGCGAATCCAATTGCCCTCTTTGTCTTCGTATCCATTGATGGAATTGCGAGCGCGGTTGTATTCGTCATCTTCTTTCTTGAAAAGATTGAAAGACGCGCAGCCCGAATGAACAACAATCGCCAGCAAAATCGCAATGCGAAACGAACAATCAGGAACATGCCAGAATGGAAATCGGCAAGTCTTTCGTTGGTCAAACGGGGGGCGTATCATCCTGTGTCCCTCGGATTTGCTTTCTCGGATTTGCTTTGTGGGTAATTATGAAGGTTGCCCATCATGGTCAACGTTTTAGTTCCTCTAAAAAATCCGTGAGTCGCAAACGTCGGTCTGACAAATTGGATACAAATCGTTCCATCACGAATCGAACTTCGCCGCGAAACTCGGCCTGAATCGGCGTTGGGTTGCTACTCCATGGCTCGGAGGCGTACGTCATCAAGGACTCTAGGGTTGGATATCGAATGCGAACCACGAACTGTTGACCGGGTACACAATCACCACATAAAATTCCGCCGGCCGCGATGCCTAGCAAAGCGCCTGGACCACCTCGATTCGACTGTACAGGATTTCCGCAACTCGCGCATAGACGGAAAGTTGGTAAATGCCCGAGTAACTTCAATACTTGCATTTCGAACCGTAGGATGACCTCTGCCTCACTCTTCCCTAGATCGAGATCGATGAGCGTTCGATCGCTCACTTCGTAGAGTTCGCTGGCTCTTTCATTGTCTTCGGTCAAACTTAACAGCAATTCTGCTACGTAATAGCCGCAGTAAAGCGGTAACAATGCAACCTGCCCCGATCGGAATCGACGAATCAATTTGGCTTCCGTCAATAGATCTAGGGCGTCGGTACTTTTCTTAATGAATACCACCTGCGACTTTGCT
This sequence comes from Pirellula sp., assembly GCA_043757445.1. Lineage (GTDB taxonomy): Bacteria > Planctomycetota > Planctomycetia > Pirellulales > Pirellulaceae > JBKCUI01. The sequence goes on along the minus strand of JAYVPJ010000025.1, from coordinate 20,715 downwards.
AGCAAATCCAGGGCGGATTCGAAGGGGCTTCTTAGTCGTCGCGCACCTCTAGCTATCGCGGATACCTTGCCAAAGTCCCGAGTGAACAGAGTGACCACCATACTGGTATCGCTCCACGGAACCACCCTCAAGACGATGGCATCGCTTTTCTCCAATGACATTAGCGGGCCAGATCTACTTTGGGAGTTTTCCAGCTACGATCTTGGGTTTGTAAACGGTATCCCGTTTTCGCAAAACTTTACAAGAAATAATAGAATCGGGACGCTTACCTTCTTTTCGTTGAGCAGCATCCGCCAAATTCAATACTCGAAAGCAGTTCATTGTCTCCATGCCATCGACGACCCTTCCGAAGACGGTGTAGTTGCCATCAAGATGGGACATAGGTAAAAATGCGAAATAAAGTTGTGAGCTGCCGGTCTCGGATAAGACCTGACCCGCTTCATCAGATCCAAGTGCCATTGCAATTGAACCACGGAAGTGATCCCGACGATTGGGGAGTTTTGCTTCGCCCGGAATCGTGTATCCGGCATCACCGGTCCCATCACCCTTCTCGCAACCAGTCTGGGCGCAAAGGTGTTTTTCCACTCGAAAGAATGACTTTCGATCATAAAATCCTCTTTCAACCAAATAGATAAAGCTCTTTACTGTTTCTGGAGCGGTATCTTCGAACAACTCCATCACCAACCTCCCTTTCGTAGTGACAAATTCGACGCGCGGATTGTCGTTCTTTTCGGCTTCGAGTTTACGAAATTCGAGCTCTCGATCCCACTTAGCTCGAACGTTGCCAATCTCTCCAGTAAACCATGGCTTCGATTCTTTTGCTGAATGAAAGGCTTCGGATCGAGCCAAGCACACTTCGGTGAAGTTGAAATCGGAGTTGGCATAAGCGATAAGCGTAGCAGCGCGAAGGATGTTTTCACGTTCAAACTTTTTTGAGTTGACGATGGATTTGGCCGCTTCCAACCACCCATCCATCCGATCCAATTCCACATCGGACAACATCATCTCAGACATGGATTCACCAATTGTGATATATTTGTCTGGGTCGCTTGAAAACGTCTCGCCAGCAGTCTTCAGCCAATTCGATTTGGCAATAAAACCATCGTGCATTGCTTGTTGCCAATTGTGATTGATCTGATTTTTAAATGACTCCGTAAACTGCGATGCCAAATGAAAGTCCATTTGAACTTGATTGAGATCCACAGCTGCTTTTCGAAATCCCTCAAAGGCCGCTTGGTACTTTTTGCCAACTTCGGAATCGTCGTTGGCTGGCAATTGCCCGAAGTTTTTCTGCCGTTTCAAGGTTATTTCGTTTTGCATCTCAAAGACTCTTTGCTTTTCCGCTGCTCGTTCCTCTGGGGTTTGCTTTTTCCGTTGTGTAGCCTCCTGGGATGAAGCCTGTTCCGCTCGCCAGGCAAATAAGCTTGCAACTGCTGACAGAATGAGGAAAAAGAACCGCAAACGGTTTGTTTTGAATGGCATGTTGGCATACTCTTTAACGATGAAGGCTGCTCCAAGTGGAGATATCAGCGCGAATCACAACTTTATAGGACAAAATTCACATTGGAAACGACCACTCTGAGGATCATCGCTGGCAACTTGCGAACTCGCAAGATTCAATTTGCGGTCGACCCGAGGACGCGACCTATGAAGGATCGGACTCGAGAAGCTGTCATGAGCTTGCTCGGTGGTACGTTTATCAATGCGATCGCGTTCGATTTATTTGGCGGAACGGGGGTCTTGGCGTTTGAAACGGTCTCGCGTGGCGCCGCCCAAGGTGTTGTTTTTGAAATTCTGAAGTCAGCAGCCCGAGAAATACAAACCAACGCCAAATCGCTCGGAATCTCGAATACTGTCGAGGTTATCCAAACGGACGTCCTCGATTGGTCGAAAGGCCTGCCGGCGAACTGCTCGCGATTTAGCAAGAGTCCAGACCAAATCTGGGTCGTTTTCTGTTGCCCTCCCTATTCGATGTGGGAGTCCAATGGAAAGCAGTTGCTGTCGATGCTGGAACGTTGGTGGATCGCCGCTCCACCGGGATCGCTTTTTGCCGTCGAGCTCGAAGAAGCCACGCCGACCGAGTACCTTCCTACGCAAGCGGACTGGGACCTGCGGGTTTACAAACCGGCACGAATGGCCGTGGCCGAAAAGGGAACCCCCGAAGAAGCTTGAGAATGGTCGAGGAATTGCTGTCGTAGCCAATGCTGTTCAAGTCGGCCCGGCCACGGGTAGCATCCACGGTGGTTTCGAAGACCTTAACGTCTGTGATTGCATTGCCGCTACACCAAAGTTCCGCGCGACTCGAATCGTAATTTCAGCTTGCTTTTCGCGCTGACGCACGTATATTTCCCCATTCGGAGAACCAACATCTGCACGGTATATCAACATGAGCACTGTCGAACTAAGGACTAAAAATCCCAGTCGTGATTCAACGGCCCAACCAGGTCAAACGGTTTCTCTCGCCACGTCAAAAAAAAGCTCGAACGCGATTCCCACAAGTGCATGGTGGACGATGTTCGCTTGTAGCTCAACTGCTTTCGTTACTAGTTGCTATCTTGCATGGGCTGCCTTTACTTCCTCGCCTGTTGCCGGCTGTGATGGTGGCAGCGTGTTCGACTGCAGTCACGTTCTTCACAGTCGTTGGTCGACGGTATTTTCAATCCCAGTTAGCGTGCCTGCCATAGCGACGCACCTGCTCATTCTAACGATGTTAATGGCTGATTCCATGTCGATGCGATTGCAACAATTCCAGTGGGCGATCATTGGATTTGCATCTATGACAGCTTCGGCTGCTGCAGTTTGGTTCATCGGCATACAGGTCTTCTGGATCGAGCATCTTTGTCTATATTGCCTTATTGCACATGCAAGTGCTCTTGTTCTAGTCGGCGTTTTCCTTTGGAATCGGCTGGTCCAAGTGCGGACTTTGACTTGGATTGCAGGAGCCGCGACTGTCGCCGTCGCTGGATTGATTCTATTGCAAACATCCAATGCCACTCCCCAAACTCATGAGCTCATAAACCACCCCGATTTACGCGAGGGTAATGGAGCGGCCAAAGAGGAAGAGGCGACTTTGTTCGATGCTCCAGCATCTGCGTCCAAACCACAAGCATCCTATTTGCGAATCAATCTAACTAGCCGCCTCGCGATCCTAATTAATCCGTCGATGATCTTAAGCTGTGGGCTCACCTCTGAGTTAGACGACGAAAAGGTGCGTTCTGCACAGGTCTTGAACAGCGTCAAACTCGAAACGCACGCTTGGCCACTCCTCGGCAAACCCGACGCCGAACTCGTATTCGTCGAACTGTTCGATTACACCTGCGAACATTGCCAACGAACGCACAAAGCTATCGAGGGAGCCCGACAGAAGCTGGGGGATCGACTAGCCATCATCGCGCTACCGGTTCCATTGGATGTTAAGTGCAACCCAACGGTCAAAGCGACTGACGCAAACCATGTGGAAGCCTGTGCGATCGCCAAGCTCGCGGTCGCTGTGTGGTATATCGACCACGATAAATTCACTGAGTTTCACAACTACCTTTTTGATAAGAAACCAACACATGCAGTTGCCTTGGCGAAAGCCAAAGAATTGGTTGACGCGGAAAAACTTACGACAACCTTGAATGGCCCCATTCCGAGCGAGTACGTTTCTAAACATATTTCGCTCTACCAGAAAGCGGGGGCCGGTACGATTCCTAAGTTGATGTTTCCCAAGACCACTTCGGTTGGTGCTATCGAGTCGACGGATCTCATCGTTCAACTAATCGAGCAACATCTGCGTTGAAACAACCCCATCGTCCTATTGTCGTATAACCCCGTAAAACCTGGGTTAAACGCGTTTAGACCTGAGCCAAAAGGGATGGATTTCACCAAATTTGACATTTGCTGTCATTATTATCGCTCCATTTGCATGACTAGAAACGTCGATGAGCTTGATTGAACTATTCTTCAATCCATTTCTTGTTCTATAGTGAATAAAATGCGATTTCTCAAGCTGCTGATTGCGGTCACAATTGTCACGGCTTGGAACCAGCAGGTCGACAGCCAAGAGTTTTTTTCCCAAAGACCTTATGGGTCGGGGATTGCCAGCGAACCGGTGGACGCGAAATCGCAATTCGTGTTTTCGACAACTCCCGAGGGTGAACCAGCGGCCACGCTAGAAGAGCTTTCGATCCGCCTTCATGCGCTGGAAACAAAAGAGAATCTGAGCGAAGCGGAACTGAAGAAGCTAGCAGATGCCAAGAAGCCCACGGCTGAAAAACCAAAGTATCCGAACGTAACAATCAGCGGCGTGTTTCAAGCGGACGCAGTCAGCTTTAGCCAGCTTGAGTCAAGCCGACAGGCATATGGATCGGTCGAAAGCGGCGCTGACTTTCGTCGAGCACGACTAGGTGCTAAGGGCGCCGTTTCCGATCGCATGGATTACTTCATGCAGATGGATTTTGGCTTCTTCGGACGTCCAACCTTCACTGATGTATGGGCCGACTTCAAAGAGGTGGGGCCGTTGGGAACCGTACGCGTAGGACAGTGGAAGCAACCGTTCGGACTAGAAGTTGTTAGCAGCTTTCGATATACGACATTCATGGAACGCTCGTCATTGTTTCAAGCGTTCACACCATTTCGTCATATTGGAATAGGATTCTACAATAACTCCAACGACCTTAATTGGACTTGGGCTGCCTCTTATTTTCGAACCGGCCAAGACCAATTCGCTGGCTCTCTAAGTACGGATGGAGGAAACGGCGGCGCCGGTCGACTAACACATTTGCTATGGCATGACGGTGCAAAAGGAGAAGACTACCTGCATCTCGGGGTTGGGTACTTTCTCAATGCTCCACCCAACGAACGTGTGCGTTTCCGAAGTGTACCTGAAATATTCGTTGGCGAGTTTGTGGTGCCAACCGGCTCGCCTATCGGTACCAGCGGACAACCGGTTCCGTCAGTCGCTAACGGAACGCCTTTCTTTGTGGATACGGGAACGATTGGCTCGAGTTTGACGCAAACCTTCGGCTTGGAATCGATGTGGGTTCGTGGACCGCTTTCATGGCAAAGCGAAGCCATGGGGTGCTTTGTTGATACGACCAGCAGTGGAAACGCTTTCTTGAACGGTGCTTACTCGCAAGTGGGTTGGTTTCTAACCGGAGAGCATCGGCCCTACGATCGCAAAGCTGGCGCGATCGATCGAATCATCCCGTTTCATAGCGTAGCGAAGAGTGGTGGCGGTTGGGGTGCCTGGGAAATCGCCGGACGCTGGTCCTATCTCGATGTGACCGACAAACAGATACAAGGCGGAATGATGCAGAACATGACTGCCGGATTGAACTGGTATGTGAACCCTAATTGCAAGTGCGTTTTCAACTACATCCATTCGTGGGCGGACTCAAGGCCGACTAGCAACGGTACAATCCTTTCCAACAACATTATCAGTTCGCAGACGGACGCCTACGGGATGCGCTGCCAGTTGGATTTCTAATTTTGCCAACGTGATCTCACATTAGGACCGCACTAGTTCATTATGATTCATGATTCTCCGAAATGGCATCCGCATTTTGCCTAACAAAGGCTGCGTTTCATTACAAAGCTGAAAGAGTTGATACAGAGTAAAGTTGTTGGAATAGAATACTCAAGGAAGCCAATCATTGCACGCATTGGCAATTTGCTTGGATGCAACGAATGTTGGCAATCCATTAGCCTTCTAACTTGGAACAAGGGATTTCGATACCGCAAACCACTCGGTCCTACGTTTGCACTGTTAATTGTGAACTTGTTATCAAACACACTTACTGGCAGGCAGAGCTTGCCTTGGAGAGAATCATGTTGAATCGATTTTTCGGACATTCTTGGTTGAAGAAAACGTCAACGTTTTGCTTTATAGCAGGCATAGGTTGTTGCACATTTACAACGGCATTCGGTCAGCATGGGGGTGGACACGGTGGTGGTGGCCATGCTGGTGGTGGACATGCTGGTGGTGCAATGCACAGCGGTGGATCGCATATGGGAAGCTCTCATATGGGATCATCACATGTTGGCGGAACGCATATGGGATCCTCTCACATGGGTAGTTCTCACCATTCGGGTCACAGTTATTATGGCGGCTATGGCGGCTACGGTGGCTATGGCAGTGGAATCGGAATTGGTCTGGGGAGCTACTCGAGTTTTGGTGGGCTCTACGGATCGAACTATGGCTACGGTTATGGCGGTTCACGCCTAGGATATTCCAACTTGGGATATTCCAACTTGGGATATTCGGGGCTTGGGAATTCGAACTACTACAATTCTTCGCCGTCCTATTACTCGCCTACCTACTCAACGGGCTACGTTTCTCCGCAGTATGTGATGCCATACTCGACGCCGTACGTAGTCGGCAGGCCGAGCGTAGTAGTGCCACAGAGCAATTCCAACGTCTATTCGGGACCTGTATCGGCCGACGGTCAGCCAACAGGAGATTTAAGACCCGGCATGGTGCTTCCGGATGGAGCCGTCGTCGTATCTGTTGGAAACGGGACAAAGTAAACTGAGTAGTTGCAAAACTTCTCGACGCGGGTTGGCGACGCGACAATGCCCTCGAGTTCATCTCGGGGGCATACTTACAAATGGACATGGATTAAAGTTGCGGCTCGGGAGAACGCCTCCTACTACTCGCTCATAATGGTCGAATGTACCGCCGTTTAATCGACATGGAAATTGCAAAACCAGATGGGAATCAATTGGGGTTTGGCATCTTCCCCATCGCGAGGTTCGTTACTATCGGTCGAATGACTACACGCGACCTGATTCGATCAACTGTCGACATATCTCCTGTACTTGCCTCGGATCCACATTCTTGTTTTTCTTTTTGGCGGGACCCACCAACGCACCCAACGCCTTGTCATTTCCCGCGCGAACCTTTTCGATCACGTCGGGGTTCTCGGACAAAAGTTGCCTACACAGCGTTTCCAGCTCGTTGGTGTCTACCGTTGCAATTCCAAGGGATTCAATCGCCTTTTCGGCAGATAAGGCGGGCTCTGCAATCATCTTGCTTAGAGCTTCTTTTCCGCGTGTCGTGTCCAATTTGCCGCTTTCAATCGCACACAGCAGTTTCGCAAGCGATTCGGCTGGAACCGGATAAGCATGGATTTCGACACCTTTCTCGTTTAGGTAGCGAAGCACATCTTGCAGCATCCACGAAGTTGCACGCTTCGGCGAAGCTCCTTGTTTCACAAGCGACTCGAAATAGTCGATCACCGCCCGTCCTTGTTGGACGAGAACTTCGACTTCGCTCGGTTTGAGCGAGTGTACCGCGATAAGTGACTTGCGAACCATCGAAGGTGTTTTCGTTGCCGCTGCTCTTGCTAGCTGGATGTCCTTTTCCGCCAATACCACAGGCACGAGATCCGGACATGGGAAGTAGCGATAGTCCGCCGAATCCTCTTTCTCGCGTTGCATCTCCGTCTCGCCCGTTGCATCATTCCAGCCTCGCGTTTGCTTGGGGGATTGGCCAATCGTAAGTCCGGTCTCTTGAAAGACGGAGTACTGCCGATTCGATTCAAAAAGCACTGCCCGCTCTACTGCGCGGAAACTATTCAAGTTCTTGATCTCTACGATGGGAGTCGCAATTGTCTTGCCATCTCGTTCAAGATGCAGATTGACGTTGGCATCAGCTCGAAGCGAGCCCTCTTGCATATTGCCATCGGTGATGCCTAAAAACATCATCAAGAGTCGCATCTCAGTCAGGTAATTTTTCGCTTCTTCGGCGCTGGAAAGCTCTGGCTCGGACACAATTTCGAGTAAAGGTGTTCCGGCCCGATTGAGATCGATTCGCGTATCGGCTCGCCCGGCCACTTCATCATGCATACTCTTGCCGGCGTCTTCTTCCAAATGTGCGCGAACGAGCGTAATTTTTTTTCGCGTGGGTTCGCCCGTTACAGCATCGTGTGTATCGATTTCCAAGTAGCCGCCGCCACAAATGGGCAAGTCAAACTGGCTGGTTTGATAGCCTTTAGGCAGGTCCGGGTAGAAGTAATTTTTCCTATCCCACTTTGTGAACGGAGCAATTTTGCTTTGAAGCGCGATTCCGGCTCGAACCGCTAGTTCGATTGCCTTCGCATTTAGAACAGGAAGTGCTCCAGGTAGTCCGAGACAGACCGGGCAGACTTGAGTGTTGGGCGGAGCACCAAATTGCGTACTGCATCGGCAAAACAACTTGCTCTGTGTCTTGAGTTGGACGTGGACCTCTAGCCCGATGACCGTCTTGTAGGGTTTGGTAGAATTCATGACGGGGCCAAAAAGGGAAGCGATGAATTTCCTAGGGTTACTTGCTGTGCGAAAATAGCGATAAAACACAGGCAAGGCAAGTACACGCTTACACGCTGCAGGAACATGGCCCTTTGAAAAAGGGTAACGTATACCAATGTAGATTCCACGGGTTCACCGTAATGAGTCGATAGGATGGCTACGATTCGTTACAATTCCGTTTTTGCTATGCCCATTACTTGCCGGAAGGTTCCTCTAAAATGAAACAGTTACTCACCCCGTTTTTTCTTTTTTGCTTCTCGATGCTGACGATTCCTCTAGCCATGTCGCAATCCGTTTCCAACCAGTATTACGAAATCATTGAATACCAGGGGATCGAGGTCGCTCGACTTGGTGAACTGGATGTCTTTCTTGAAAAAGCACTGATACCATCGCTCAATCGAATGGCAATTGAAAACATTGGCGCCCTATCTACTGAGATTCCTGTCGAAGGAAAAACGTCCTTGTTTCTCTTCATCCCGCTATCTGGGCCAAGTCAAGTCGCCACGGTCATGGATGCATTGGGCAATGATGAGTCGTTCTTGAAAGATGGGAAAACGTATCTTGAAACCGACATTAAAAAACCTGTTTACACCCGAATGCGAAGCGAGCTGCTTTTAGCGTTCAACTGTTTTCCCAATTTGGCTGTGCCGACACAAAAGATAGCAAAGAAAGAGCGACTTTTTGAACTTCGAGTCTACGAAAGTCCAACGGAACGCATGGGCGTATTAAAGGTCGATATGTTCAATAGCGGCGAAGTCCCCATTTTTCTTGACTGTGGCATTCAACCTGTCTTCTTTGGCCAAGCTCTCGTTGGTGATCGTATGCCCAATTTGACTTACATGACGGTCTATGACAATGCAACTCATCGAGACGATTGCTGGAAGAAGTTTCAAAGCCATCCGGATTGGGCCAAACTAAAAGTTGTCGAAAAGTATGCGGGGGCTGTCTCGAAAATACACAAGATCAACCTTTTGCCTCGGCCTTATTCGCAGCTTTGAATGCAGGAAAGCATTCCTATTCCAACTTTACAGGCCTAAACGGATTTTGAAAACTTGGGCCGAGACAAGAATCGTCTAGACCGTGACCTACCGCTTGTTTCATGTCGCGATTGAAATAGGGGTTGTCAATCATGCTCACTGCATTCTTTTGGCTGACGTGGATCGATTGAATACGTCCATCCTCATACAAAACATTGGCTATGTTTGCTCCGTGAACCGCTGCAACCACCTCGTCGGCATTGATTTGCAATAAAGAATCTCCTAACACGGCGAAGTAGCTTTGGCCTCTATAGCTCGGCGTCTCGTATTCCCCGTCGACGATATTGCCTAGGTTGTAGAAGTAACTGCCTCCGATCGTAAACCGCCAGCCTTCCTGTTGCTTTGGTGAACCCGCAAGGAAAATTGGAATAGTAGGTATTGCCTGACTTGGGTCAAAGCACTCAATGGCCGGACACCAAATCCATTTGGGCGACGGAAGCAATCCTTTTCCTTGCAAACGCATCGTGTAGACACCAGCAAAGGAAAGCGGTCCATCCACCTCAATTTTCGGAATCCTTTGTTTCGCATCACTCTGTGCAAAAACCGAGAATGCGATTCCTAACTCACGCAAATTCGAGGTACAGGAAAACCGTCGCGATGCGTCGCGAGAATACCAAACGCTTGGTAATAAAAAGGTCAATAGAATTATGCCGGCCGCCAAGGCAACGAAGCTGTCAGTCCAAGCCAATTTAGTAAAACGATTACTCTCGAATAGTGGCGGAGACATGCCGGCAGAAGATGGATTCGGCGGCTGCTTGGTCGCTTGACAAGCTTGTTCGATAAACGCCATCGTTGAGGCAGTCAAGTCTACCGGGGGTTCAACTGGGTGAGACAACTCGTTCATGGGACCCAACAAGTCCCTCAAATCCTCAATTCGCTGACGAAGTTTTGGATCGGAAAACGCCAACACTTTGATTCGCCATTGTTCGGCGTCTGGCAGTGCAAATAGTAAAAACCCGAGTAGGGTGTCATCCGAGATACTGCTATTGCGACTCATCGATGTTCGGTCAAAAGTGCAAACGAATTAAGTGCAAACGGATCAATTACGATCGTCAAACACATCCATGCAACAAGGTCGAAATTAGGATTTGCTGGAGGTAGATGATTCATTCATACGCATCCAAATCTGGTTCAGTTTGCGGATTGCGGTAAATACTCGACTTTTTACTGTTCCCAGCGGGATGCGTAAAACCTCGGCAATATCCGAGTATTTCATGCCTTGGTAAAACGCGAGTTGAATCAATTGTTGTGTCGGTTCATTGAGCTCTTGTACTGCCGCCCTTACTCTCGCCCCCATTTCGTTGAACATCGCCTTCTCGTCGGGTGGCACAACATTTCCGGACAAGTGATTGATCATCGAATCTTCGGAATCACCATATGGGGACTTCGAATCCAAGCTGGCAACCTGGTGGCGTCGATTGCGACGCATGTAATCGATTGCTTTGTTGCTTGCAATTGCGTATAGCCATGGTCGGAATCGTCGTCCAGGTTCAAACTGTTCGATTCGTAAGTGCACGCTCAAAAAAGTTGATTGGAAGACATCCTCGGCTTGTTGAACGTCTCCAAGAAACCTGCGCAAAAACGTGTAAAGCTCTCGCTCGTACCGATGCACGAGCCTCTCAAAATCTTCCTCATTCCGAGACTGCAAATAGGCACTTACGATTTCCTCGTCGGTAAGTTCCGTCGGTTGTACGCTGAGGCCGAGCAAGTCCATGTCGTTTGAAGCCGCGTCCGTTTGTTGTTTCATCTTTGATTCCATTTTCCTGCGGTGACGACGAGCAGTTATCGAACGCGCAACAACCTTGGTTTGGGGGCAAAGGAAACGCCAATACTCTCAAACCATCCGACAGCTGATTGTAGTCGAGCGCCGGGATACAAGTCAAAAGGTTCCGATGCAACTATTGTCGAATCGCCAAAATTGATTGACAGCATTCGCGGGGGTGTTAGGCTCTCAGTCCGTTGATTTTCGTTGTGCGCGGGGAGATTGCGAATGAATCGTGGATATCGTTGGGCTGCTTCAGGCGACGTAAATGCCTACTTCGGATTGCTTTTGGACAATATTGCTGGCTTGGTCCTCATGGTTGGTCTTCTGGTCGGGGTATTCAATATGCCCGCCGACTTTGTTTTGAGTCGAATGATCCCAGGCACGGCAATTGGCGTCCTTGTGGGTGACTTGCTGTATTTCTTTATGGCCCTCCGTCTTGCAAAAAAAACCGGGCGGCAGGACGTAACGGCCATGCCGCTCGGACTAGATACCCCCAGCATTTTTGGATTGTCCATCTTTGTTGTCGGAGCTGCCTATTCAACGTCTTTGCAATCTGGAAAACTCCCAGAGGAGGCGGCGACCTTCGCTTGGCATATTGGGATTTGCTGCATGATTTATGCAGGGATATTTAAAACGGTCTGCGCCTTTTTCGGAGCGTGGGTCCGAAAAGTCATTCCGCGTGCAGGTCTGTTTGGTTCGCTCACGTCCATTGCTCTAGTCATTATCAGCTTCATTCCATTAGTGGACGTCTTTCGTGAACCGATTGTCGGACTTGTTGCTTTAGCGATTGTATTGACCACGCTGGTAGGCCGCGTGCCTTTGCCATTCAAGATTCCGGGAACGCTAGCTGCGCTCGTGGTTGGAGGCATCATTCATTACATCCAGCTGGTCGTTTCAGGACAACCAATGGCTACGTTCGAATCGTTAGCCCCAGGTTTGCCACCCAACGAGTGGATGTCGGCTCTCGGTTTTGATTGGTGGAATCAGATGGGGACTGCTCTTAACTATTTGCCGGTAGCAATCCCTTTTGCACTGTGCACTGTCGTGGGTGGTATCGATTGCGCGGAGTCCGCAAGTGCTGCTGGCGACGATTATTCCACAGGCCAAATTTTAGGCGTCGAAGCTTTGGCAACTTTCATAGCCGGGCTGTTTGGCGGTGTAACACAAACGACTCCCTACATCGGTCATCCAGCATACAAGGCGATGGGTGGGAAAGCGGCCTACGTGCTAGGAACAGCAATAACCATTGGCGCGGTCGGGGTCTTAGGTGGATTTAGTTATTTCTACCTGCTGATCCCCAAGGCAGCAGTCTTTCCAATTTTAATATTCGTCGGTCTCGAAATATCGGCACAGAGTTTCTTGGCAACTCCTAAACGTCATTACCCCGCTTTGGTTTTGGCCTGCGTTCCGGCTTTGGCCTTCTTGGCTTACCTATATGCAGATCAACTTCTGGGAGGTTTCGGAATCCAGTCGTTGACTGTTCCATCGTCCCTTCGGCCAGAACTTCGACAAGCCCTAGATGCGTTATCGGCCAATGCTGAAGGCAATCAGCTCTTAACTGATCAATTGAAGACGGTTGAATCTGCGTTTCGCATTCGACCAGACCTACTATCGGATCTGCATACAGTCCATATTCTTAAACAGGGGTTCATCTTATCCAGTTTGCTATGGGCATCGATGCTCGCGATGGCAATTGATAGACGCATGAATCAAGCGGCCATCTATTCTGCGATTGCGGGAGCATTTACTTTGTTTGGATTGATCCATTCGCCCTTGTCGAACAACGCATTGTTTCTACCTGTTTTACTGCCCGGGCTGGCAGAATCATGGGTACTGCCAAACGAAATGATATCGACCACGTTGCAGCTCGCGTTCGGTTATTTTGCAACGAGCGGTTTGTTCGTTCTGTGGGGACGCTATTTAACTGCGACAGGGCAAACACAAAGCGAGCTCACGTAGGTCCGACTGTCCTCAGCTGGACTCCAAAAATAGTTTTGTTGATTCGTAGCGTTGTTGAATCAACAAGTGGGAAAGTTACGTTGAGTGCATCGCTCGATTTCTTAAGCGAGCGGAAGTCTGAAATCTACCAGCAACAAAGTGGGTGGCACTTGTGCCACCCTTTGAGGGATGAAGGGCGTGTGAATAGCCAGTCAACCATTGCCATAGACACCACGCCCATCGCTGTCACTCTGAGAGGCTGTGATCCTTTGATTTTAAAGAAAGTACTCACCACACTCCGTGTGATGTTGCCTCAAAAAACCAAAGGTTTTTGAACTGCGGAAATCACACGGAGTGTGAATGGTACTATTGAATCTCAGTCTCAGAGGGTGCTAACCATAGAAGTAGGTATTTTACGAACTCTATGAACTTTCGCTCGCCTTAAGCGTTACGACGATTTGGGAGGTAGGTCTTTCTGTCGACTCCGCATCGACCCCATCATCTTTCGAAGGAGGGTTAATGCTTTTCGTAAATGGGTCGAATCCCTTTTTGCCAACGGAAAACTCTTGCGCTGAGCGAGTTGGCAAATTTTGAATCCGGATCCTTCCTTGTTCATTTGTCTTGCCTGAAAAAGCGTCGAATCGATGGATGTGGGGTTTCGATGCCTGCGACGGTTCGATTTGCGATTGAGCCTGTTCAATCGATTTCGATCGTTCGCCAAGGATTTGAGAACCGTAGTCCTGCCACAATTCGTTTGGCCAAAAACCTACATGTGCGTCTTCGATAGGTTTGCCGAATGCATCTTTCACATCGATTATTGCATCCATGGTCGGCTCCATATTCAACGAAACCTCGAGGTCTTCGTCCGAGACAGAGAACAGCTGCCCCTTTGTCATGATGCGTTCACCGGGCGAGACCCAACCGTCGCAAAGTGCAATCAATTGGAGTCTTCCAGACCTAGGCAGCGAAGGGAACTCGAACGTGCCATCTTCGGCAACTGTTGTCCAATCGGTCCACATCAAGGAACGGAGTTTTAGCTCTGCCGCATTCTTGATTTCCATCGGCATTTGACACGCCATCACTACTCCATTCGTTACGGGTCTCGCAATGTCGTCCGGCAAACTCCCAAAGACACGTATGCCAGGTATTAGCTCCACGTCATCAACCAACACTCCGTCTTCTTGATCCTTGTCGCTAAAGTGAAAGAACAAGGCTTCGCTAAAACGTGTCTTTCCGTCACGCATGGGCTGGACCAACATGACTTGATGACCCCCCTGTGCTGCACCTTTGGTTTCAATCGATCCATCCAATTCAACATGTCGAAACTTAGGCGGAGTATCCCCACTCATCATGGCTGCAAATCTTTGTTTGATTGGCACACCCTCTTCATCAATCCCCTTCAAGGAAAACCGCACACCTTTTTTGAGCGTTAACTTATAGTCATCGGTGTCGTTCACTGGAATCCGAACAACCACACCAACGTACTCTGTGTGAGCGACGATGCAATCGATTGACTTGCATTGAACTCCATCCGCGAAAAGTTGTGGGTACTCAAGAATCGCCAATCCAGCGATGTCAGTAAACGTCTCGACAGGATCTCCAAGCAAGCTATCAGGCCAAAAGTAACTCAAGTTGAGTCCAAAGGGTTTGATCGAAACACCATCAATGGGTTTGCCATCGGAATCAATTAACGTGACCCGCTGGGTTTTTTTAACCAGAGACTCTTTATCCACGCCTTGCGCGTGCAATACGCTTAAGTGGGCTACGCCAAGCGTCAACACCAAGGTTAGGAACCCAAGTAGTATTCGAAACATGCCAATATCCCTTTCCCGTTAAAACTAAAAAAATTGCAAGCATCGGCCAGAGGACAGGCGGACGTATGGCGAATGTTCTCTGTATTCTAAAACTTGTGTCCGCGTCGTGGGCCGTTAACGCACTGCGTTAGAATCTCTGGTCCATCTTCGCGCATCAAAACGGTGTGTTCGAATTGAGCAGATAAACGGCCATCGCGAGTCCTTACCGTCCAATTGTCCTTTGCGTCCAGTTTAGTAAACCGAGTTCCTGCGTTGATCATTGGTTCCACGGTAAAACACATGCCAGGAAATAGTCGCTCCTGTTTGCTTTTGCGGTCGGGCACGTGTGGAATATTTGGATACTGGTGGAATCGTCTACCAAGTCCGTGCCCGACGTATTCTCGTACTACCGACAATCCGCGCAGAGTCGCTTCCTCGACCACGTTGTCACCTATTACGCTGACGGGACACCCCGGTTCCAACCCTGCGATAGCTCGATGCATTGCATCAAAGGCACACTGAGTTACCCTTCTACCCTCATCACATACTGTCCCTATCAAAAAAGTCTCCGATTGATCGCCGTGCCATCCGTCCACGATCGATGTAATATCGACGTTGATGATGTCGCCGGCCTTGAGAACATAGTCGTTGGGAATGCCGTGGCAAATTACCTCATTGACACTCGTGCAACAGCTTTTGGTATAACCTAAGTAGCCGAGTGTGGCAGGTGTATGTTTGTGCTGGTGCGTGTAGTCTTTAACAAGACGATCAATTTCATCCGTCGAGATTCCTGGCCCAATGTACTGACGCAAATAGTCCATGAGCTGGGCATTAAACTTTCCTGCAAACCGCATCCCATCTCGTTGGACCTCCGTCAATTGAAGTTTGCGAATATTCTGCAGCATGCCGACCTCGGAACCATTGCCTCTATGTCAAATGGAAAACAACTTTCTGAGCCAACAGTGTAACCTTTGGCTTTGGATTCTTCAAATGATTGCGACCCCAGTCTACGGGCTAATTGCAGTTGCCCGTACGGCCCAGCGGTCGTCCGGTCATTCTGACCTTGGGGCTGAACATCCATTGCTAAGTCGTAAACATCTGACTTATGGACTTGTTGGAGTGGATCCGACGGATCGCCTCGGCCAAAAGCGGTGCAACACTCAGCACATGAATAGTCTCCAGACGTTTTTCTGCAGGAAGTGGAATCGTGTCGGTGATCACCAAGCTATTGATCGGGGAACGGCGAAGATTTTCGATTGCGTTTTCGCAAAGAACGCCGTGTGTAGCTGCCAAATGAATCTCCTTGGCGCCGGCCTTGTGTACCAGATTTGCAGCTCCGCATATGGAACCGGCCGTGCTAATCATGTCGTCGAACATCAAGCAGATTTTCCCCTCGACTGGCCCGCCAATGATGTATTTCTGCTGGGTCTTTAACGCGCTATCGCGTTGCTTGTCAATGATTGCAAGCTTCCCCCCTAGCCGTTTTGCATGACCTATCGCTCGCTTGATACTGCCCTCGTCTGGACTGACCACCACGATTTCTGCTGGATCGAGCATGCGGCTTTGAAAGTAAGTAGTGAAGACCGGTGCTGCGTAAAGGTGATCTACAGGGACGTCAAAGAACCCTTGTATCTGAGGAGCGTGCAAATCCATCGCGAGAACTCGATCAGCACCTGCTCGGGTGATCACATTCGCAACCAACTTGGCGGTGATCGGTGTTCTGCCCTCGTCCTTGCGGTCCTGCCTAGCGTAACCGTAATAAGGCATGACCGCCGTAATTCTCGCAGCGCTAGCCCGCTTGCAGGAATCGATCATGATTAAAAGTTCCATCAAGTTGTCGTTGACCGGCGGGCACGTCGGCTGGATCAAATAGACGTCGCGCCCTCGCACATCGTCCTCAACCTTGCAGTTGTTTTCGCCATCAGGGAACTTGCTTAGAGTGATGGAGCCAAGTTCTAAATGCAGGAAAGTGCAAATGTCCTTTGCCAATTGCGGGTTGGCTCGGCCACTAAAAATCTTTAACTCGCGCATTGGTAACCCATCTCTCGCATTTTCGATTCGACCATTGCTAACTCATCAATTGTGTTGATGCTCAGCGATTCGCAAGCTTTCAAAACCGGACGTGCGTCCACTTTCCTGCCATTTTTCAACAACAATCCCGGACAGTCTGTTAAGTAGTACTCTGCTTGAGAATTATTATTCCTAAGATTGTCCAATGCCCATAAAAGACTTTGACGGTCGAACAAATAAGTGCTCATATTGACCTCGCTGATTTGCAGCTGCTCCAGCGAGGCATCCTTGTGCTCGACAATTCGCAAGAAGTGATTTTGCGAATCGCGAACGATGCGGCCTAATCCAAAGGGATTGTCTTTAATAAGTGTTCCCAAGAGACAGTCAAAACCACCTGCGTCAAATTCTTCAACTAATTCCCGCACCGAACTCGCTTGAATCATCGGTGAATCTCCAGCCACGATCAACGCTGGGTTGATTCCTTTTTCAAGCAGTGGCTTGCACATCTGAACGGCATGCCCTGTTCCTAATTGCTCAGTTTGAATTGCGAAATCAACCCCTCGCCCAGAAAGCTCATGCCGTACCAGCTCAGCGCGATAACCAACAACGACGATGATTTGCCGGATCCCAGCCGACTGCAAGGCGTCCAAAACCCAGTGAATCATGGCTCGTCCAAGCACTGGAAAAAGAACTTTAGGCAACTCGCTCTTCATGCGAGTTCCTTTTCCCGCTGCCAGGACGACAGCTGTTGTTTCAGTCATTAAGGGCTCCAAAAATCATCGACACAAGTGAATCCTCCGATTTTGACATAGGTTGCCCAACTCGGCTATGGGGGCCACATCTTGCCAAAGTTCTTGAAAGCTATCCAGGGCGCTAAAGCGGAGAAGCCCCAACATTGACGAATTTAGCAAATTTCGTTACTGTTCTCCGTACTTAAACGTAATCAATTGCCAATTGCCCACACTTATTTTATTAGAAAGAGTTTTCAATGGCCGGAACCGAACGACAACGCGAACTTCGCAAGCGTAGACACCGAACTAAGAAACTGGAAAAACTGCACAAAAAATGCGAAAAGGCAAACAAGACGGAAAAGGCGCAAATCGTTCATAAACTTCGACGTTTAAGCCCGGGCGCTGAACAACTTATTCAAGCTTGGAAACTGGCTTAATCAAGCTCTTTGAGTTACGGGTAGCTTACTCATTTGTTTTAGCCGCCACCTAGAAAAACCGGGGCAGGGTGGCAGGCTCAGAGGCTGTGATCTTTCGTGGGTGAAGTCGCTCCGCAACTCGCGCTCACTGATGAATTGAAGGCCGAAGATCTAAAGTGATTCCGAGTTGCGGTAGCTGGCCACTCACACGCCCTTCGTACCTCACGCCCTTCGTACCTCACGGCGTTCCACCCATCTCGAAATCCTTTGTTCGATTGCTCTGAAAGCGAGACGGCTATAGGCCATACAGGCCACCGACCTGACCTATTATGACCCCATGGACTCAACAGTACGATCCTTGCGGAAGTGTCTTCCTATCCGCTTTGGTAGCAGCCTTGCCGATTTTTGTTTTGCTCGGATTATTGGCGGGGCTTCATGTTAGAGCACACTATGCGGCCTTCGCCGGTTTGGTCATTGCATTGTCGGTCGCTGTCTTTGTCTTCAAGATGCCGGCTGCTCTCGCTCTAACTGCAGCCGCCAACGGTGCAGCCTATGGTTTGTTTCCCATTGGTTGGATCGTGCTTACCGCGATTTTTACTTATGACATCTCGGTTGCTACCGGTAAGTTTGATGTATTGAAACGTTCCATCGCTGCACTTGCTGACGATAGACGCATTCAAGTACTACTTATTGCATTCAGTTTCGGCGCCTTTATCGAGGGGGCCGCCGGATTTGGAACCCCCGTCGCCATCTCCGCGGCCATGTTGATTGGTCTGGGATTCAAGCCGTTGCCCGCCGCTGGCTTAGCACTCATTGGAAACACGGCACCCGTCGCGTTCGGAGCACTTGGAACACCACTCATTGCCTTGGCCAGAGTAACCGAGCTGCCGTTAGAGTCACTCAGTATCATGGTTGGAAGACAACTGCCACTGTTTTCGGTTATCGTCCCCTTCTGGTTGATTTGGGTGATGGCCGGATGGCGGAACATGATCGAAGTATGGCCGGCTTGCATCGCCGCTGGCCTCAGCTTTGCAATCATGCAGTTTCTGGTCAGCAATTACCACGGCCCGTGGTTAGTCGACGTAATTAGCGCCATCGTTTCCATCGCCACATTGGTAGTTTTGCTTCGAGTTTGGCAGCCGAAAAAAACCTGGCGATTCGCAGATGAGTCTGCCGCAGTAACCGAAGTCGCGCCAACATTTCGCGAAGCTTGTATCGCTTGGATTCCCTGGCTCGTGCTTTCAGTAATGGTATTCGTCTGGGGACTGCCCCAAGCAAAAAGCCAGTTGAACGCATGGTCCAAGTTTGATTACGCCGTGCCTGGTTTGCATCTCCAAGTTGTTCGCGATGCACCCGTCGTTGCAACGCCCACGCCAGAGAAAGCCATCTATGAAGTGAACTGGCTGTCCGCAACGGGAACAGCCCTGTTCATTGCCTCCCTGATCTCCGGTGCCTTACTCGGTCTGACTCCACGCAAGTTGGCAATCCTATTCCTGGGGACGTTGCGTCGCACCACCGTTTCGCTGATCACAATCGCAGTTATGTTGGCTCTCGGCTACACCACGAAATATAGTGGCCTGGACGCTTCGATGGGATTGGCCTTCGCGAGTACCGGACTCCTATTTCCATTCTTCTCGCCATTGCTCGGGTGGCTTGGCGTCGCATTGACTGGTAGCGACACTTCCTCAAATGTCTTGTTTGGAAACCTACAACAAATTACGGCAGAACGTCTTGGTATTTCACCAATTCTAGCCACTGCCGCCAATAGTTCCGGTGGTGTAATGGGCAAAATGATCGATGCTCAATCGATCGTCGTTGCTGGAGTTGCCACCGGACAGCACGGACAGGAAGGAACCATTTTGCGATACGTGTTCCTGCACAGTATTGCTCTTGCAATCTTGGTAGGCTTCGTCGTGGCTACGCAAGCTTACGTCTTCCCTCAAATGATTCCGACTCAATAAATAAATACGTTCCAGGCACGTTCCAAATGCCTGCTGCCCGGCACTACCTGCAAGCAACGCGTCGATGATCGGGGAGAATGCAAAGTTTTGATCAGCCTGTCGAGAACTCGAATTCTTTCTCCCGACTATCCAGGGAGGTTGCTGGGTGAATTAAGCTGCGTCCCCTTTCGTCATTTTCGTCTTCGGTCATCATGGCTGACCGGCGATTTCAAACACTTCGAAAACCGCAAAACAAGTCTGACCCAAGTCTGACCCCAACGGAGTTCCCATTACAAGCGTTTTTGCAATTGTGCGCGCCCTTCAAGAATTTCCGCATAGCCGAATAGCCCAAGAAAGACCGAAAAAGCCGAAAAAGCCAAACAATCTTTGTAAGCCAATCGCCCCGAATCCAGGAACAAAAGCAAGAAAGCCGAGGAAACCTAGAAATCCGATATACATTGGCAGCAACAGTTTGATCGCGAGTCTCGCAATTCGTATCGCCTGGTCATCCTTCAGTCGAAGCATTGCTGGAAGACTAAAAACATCCATAGGGTCCTCAGATCAAAAATTGTGAAGTGGAAGTCGTATTGATGTAACCGTTCTTGTTCGCCTCGCAAACTCCCCATCTGCGCAAAACGATTGAGTGGACGAACGCCCGGGATCAGCTAGCCCGAGCAAGAAACGCAATTCCAAAATAGGCCGGTGGACCGAGGGGTTAGCTGCATCCCTTTGTTCGCGCAGATCATGCTTCCATTCCGAAGGGCGAGCATGGACAAACGCAATGAATCGAATACATCTCAATGCTGCCAGAAAC
>JAYVPJ010000024.1:0-34242 GCA_043757445.1 Pirellula sp. | reverse complement strand
ACGACGAGGGGAACGGGAGTTGGGACGCCCAATTGTTTAGTACGCCAAAACGTATCCGTCGGGGGCAAGCCCCGAACGGATGGGCTTTCGATATTGTCTAACTCGATTGTTGTTTGGAACAAAAAAGACTCGATAAATACTAGAGAGAATTATCGAAACTGCTATTTGTCGCACAGCCCAGCCGTCGCCTAGGGCTCGGAGATAAACATTTTGCACGTTCGTCACAGCAAGTGCTTTGCTTTTACCTCTAAATACCGGTTGACTAAAGGCGTGGTCAGCATGTCGGGAAAGGCGTCGACATTCAGAACCCCCGCGTTTCCTAGTCGCTGAATTACTTCGTGCCGCCATACCAACAACTGTGCCGCAGCAGCGCTGCGATATAGTACGCTTTCATCCATGCTTGGGTTATCCGCATAATCAAAGACGGCTCGGTCCCTTAGTAAGGCGAGGACAGGCAAGTGCTTGCCCCGCAATGTGTTCAAGTATCCAGTTATCTGAGCGGCGGATACGTCGTCAATGACGTTCGTTACAAGGATTACCAGGGAACGTCTTCGGCAATTCTTTGAAAAATACATAAACGCCTCGTCGTAGCTCGTCTGTTTGAGGCTCGGAAATCGGTCGAAACCGGCGTGCAATAGTCGATTCATCTGGGCTGTACCGCCGCGGACCGGTACATACGATTCGATTTTGTCCGAGAAGCACAGCAGGCCAACGGAGTCTCCTTGATGCAATGCAACATAGCTCAACATCAAGATGGAATTGAGCGCATAATCCAACAGGCTCAGCCCACGATACTCGTTGGTCATGAGTCGACCACAGTCGAGCATAAATACGATCCGCTGGCTTTGATCGGTCTGAAACTGTTTTACAGTAAGCTTGTTTCGTCGGGCCGTCGATCGCCAATCAATGTGTTTGTAGTTGTCGTCTTGAGTGTAATCGCGTAGTCGCTCAAAATTATTGTCCTGACCTGCTTTTCGAGTCTTGCGAACACCGATCAGACTCAGCCGATTTGTGCGGGCGAGATGGGCGTATTCCGCCAATTGCTTCATATCCGGATAGACCAGTAATTCGGCAGGGCATTCGCGTTTGACTTGCCTTTGCCAAAGCCCAAGTAAACTCTTGAGTCTAAAAAACACCGATTCGAATTGAAACGAACCGCGCCTCAAGGGTCGGATCCGGTAATCAACCTCTATCCGTTTTCCAGCCGCAAGGGAAACCGAATGCACTTCAGGAATAGACGTCAATCCAGGAGGTAAATCGTCACGTACGTCGAGCCGTTGCATTCGATCGCTTCGATTGTCCAGGCACAATTTTACGTCGTGCGTGCCCCCTAGCGATGCACTTTTGAGCGTTTGCCGTTCGACCGATATGCCACTGGGGCCCGTAATGGTAAGCAGATCCAGCACTACGGTGGACAATGTCATCAAGTCAAAGACGACGATGAAATAAATGAAGAGAGGCGACAACAAAATGAGTAGCGTTAACGCACACAATGGCAACAGCAACCAGAGCCATCGCTCTGTCGGAAAGATACGCCAGCCCCATGCTATGATTAGCAAGGGTGAAATCAGCGCTACGAGCCCAAGCCATGGGGCCCAAAAAAGATATGTCCCAATGGTATCGTAAATGGACATAGTTAGTTTCGCGGCACTTCAATGCTTCGAAGGAGCGAGGATAACTCTTGATCAATTTTGAGTCCCTCTACTTCTGCTTCGGCGGACATGATGACGCGGTGCCTCAGCGCCGGCAGTGCAATCTCGACCACGTCATCGGGCACGGTAAAATCCCGACCGCGAAAGGCAGCGATTGTGCGAGCCCCTTGTACCATCGCCAATCCAGCCCGCGGTGAAGCCCCCATGTGAAAGGTTGGCCACGAACGCGTTAGCCTAACAATCTTGTTGATGTATGTCAGCAGCTTGGGCTCGATTCGAACCTGTCCGTTCATTTTGATTATGTTGGATATGTGTTCGGCATTCGTTACCTGCTTCACTTGGTCATTCAGAACCGATGAAAAATCGATCTGTCGCGAATGCAATTCTAGGATACGTGCCTCCTCCAGTTCGCTCGGATAGGACACCATTGCTTTGAACATGAAGCGATCCAATTGGGCCTCGGGCAACGAATACGTTCCCTCGCTCTCGATTGGGTTTTGAGTGGCCATCACGAGAAACGGACGTGGCACTGGATGGCTAATTCCATCGATGGTGACCCGAAACTCTTGCATGATTTCCAACAATGCTGCGTGGGTCTTGGCCGGTGATCGATTGATTTCGTCAGCGAGTAAGAATTGAGTAAATACTGGCCCAGGCCGGAATCGAAAATCCTGTGTCTTCAAATCAAGGATCGGAGCGCCGGTAATGTCGGAAGGCATCAAATCGGCCGTAAACTGTATCCGACCAAACTGGCAACCAAGCACCCGTCCCAATGTTCTAACGAAAAGGGTCTTTCCCAACCCAGGAACACCCTCAATCAATACGTGGCCGCCGGAAAACAATGCGACCAAAGAAGTTGTTACCAATTCATTTTGACCGACAAATACTTTGCTGATCTCTGCTACCGCCGCTTCGAAAAGCCTCTTCGCATCATGAACGTGGGAGTTTTCGACTCTTGCAAAACTGGGAGGATTGGTCAAGGGCGAAGGGATTTCTGACATGACAACCGTAAGAAAGGGTGTGCGGACGAACGAATCGGGTGCCTAATGATAACCAGCCTAGAGTCGGTATGTATTCTCGCTTCATTTTTTTAGGCGAGCGGCAGAATCAAACATACCAAGTGGCATGGGCGTCCCGCCCATGTTTTGACGGGCGAGACGCCCGTGCCACGAGTCCACAATTTCGTTAAACGATTAGGTTAGCACGCCCTCAATCACCTGCCCATGAACGTCTGTTAAGCGACGTTGGATTCCATTGTGATAGAATGTCAATCTCTGGTGATCGAGGCCCAGCAAATGAAGGATAGTTGCATGGAAGTCAGGGATCGAAACTTTATTTTCGGCTGTAAAATATCCGATCTCGTCTGAACTGCCATAACGCACCCCTTTCTTAACCCCAGCTCCTGCGAGAAAGCAGGTAAAGGCTGTTGGATGGTGGTCTCGTCCCAATGCTCCCATTCCTTGTGTCGCTGGACTTCGCCCGAATTCAGTTGACCAGATAAAAAGAGTGTCTTCCAGCATGCCCCGCTGCTTCAAGTCTTGAATCAGTGCGGCCACCGGCTTGTCCATCGTCTGGGCTTGGTTGTCATGATTTTCTTTAACATTTTCATGCCCGTCCCAGTTGATTCGAGGCGAACCAAATGAGCCACCATTGAGGACCTGAACGAATCGCACGCCGCGTTCGAGGAGCCGCCTAGCGGTTAAGCAGTTTCTTGCGAACCCTTTGTTAGCTGGATCATCCAGCCCATACAATCGCTGTGTCGACTCCGATTCGCTAGAAAGATCGGTGGCCTCCGGTATGCTTGCCTGCATTTGCGCCGCAAGCTCGTACGCACGCAACCTCGCCGCAAAGGCATTGTCACCTGGATGACTATCAGCAAACTCCCGGTTCATCTTTGCCAGTAGCTGCATGTCGGCCAATCGCGCATGGGTGGATATCTTTTTGGGCGTCTGCAAATCCGGCACAGGTTCGCTCGACTGAGTTCGAAAAGCTACTCCCTGATGCGTTGCCGGCAGGAACCCCGATGTCCAATTGATGGATCCACCGGCTGGTAGCCCGCGAGGGTCAGGCAGAACAACAAACGCTGGAAGATTTTCGTTCTCCGTTCCAAGTCCGTAGCTGAGCCACGATCCCATGCATGGGAAACCGTTTAGCGTAAAGCCGCTGTTCATCTGAAAGGCCGCGGGAGTATGATTGTTACTCTTGGCCACCATGGATTGAATGAAACAAACATCATCGACGCACTTCGACAAATGTGGCAGAAGACTACTCACCCAAGCGCCGGATTTCCCATGCTGCTGGAAGTCGTACACGCTTTTCATCAAGCGGCCTGGCTGACCAAAAAATCCTAAGTTCTCTCCTTTGCCTTCGAGCGACTTGCCATCCATTTTTTCAAGTTCCGGCTTGTAGTCGAACGTATCCAAGTGGCTTACTCCACCTGCACAAAATACCTGAACAACGCGTTGGGCTTTCGGCGCAAAATGCGGCTGAAGGGCCGATCCTTGAGTAGCATCGTTTGCCTTAAGGTTGTCTCGATTCAACATCCAAGCCAGGGCAATTGCTCCCAGTCCACCACCTGAATTCCAAAGAAAATGACGACGTGGAAAGGGGAGCAAAGCGCTCTGCGAAATTTGGTGGCATAGGCTTCCAGCCTGTGGTATTCCATTCACAGGCTGGAAGCCTATGCCACTTTTCCCACGAACATTGCTTGGTCGATTATCTGACATAGATGAACTCCGTCGAATTGAAGAGAGCCCAGCAGACACTGGCAAGCCCACGTTCCATGGCGGCTGACTTTGCCCGCTCAACTTCACTCTCGTTCGGTCTACGCCCTAGGGCCATCCGATAGGCACCATCAATTGCGACGCCGATGTCGTTCTTCGCCGATTGCATCGCACGTTCGGCCAGATGACCTGCTTGGCGTTGAATGAATGCGTTGTTCATGAGCTCCAGCGCTTGGAGCGGTGTAGAGGTCACGCTCCGCCGCGGCGTTTTCACCGAGGGATCCGGACAATCGAAGGAATCGAGCAAAGGATCCTTGCCGCTATTGACGTTGATGCGATAGACAGTGCGGCGATTGAACTCAGGCTCGGAACGGTCCACTGGCGTGTAAAACGTGGCGTTGAAATCAGTCGTTGTAAAGGGTCGGAAACTAGGACCGCCGCCGATCGGATTCAACTGACCGCTTGCAGCGAGCATCGCATCGCGCACCGCTTCGGCTTCCAGTCGTCGCGGAGAAAATCGCCATAGAAGTTTGTTGTCGGCATCTATTGCTGAGGACAAATCGTGGAACGCTGAAGATTGCCGATAGGTTGCCGAATGGACAATCAACCGATGCATTGCCTTGACACTCCAACTGCCTTCGATGAATTTCACGGCAAGCCAGTCGAGTAATTCGGGATGGCTTGGACGTTCGCCGCTAACTCCAAAATCATTCGGTGTTGCAACTAGCCCTTGGCCGAAATGCAAATGCCAAATGCGATTGGCCATGACCCTTGCCGGCAATGGATTGCGAGGGTCGGATAGCCAATCTGCAAACCGCAACCGTCTCTCGTGCTCGGGCGAATCGGCGGCAAGGCCGAAGTCTGGTTCAAGCTCGAAGATGGCCGACAATGCGCCTGGAGTAACGTCCTCATCTGGACTTGTAACATCACCTCGTTTGAGACGTTTTGTTACCTGAGGTTGAACACGCACGCCTACATAGGAACTCGGTAGCTTTTTCAAATCCGTCAACGCCTTTTTAGCCCGTTGGATGTCTGCCTGCAGGGCTTGCTTTGCTCCTTCGGATTCCATTTGAATGATGGACTTGTTGGCAAGATCGATTTGGTTCTCCAACTCCTTTTGCAGCTTGCTTCGCATAGCTGATTCTTCATCCGAAGCAATCGATCGCTCGCCGTGCTTGACCCCTTCGAACACCGACTTAATGCGATAGTATTCTTCATGTGGAATCGGATCAAACTTATGGGCATGGCATCGAGCGCAGTTGATCGTTAGGCCTAGAAAAGACTGCCCCACGACGCCGATCATGTCTTCCAGTTCGTCTTCGCGTGTAATGGCACGTTGCGTTTGGTTCGACTGCGCATTTCCCGCTTGGTCCCAGGGTCCACAGACGAGCAAACTCGTTGCAATGATGCCTTCCTTAGTGACCGGTTCCATCACGTCGCCAGCAATCTGCTCTTTCATGAACTGCCTATAAGGCTTGTCGTCATTGAAACTCTGGATGACATAGTCGCGATAGTGCCAAGCGTTGTCTCGCAATCGATCGTATTCAAAGCCTTGACTTTCAGTGAAACGGGCGATGTCTAGCCAATGCCGACCCCAGCGCTCTCCGTAATGGGATGACGCAAGGAGTCGATCGACCAGCGTTTGATAAGCCTTCGGCGATGTGTCTCCAACAAAGGCATCGATCTCTGCGGGGCTTGGAGGCAAACCGATCAAGTCGAAGCTCAATCGCCGAATGAGGGTTACTCGATCGGCTGCAGGTGACGGAACAAGTTTCTTGTCCGCAAGTTTTTCGAGAACGAAAACGTCGATGGCATTGTCGATGGCACTGTCGATGGCACTGTCGGTACCAATCGGTAAGCTTGGCATGACTAGCGGCCTTAATGACCAATGCAAACTTGGCTGTCTTTTTCTACCGGAAAATTCATCCGGCCAAACAGCACCTTGATCGAGCCAAGACTTAATCGTATTTAGCTCTTCCGATGTTAGACGAGGTTTGCCGCTGTCCTTGGGCGGCATCAAAGATTCTTCGTCTTCACTGCTAACGAAACGGAAGAGCGGGCTCTTGACTGCGTCATTAGGAACAATCGTCGCTTCACCAGAATCACCGCCTTTAAAAGCGATGTCCCGAACATCCAATCGGTAGCCGCTCTTTTGCTTCTCGGGCCCGTGGCAAGCGTAGCAATGCTTTTGAAATATTGGCCGGACATCGCGGCCAAAATCGACGTCAGCCTTGGCTGTCGTTGCAAGGCAACTCAAGATACATGCAAAGGCTACTAGTAGGTGGTGTTTCTTTATCTTTAGCCCCATCGTCTGCTTCTGTTTTGCAACCTGCTAGAGAAACCAAGCTTCATAGTAACCATTGCCATTCGGTCTCACCATTCTAGCCGAAAGACGGAAGCAATACTTCTCTAGTAGGGTCACTCTCGGCAAGAGTGACCAAGTCGTCCCTCGTCCAACTCAGGATTTGAAACATTTTTTGGCAGAAAGATGGCAGGTGAAAAATCAAGACGATGATTTGTATTGCCCTCTAGTGTGCCCGCGATTGTACCCGCGGCTAGCGCCTTCGGCTGTCGTTTCGGCTGTCGGTTGCAGAGTCCGTTGAGTTGAGAATGGGGCCTCATTCTGACGATAGACTTCGCGATCAAACGTCAATGGACGGTCAATACGGCTCCGAACCAAGTCATCAGACAACTGGGTAAAAGCAGAGTCGATGGCCTTGGACAAAACAGGTGGTGCCATGCTTGCACTAAATAGCTGCCTGCTACTGTTCGGCGGTGTTGGATCTGCGATTCCTTGTGGGTTGGTATTGCCAGCCGCGAGCGCGAAGCTTGAGTTCGCGGACTTGCTTCCCGAAGTGATCCCAGCAGCCGCGTTGTATTGATATACGCGGTCCGTACCATTGTCGACGATCCATATGTTCGATACGTTGGCTGGGTCCAGCGTGATTCCCGTTGGGCTTCCCGCACCCGATGTCGATATCGTCCAACTGCCAACGTATGTGCCAGCGACGGTGTACTTGAATACTTTGTCGTTATTGCTGTCGTTGACAACCCACAAGTAGTTGCCGTCCGTGACAATGTCTTTCGCGTTCTTGTTGCCGCTATTCAAGCTAAAGCTGCTAGTAGCATTCGGGCTGCCTGAAGTTAACGAGGCAGCACCGGAATAGTAGTACACGCGATCGGCTTGGTTATCGACCAACCACACGTCCTTGCCATCGGTGGCAATTCCTTCGACTTGCGCATTGAATTGTAGTCCACCCGCAGACCACGATCCCACAATGTTTCCACTAGTGTCGTACAAATAGACTTTCTTGTTTGCATCGACAACCCAAACGGTCGTGCCTGCGGCTGTGCTAGCAGCGCCGCGTGGAGCGGTGTTGCCGGTATTGAGTCCGTAGTTCTCGACGGCTCCTCCGCTTGCTTGGTACTCATATGTCTTGTCGGCACTTGCATCGTCCACCACATAGAACTTGGTAAACGGATCGTTGTCCAGGATGCTGACGATAGCTTGGCCACGAGCGATGGTTGCCGCAACTGGGTTCGACAAGATGACGTTGAAAGTCTCGGTCGGCTCTGTAATAGCATCATCTAGTAATGGAATGCGGATCATTTCGGTAGTCACACCGGGGGAAAAGGTAACTGTGCCTGTAGATGCTACGAAGTCGCTACCGGCGGTTGCCGATCCATTCGTCGTGGAGTAGTTCACGGTTATTGGAAGAGTGCTCGGTGTGGTGTTCGTAATCGTCAACAGCGCTTCGGATTCAGTTCCAAATCGCATGATTTGCGTCGGTCCAGTTAGCTCGACATTGCTACCCGTAGTGACGTATAAGTCGCCATCTGGGCCGAACGCCATATGCCAGGCGTTGTTGACCCAGCCACCACTGCCAACGGGAACGTAGTCATCCTTGTATGTTCCGTTTAAATTGAATCGCATAATCCGACTGTTACCGCTACTGAGCACGTACATCAGGCCATCGGAGCCGAACTTCATAGACCGTGGACTGGACAACCCAGTACTTGCAGCAACACCGACAAATGCGCCGGAATGAGCATCGTACTTCAGAATCTGATTCGAAGCGTAATTCACGACGTAGAGGTAGGTGTTCGAGGAATCAAACTGTAACTCGTTGGGAGAATTCAGCCCGCCAGAACCCGAAATGATAAATGTCCCTAGAGGTGATCCGGTTGCGCCATCGTAATATTGGATTCCATTGTTACCACCGCTAGCAACATAGAGTTCTGGAACGCCATCACTGTTTGCGTCAGGACCAAACGCAATGTACTGGGGATTTATGACACCTCCGCTCCTTGCCGAAACAAACGCATCAACGAAGACGCCTGTTGTCGCATTGTAACGCAGTACTTCGTCTGAGAACGAACTCGGGACGTATATGTAGCCGCCTTGAAATGCGATAGTCCGTCCACCATGGATGCGGTCATTCGGTACAAAGCGATCAATGAACAAACCAGTCGTAGCGTCAAACCGATTAATTCCCCCATTGCTGCCAATGCTACTAGCAACGCTATATAGTTTGCCATCCGGCCCAAATGTTAAATTATCGATACCAATCCCGGGAGTACCTTGAACGAAAGCTCCTCGGTAATGAGCTGCGTGATCACCTTCGGTGGCAGATGTGTCCACGATGGAAATTTGGCGCGTACTGTCGTCATCGTTGATAGTCACTGTGCCAGTGCCACTCACAATGTTAGCGCCGCCGGTGGCATTGCTTAGCTTTACGGAGAAGTCTTTGCTGGACTCTGCAACGAGGTTGTCCTTCGCTGCTAGCAAGATACGCCTGGAGGTCTGGCCAGGGCTAAAAGTCACTGTGCCTGACTGCGAGTAGTATTTTGTGCTGGCAGAAGCACTACCGTCAGCTGTAGCGTAATCGACACTCACAGGCGTCGAACTGCTCGACGAAAGGCTCACGACTACACCGGTGTCGTAGCGCAGTATAGTGTTGCTGTCTCTTACGCTTATTAATAAGGCTCCCTGCGCGTCAAATGCCATCCCCAGTGGCTTTGCCAGTTTTTTCGCCGACACGGCATCTGCGAGGAGGTCACCGATTGAATTACCATTGGTGTCGTAGCGATGCACGTTGCATAAAAAGTCGGCGACGTAAAGCCTACCTTCTTGGTCAAAGGCCAAACTGCGTCCTTCCGTGAGCCCACCTTCGGGAGGTGACACGAACTGACCCATGAATGCGCCCGTTAAACCACTATAACGTAGGACACCGATGGTCTGACCACCGATTACGTATAGATTTCCGTCTGGACCAAAGGCCGAATTCTGCGGTTGAAGCAAATCACCACTGCGCGGTGTAACGAAAATTGCTCCTGTCTGTCCGTTTGCAGGGAATGGACTTCCAGGGTTAGCGGACAATGACCCCTTATAACGAACAATTGAATTATCAGTGTTGTTACTTACATATAGATTGCCGTCGGGTCCAAAGGTGGGCCCCCATGGACCGTTGAGTCCGCTCCCCGCAGAAATAAAGACGCCGAGGAAAGCTCCGGTTGATCCATTGTAACGCAGAACTTGATTTGTCGCACTACTAGCGACATACATATTCCCATCTGGTCCAAAGGCAAGCCCTTGCGGACTTGATAGTCCACCTGAACCTGGGCTCACGAAGACGTTTAGAAATTGGCCGGTGGTGCCATTGTATCTCATGACTTCGTTGTTATTTCGGCTGACTACGTAGACGTTGTTATCTGGTCCAAGAGTCAAAGCCCAATTGTTGCTTAGCCCGCCGCTACCTGGAGCCACGAATGCACTCGCACTGCCAATCTCGTCCATCGTGCCGTTGCTAATGGAGATATCGACCGCCATGAGCGCTCGTTCTTCTAACGACTCGACAATGAGCGATCGCTTGGCGCGGATTGCCGAGTCTCGGCTCGACCGAGAAATTTTTTCACGTTGACGTTTCATAGTTTGCTCTTCATCCTCGGGCTGCGATAAACTAGAAGCCTGTCTTTCGCCGCGCAGACCGTGCGACGAAGGATAGGACAGGTCGGTGAGGAATTTACTTGGTGGTATGGCCTCACCGGCCACTTTTATACTTGGTTCAGGTATTTCGTCCTCCGACGAACGATCGCGATCTTGTCCTAACGACTTGCGAGTCTCCGCAAGCGTGCGATAGATGTTTCGCATCAGTAGGTTGCCCTCTGCATGGGGGCCGACGCGATCGAGCGTTTCTTGTAATCTTTCACGAGCTTGAGCGAGGATCGGCAAACTCTCAGCCGATTCGCCTCGGGCTACCATTAGGACAGCCTGACTTTGCTGGGCGCTGGACAAACCTAGGTTGTATTCCAGCACGTCCGGATACTCCGACACGAGTCGCTGCCAAATCGTGACTGCAGACTGCAGTGTGTCGTTCGCTTTTTGCAATTCGCCTTGTTCACTGAGCGAACGCGCGAGTGTCTCTTTGGAGCTCGCCCAGTGGGCCTTCACTTCCGGCCACTGTGGATGCGACCTGGAGAACTCACGCAAGATCTGTTCGGACTTTTGACGGTGTGTGAGGACTTCGTCTGGATTGCCTTGGAACTGCGAGTACATGTCCGCCAATACTTGCTCGCTTTGTGCCCACTGAATATGTGCCTTCTTCGATTCCGGTTGCTCCTCGGCCAACGCAGCACGCAACTCGGCAGCCCGCTGGTGAAACGGCTTGGCATCTTCGACGTTTGTCGATGCAACTTGATGACCGAGGTTGTGGTAGCCGAGGCTCAAGTATTCGCGGTAACGAAGTTCTACAGGGAATCGATCCGAGAGTCCTTGCCAAAGCTGGATGGCGTCTTCGAGCAGTTTGCGCCCCTTGTCGCGGTCAATGAGGATCCCAACATTGGTATAGCTCTGCGCCAGTTCCATCTGCACTAAGTCGTCGGTAGGCTGCTTGGCGTAAAGTTCTTTCCGCAACTCCAACGCATGCTGTTCGTAGGCCAGCGTGCTACTGCTGTCACCGCGCGTGCGGTAATGGTCCGCCAGATTGACAAGCACATTGGCCAAGCTTTGACGATAGACGGTTTTGCTAGGAATGGCCGAGCCCAGTTGGTCGAAGAGCTTTGCGGATTCTTCGAAGGCAGTGCGGGATTCGCTGAATAGGCCTAATTCATGTTGAACGCGACCGAGTTGATTGAGGGCTTCGGCGCGTGCGGATTGCGATAAGTCGTCGGTCGGCGAAAGTTTGTGCAACTGGTCATAGTAGGGCAAGGCGGCTTCGAGCAATCGTTGCCGCAATGGCCGAAAGCTAGGATGGTCCAACTGTTCGTCTTGAGTAATTCGCAATAGATAGGTATCGATTGATTCCTTTGCAATGCGATACCGCTGAGCTAATTGTTGTTTGGCCTCTTCGGTTTGACGCTGAGCATCGCGAGCGACCATCGCTTGCCACATGGTTAACCCGATGCCGCTTAGCAGTGCGGCGGTCGTGATGAGTGCCGCTCCTACGGCGAGTCGATGGCGACGAGTGTATTTCTGAAATCGGTAGACTATCGAAGGTGGGCAAGCTAGGACAGGATCGTCGCAAAGGAATCGCTCGATATCAGCCGCCAGGGCGCTGGCAGATTCGTATCGGCGCGATCGGTCCTTCTCGAGCGTTTTCATGACGATCCAGTCCAGCTCGCCGCGCAGTTGTTGGCAGAGCTTGTTCGGCTCCACTTGGCGCGCATCCGAAATGGTGGATAACGCTTGTGCATTAAGCGTACTGACCCGTGCACTGGGTCGTGGCGGGTCGACTTCGCGAATCATCCGACGCATCTCGTCAAAGCCAACGGTTTTCAGAGTTTCGCTTTCGAATGGCGTGTGGCCCGTAAGAATTTCATAGAGCAATACGCCGAGAGAAAAGACATCGCTGCGGGTATCGACATCGACACTGCTTTGGCCAGCTTGTTCGGGACTCATGTACAACGGTGTACCGATCATCTGGGTCAGGCCGGTATGTACCGATTTGTCGGTCAACTGTTGCCCAATGGCCTTGGCAACACCGAAATCGATAACTTTGGGGACGGGCGTGACATCATGCATTTCAACGAGGACGTTGCTGGGTTTGATGTCACGATGGATGATCCCTTTTTGGTGTGCATATTGGACCGCATGGCAAACCGTGACTAGCAACTGTAGCCTCTCGCGGGCATTGAGCTTTTGTTGATCGCACAATTCGGTGATAGGAATTCCCTTGACCAACTCCATTGCAAAATAGGGTCGACCGGATTCCGTAGTCCCGACGTCCAGCACGCGGGCGATGTTGGGATGATTCATCATGGCCAACGCCTGACGTTCGGCTTGGAAGCGATCCAGAACTTGTTGCGAATCCATCCCAGGCTTGATGACTTTTAATGCAACTTTGCGACGAACTGGATCTTTTTGTACTGCAAGGTAGACCATGCCCATGCCGCCTTCGCCGATCTTCTCCAGCAATTCGTAGGGGCCGATACGAGAGCCAATCGGATCGGAAGGCGAATCAAATTCCGAGTGGGCGGACACAACCATGACCGGTGATTCGAGAAAGCCTCTTTGGTTCTCAAATCCGTGGAGCAATGCGATCACTCGGTTTGTCAGCGCGATGTCACCTCGGCTAATCTGTCGGAGATACTCTGTGCGTGTCTCTTTGTCTTCAATTTTGCGAGCTAAATTAAAGATTGCCTTTGCATCGAGTTGATTGATTGGCATTTGTCCATGTTCCTCGCACACGTGAGTCACCGTCTATCTATTCAATGCGAGAATCGATGGCAAACCCTCTAATGAAATTCAGAAAGTTTTTTATTGACCGAGCGGCCGCGACCCAGAATGGTCCGATTCCAGCAATTCGACTTGCAGCCAGCCTTTGGCGTAAGCCCAATCATTGTCGGCAGTTGCAACGGAAACTCCGAGCGTTTCTGCGGCCTGCTGTCTGGTCAAGCCGGCAAAGAATCGAAGCTTCACAAGCTGTGCCGCTCGGGGATCATGCGCTTCGAGTCGATCGAGGGTTTCGTTTAATGCCAGGATGTCCGAATGAGTATCCTGTATTCCTGGATCGATACCGGATAGTTCGACGCGTTGATGTCGTCCGCCTGCTTTGGGGCCTTCTTTGCGGCGGGCTTGTTCGACTAGAATCCGGCGCATGGCTTCGGCAGCGGCGGCAAAAAAATGGCCGCGCGATTCCCATTTCTGCGAATTCTCCACGTCGACCAATCGGACGTAGGCTTCATGCACCAATGCAGTCGCTTGCAGCGTCTGTCCGGGGTTCTCGTTGGCCATACGAGCAGCCGCCAATTTTCGCAATTCATCGTAAACCAACGGCAGCAACTGCTCAGACGCAGATGGATCGCCAGATTCAATCTGGCTGAGGATTCGGGTGACGTCATGCATTGAGGATGGCTCGGTAGGAATTGAATTCAGCCTCTACTATACATTCGCTGCCCACGCATTGCTAAAGTGTCAAGAATTATCTCGTGTGCAACAATCACGTAGATTCACTCGAACAAGTCCAACATCCAAACGCTGCGTTGAAAACCTCGGTCGAATGTCGCTTGGTTTGATGCGGCGAGTAGTGCTCACGATGGTACCCGCGGCAAGCGCCGTCGGCTGTTGTCGGCGCTAGCCGACGTCGCTAGCCGCGGGTCCACCTGCGTGCACAATATGCCAAATTACGTTGGCTGCGGAGCTTGCAATACTGCGGAGGTTGCAATACTATCGTCGCGGTCGGTTGTGCTTTGGGCCACCACCCGATTTGGAAAGAAAGACAGCTAGCACGATCACGATAACCACCAAAGGAAGCATGCAACTCACGACGGTAATAATAAAGGTTCCCAACAGCGATGCACCGCTGTAATTAATCTGGCCGCGCGGAGCGCCGTTAGCCGGCCAGCTGTTGCCTATCGTCTCGCTCATGTTGGCGGTTGGCACAATGCCAAGGACAGGAGTGTTGTTTGGCTTCGACAATGCAATGAGGGCTTCCTTGGCAGTGACGTCGTCGAGAGCCTGCAAGAGCGCAAAGTCATCATCGCTATTGGTTTTATTCGCATCGATTTTTTCTGCGAAGACTTCTTGAACCGCCTTAGACAACGCTTCGCCATCATCCGCGCGACGGTAGGTATGCACTCGAGTCGCTAGCGAATGATCTTGTTTCATATCAACCCCAATGGCGTCCACCAGGAGGCCTCGTGAGAGCACGTCGGGCAAGTACAATGCCAGCAGATTCGCATCGCTTGCTTCCCCATCGGTAACGATCAGCAACCGGTAGTTGCCGTAAATTTGCTTTTCTCTCAATCGCAAGAGTGCTTCCGCCCCATCGCGCATCCGATCTCCAAGTGGCGTGCCTCCATCTGCACTTACCGCCTCCACTCGCCGCGTTGCCTGTAGCACCGAAAGATGATCCAATGGAATTGCCCAATGTTGCTTCGACCGTTCACCATTGAGCAACATGAGGCCGAGCTTGGTGTCTGGCGGAAACTGTTTCAAGACAGATGCAATAGCTTTCTTGGCAGCATCGATACGCTTGACTCCACCGGTCATTCTCTCGTTCATCGAGCCGGAATCGTCCAACACAATCACAACATTGTCGCTTGACCAGCCTATCGTCGTCCAGGCGATCGAAGCGAACGAAACGACATAAAGCAAGAGTTTAGAATTGAAGTTCATGAGATCGGTTCACCACGTTCGGAAAGTAGGATTCGCTAGAAGTTGAAGTCCGACGGAGCAAGCGACTCTGGGTTAACTTTGACGATTCGAAATTCGACACGCATATTCTCTTTGGCCTCTTCAATATTCTTGGGTTTGGGTATCACGGGTTCCATCACTCCCGCACCCACCGGCACGATTTGCGAAAGGTCCAGGTTCATTCCCTCTCGCTTTGCATAGCTTTGCAGTTCCGCAAAGACATTGTCGGCCCGCGACTTGGATAGATTCAGTGCCGCTTGCATGGTGACGGATGGATCTGGATTCCCGCCTCCAAATGCGCCTCCCTTGATCAGCTCCATTACCTCTTTAGTACGATTGAGATCGAGCGGTTTGCCATTCATGAAGTATCGATAGTTGCCATTGGTGCCATTTTGTTGAATAAGCCCTTTGGAAATTCCGCTCTTGATTAGATCCAACAGCGTCTTAGTTGGGTCGGAATGCCCTCGAATGATGACGCGAGCATTTCCAAACTTGCTCGCTTCCCGGAGCGCACGAGCAAAGTCTGAACCGTAGCGATCCGCAGAAAAATCTTTTTGATCCGGTTCGAAACCGATCGTAAAACTAACAATCGTGTTCGCATCCAGGTTGTCACCCAAGAATAATTCGGTCGTCTCCGCTGTGTTCTTTTCAAACTTTTCTGTGGCTTTGAGCTCAGAGTATTCAATCTCGGCGAGCTTCGCGATCGCCTTGTAATCGAAGTCATTTGGGTCGAATCCGTTGCGTCCTTTGGCGTATCCCCAACTCGTAGCCAAGTCGATCGCTTCTCCCATCTTTCCGGTGAAGCCGCTCAAGTTCCCTTTGTCGAGAAAGAAAGCCATTTGGCCAGTCAAGCCAACGAAGGAGCAATCCAACAGTAGGCCATGTGCATCCTCCTCTAAAGTGGGAAGGGTCTCTTTGCCAAAGATGCGTTGTGATAGACTCAAAACTTGTTCGTATTCTTTAGAGAGCTTTTTCGTATCGGAAAAACTGCGGCGCATGGCGACAAGTTTTTCGGTGGCCTTTAGTTGCCCGGCTACAAATTTCTTAACCCAGTCTTTGTTGGCGTCGTACCAATCGCGTCGAACGGCATAGACGTCCGCGATTGAGCGGCTCATTTGAGCGGTACTGTTAATCACATGAGCGCCCGCTACAGTCCCTTCCGCCCCAGTTCCAACCTCGGTTAGTCCGGTACTCAAACCCATCATGTCCGGTGTGATAACACAGCATGCGTCGATGGTCGGGTCTTTGCGAAACGCTTCGGCAGGGCCTCCCGGTCCAGTAATATCTTTGGTCCAAACGATGGTCACGTCGGATTTTTTAAGATTGGCTGCACCGAGCGAATCATATAGGAGGCCAACGTGCGGGCCACCTTGCTGACACGCAATCTTTTTACCCTTGAGATCGTTTAAGTTACGAATGGCTTTTCGTCCAACGATATGGTCACCAGCACTCCAAGACAGCTGCATAATGATGACGGGTTTGGTTTTGGGGTCGGCTCCAACCACCTCCCCTGCAAGGCCGATCATATGCATGGTTCCACGAAGGAACGGCGATTTGCCTTGCACGTAATTTCGGACTTGTCCGACGAAGTCATCGCCGTTGACCAACTGAATATCGAGACCTGACTGTTGAAAAATAGACGAGGGCTTCGTCTTTAGATCGCCGTTTGCCAGGAAAGTGGCAACGTCGCCTCCCCAAAGAATGTAGGGAACCTCAATGGGGCCGCCCTTCACTACTGGACCAGACTTCACTGGTCCTAACAAATCAGTGAATCGCTCTTGGGCCAACAGAGGCGAAGCAAGGAAGAGTAACGCGGACAGCCATGTAGCAAATGCAGGGCGGAATTGAATTCTTTTCATGATGATTTTGAGGTTGATACGTTTTGGCGATTGGAAGGGTTGCTTGGTAGTAGATTGGGACCCTGGCCCGAGTATCGCACGAGGGGGTTTTGCTAATGTCCGCGTGACACACGGCCCAGGGGGCCATGCTACTGTAGTATAGCTGAGTCAAAGGTCGTATAGCGCCGCTGTGCGGGTTAAACAAGTCGCTGTTCGCTTAAGGGCTGGTTCCTCTAGCGGATGCCCTGCAGTTCTAACAGGCGAATTTCTTCTTCCATTAGGGCGCGGTCTTTCTCGGAAATGTTTGGATCCGGTAGCAACGACCTCCGCGTGCAGTTGATCAGTGCTTGCAACGTCTGGTATCGCCGAGTCTGCTTGATTGCGGGTGACATGAAGTCGCGAATGATGCTTTTGAGATCGTCTTGATCTTTTGGGGGTATCGCTTTGAATTGACTGCGCAAGGCTGCAAAGCCGGCGGACGAAAAGTCCTGTTCTAGCCCTTCGGCATCCAACCAGTTTACGAGTTCGTCATTGTCGATCTTCGTAGGTTTGAGCATCCAACGGATGAATTCCTTTCGATCCTCGCCTATTGGATCGAGAATTGGAATAATCAAATCCCCCACTCGCCCTGGACGGCGAATGTCGGGTGACAGCAAATGGATTCGAGCAGTCATCAATAGCCAAATGACTTTGCCTCGCAGCTTTGGGTCACTCATCATTCCTTGAATTTTGCCAGTGAGTCGTCGCTCCGTCTCATGAGCGCCTTCGCCAACACCACCGAATTGCGTGTCCGCTTCATCAACAAAGATGACGACTTTTTCCAGTGCTTCCAAGACGCGTCGAAGCCTTTCGAAGATAACGTCGGTTTGTCCGAACCATTGGCTTCGAATGTTCTTTAGTACCAGAACAGGCATATCTAATTCTGCCGCAACGGCTTCAAAGATGAAAGTCTTACCGCCACCGATTGGCCCTGCGATTGCAGCACCCGGCAACGCCCGATCGTCCGGCAACTTCATGCGGGGTATCAAGTAGACATTCAAGAATTCCTTCAGTTTCGAGAATCCGATCACGTCTTTTAAAGACTGCGATGGCTTCTTGAATTCAATGACATCTTCACCCAACTGCGATTGAATAAACTGCTCGACTTGGAGCGTAGTATCTTGACGCGCAATCGGCTTCTGTGCGTAGTCGGCAGCTAAGAGCAATTGGCGCATCGCATGGAGGCTCAGTCCAGCCGTTGCCTCCGCAACCGTATCGGGCGACTGCTGCACAAATCGATTGCCACCCATCGAACTATGACATTGGATAAAATGTTTGCGAGAGGCAAAATCTGGAGCGGCCACATCGATCGAGACGACTTGTGGCATCCGAGAAATACGAGGATGAATCAGGCTTCGAGACTCCGCGAACAGCAAAACCGAGTCTTTGCCTCCAAAGAATGTTGGGTCGCCAAACCAGTCGGTCACAATGGCAATCCGACGTACTTGAGCATCGTTCATCCTGGCCACATCCCCGTCGCCCGCCGGAAGCAGCATGTCCGCACCCTCGATCATGATAAGCAGATTCTCTTTCAAGCAAGTCCGAG
Source organism: Pirellula sp. (assembly GCA_043757445.1). Classification (GTDB taxonomy): domain Bacteria; phylum Planctomycetota; class Planctomycetia; order Pirellulales; family Pirellulaceae; genus JBKCUI01. Next base: position 15,811 of record JAYVPJ010000024.1, on the reverse strand, counting down.
AACAAATGGTCAGTTGCCGCATGAATTCTAAAGCTTGCGTCGCATTGCCAATCGCATCTCGCAAGTATTGATCGAACTCGCGTCGTCTCAGATCGAACTTGCTGCCATCGTTCAGTACCTCTCGCATCGGAATCGCGTCGACAGAGATCCCGTTTTTCCAAGCGGACCAAGCCTCACGTAATTTCACCTTGTCTTCGTCGGACACACGAACAGGTCCATTCAATTCATAGACGACTTGAATCAAGCCAGTGACTTGTGTTTTCGTCTGAATAAACGCGAGTAAAGGCACATATTGCTTGCCATCAAAATAAAGATCGTAAATATTTCCCGAGATCACAATCGAACGAGCTTGGCCCGAATTGATGATTCTCGCGAGGTGTCCAAAGAATGGATATGAGGTCGTTGGCAAATCGCCGGTAGGTACTTGAATGGCAACTGTGCTCATGATTTCTTGAGTAGCTTTCGATTAGCGGCACGCGGCAAGCCGATGGGAAACAAAACGCAGCGATAGAACTATCTTCACATTGGTGATTGTAAACGATTCGCTATGCTTTGGTATTGCAGCCATCGACTGACGAACCCATCTCGTGAGAACCCAATGAATATTTTCGTTCAAATCCATTCATTCCCAGGCTGTCAACTGCCACAGTCATTCGAAGAGATGGCTAGCCGAATGGGGCGGATACCTGGCATGATCTTCGAAATGGACGGCTCTTTTGTTTGGGTGGACCACGAGCATTTTCCTGCGAGTCAAATGGATGGGATGGTCTATGATCGAAATGACCATTTGGAATACGTAGAGATTAAAGGGGCCTGTAATGCGCAACAGTGGCATACCCTTTGCCAAGTCATTTGCGGGCTTGCCTGCGACGGCAATGAAGAATCGGAGTATTCTGTCATCGACCAAATCGCAAGGGTTCATCGAGTTGCTGAAGGTGATTGGACAACTCCTAGTGAACTGGCAAACTCTCTGGCAAACTCTCTGCCTAAATGATGTGCGCGGGGAAATTTGGCAAATGAAACTGGCGAGTCACACGCCCTTCGTGCCTCAGGGCGTGCTGTGCCTCAGGGCGTGCCACCCGTGCTTGCAGCAGTTAGCGCGAGTCGCGGAGCGACTCGCCCACAAAAAACCACAGCCACTTCGAAAAAATCACGGCCTCGGAGTGTGCCTGCTACTTTAGAGATCGGCGACTGATCCATCCAACCAAGATGGCTAACACGGCAGCCACAGCCAAGAATGGGCCGGTGACGTACAGTGTTTTTGGTCTATAAATAAACAGCCCGGCGGCAAATAGTATTGCGATAAAGAGACTCATGCCGCTGGGCGCACGCCAGAGCATCTCGATCCCTGGCCAGGCAAGCCATGCGCACATGAGAACGATGCCCACTTTGCCGAATGTGTCCGATGCCAAACTTGTGTCTTTGGATAACAGAGAGGGCTGTAGTCGCAACACGACCGCGAACAGCATGAGTCCGATGGAGGCAATCAGTACGAGCCAACGCACATTGGCCATTTCATTATGTGGAACGGGGCGTTGCGTCTTTGATTTTTGATTCGAGCCTGCTGTCTTGGCCGCCATTAGTAAGCCTCCAGCAACCTGAGCCAACGTTGCAGTTTGCCGAGAACTTGGGAATCCTGCATCTTGGCCGCTGTCATCTCTTCGGCGTGATAGGCAACGCTATAACCAATGTTTTGTGCCTGCTCAACAAAGGTGTTGAGTGTCGGCTCCGTTCCATTGATAAAGAAATGGATCGATTTAAGCGGCTCCGTTGCAGGTACGCGAGCACGAGCCGGAATCTTGGCATTGCATAGCCAAATGCCTCGATACGTTTCCGCTCCTTGGAGTCCCGTAATGAAGCCCGGCAACATTCCGGACGAAATTCCGCCAACACAGACGCGTCGACGATCGATGGTGTAGTTTGTCGACACATACGAACGAAGTCGGACTCCCATTTCGATCTCGTCTAGTGACCACGCTTTTTCGTCTGCCGACTGAGTCACGACAACTATCCATCGATTGTCTCTTGCAAAAAGCTCCCAAGCGTCAGCCCACTGCTTTTGATCTTGAACGCCGGCTTCGGCAAAGACGATTAGCAGGCCGTGCGGAATCGCATCCGAATAGTTGGAGGGAACGATCGCAAAGGCCTTGTTCTTGACGTCTCCTAGAGGCAGTTGAACCGTTCCTCGCGCCCCTTTGGGTTCAATCGCGTTTTCAGGTACGGCCACTTTGATGGTCGGCCATTCCAAGTCGCGTTCCGGATGCGTTTCGAATGTAACCTCGACACTTCTGGCAATACCTTCTTTTTCTAGCTTCAACGCGATCGGTTCTCGGAAATCGAGGAAGGCAAGTCGAGTGTCGAGAGGCGACTTCTCATCCATCGTCCACTCACCTACACCTGCAATAGAATCTCCTATTTCAATACCAGCTTTCTCAGCAGGGGAATTGGGTAGCACTCCAATCACACGCGGCGAAGAGGGCGATCTGGCCGGATCCAAGACCACGCCCAAGAACGGCTCCCGATAAGTGGGTAGGTCCTTGACCAGTTTCACGTCGAATTGCTTCATCGTTCCTTCGCGATCGACCTCAAAGACCATGCTTTGCTCCGCGTCCAACGTCCCCATTACATGCTTGAGTTCGGAGTGCATGGCAACTACCTGGAGTCCCTCGCGGCTCGGCCCAGCTCTAACAATTCGGTCGCCAGCTCGCATGCCTGACTTGGCCGCGGGCGAGCCCGGAGTGACGCCGCTCAATTGGATATCGGGTGCAAATTCATCTGGGCTTTGGGTTCGGAAGCCGGCTTTGCCCTGGTAGATATCTTCACCGCGTTGCAGTTTAGGCAGTCGATCCAAAATATCGGAGAGCGGTACCGCGAATCCGACACCGGAGTCGTACCACTGTTCGACCTCGCCCTCTGTCGAAATACCGGGATTGATCGGGACGAGGATTCCCATCACTTTCCCACGTAAATCAATCAGTGGTCCACCGTAGTTCTGCGGCGAAATTTTGGCATCTGTCTGGATTGCTTTGTTCCAAATTCGGCCTTGCGCGCTCAATATGCCGACACTACGGCTTGCAACTTTGAAATCGAAGGTTTTGCCGAGCGCAACGGCCCATTGGCCAACTTGCCAAGCCGATTTATCGCTAGCCTTTGCGGCCTTCAACGGTTTGTCAGTGTCGATTTTTAATAGAGCGAGTTCACGACTATGATCGCGGGCTACAAGCTTGGCAGCTTTGCGCTGTTCGTCGGGCAAAACCACCGTGATGGAGGCTGGCTGGCCGCGAAACTGGAAAATGCTCGTGACGATCCAACCGTCCGACGTAAGAATCGTTCCAGTGGATGGCCCTGACGCGACGAATTGCTTGTTGACAATCTCTTGACCACCGAACGTTTCGACTTGAACCACACAGTCTTGGGAAAAGTCTGCGGCTGCCTGAAAGGCTTTTTGTTCTTGTTCGTCCAATGGTGGATCACTTGCCTGCGTTTTAAAAAGGGCGCAAAGGATGATCCCAATGCTCCCCATTGCAATGAACAGCATATTTTTGGACCTATGGACGAACATGGATTCGAATCAATTCTTGTCCGCGTTGGACGAGCAAGTAAAAGGAATCGGCGCGATTGATGGTTGCAAGCATCTTTTCAAGACTTTTTCGCGAGTCAGCTCGTTGGTCATTCAACAACAAAACCAAGTCATTGGTTTGCAAACCAGCTCGACTCGCGATCGAGCCTTCACGAACTTGGTCTATGTACGGCGGTGTCTTTGCCAAGACATCTGGGATCAGAGTGATTCCGAGATCATTGATACGATGCGGTTGCGCCACTGATTTCAGCCCTGACGCTTGGACAGAAGTGTTTCCTGACAGAATACGATCCACGGATGATTTCACAACGTCCATCGGCAATGCGTAGTTGAGCCAGATCCCAGCTTGTTCATCTCGAATCTCCTTGCCTAGTATTCCAACCAATCTACCTTGCAGGTCGATCAAGGCTCCACCAGAGGCACCTGGATTGTTGGTCATCGCATCCAAAACATAAACTCGACCTTGATAGAGCGATTTGGTTTTGCCACGTCGGGTTGTCAGAGAAGTTAAGGCCATGATCACACCTTTCTGAGCGCTGCATGACTCGTTGCCAGCCGCAATTCCAAAGAGGTTACTTATTGCAAAGATACGTTGTCCAGGTGAAGCGGATACCTCTTTCGACAAATCAAAACCAACAAGGCCGCCATCGTCGACCTTAAGTACTGCAAGTTCGTTTTGTGGATCCATTCCAACCATAGTCGCATCCAATCGTCGGCCATCAAACGTAACGACCCTTACTTTGGCAACATCGAGCACAGTGCTCCAGCTGGTCAATATATGGCCGGAGTTGTCGATGATGATACCGCTTTGATAACTCTCTAAACCGCGAGCACCGCCAGCTCCGTAGAGTTTGACTACCTTTTCCTGGCTGGTTGCAATGAGCGTTTCATTGTTGATCGCAGCATTTGCATCGCGGCCCGAATCCGCTGCATTCGAAGGTTCGGTGAAATGCAATAGCACGAAAATTGGGAGGATGAAAACGAGAAGATTTAAATTCCTGGAAGGGCCCAAGCTGTCCCGTGTTGAGATGTCTCTCGCTGCCGATCGCCTAATCAAATCAGGATGAGTATTCGCATCTATATTCATTAGAGGCCTGGCCCCGTAGGCACTTCACTTTTTTGCAGCTGGCTTATTGAGACAATGAACTGAGATTCTAGTCCGTACGCTAATCGAATCCTTTTTGGCGTTGTTCGTCCCTCCACGGTTTCGTACTTTTCAAAATACAATTCGACAGGGTCCGTTTGTTTGTCGGAGAATACCTCAATGACCTCAATGAGGCCTGAATCGGGAGAGGTGTACACCATTACATCAAAGTCGCTCACCGTGATACGAGTGACGTCAAATAATTTTTGGCGTCCGACGATAGGGTTTTGCCCCAGATAGACGGCCTCGCCCATAAGTCGCGGACCTATGCGATTCCATTGTTGCCAAATTCGCATGCCCATGAGGGCACCAATGGACGAACGCTGTTTGATCCATTTTGGCCATCCCTGAATGGGATGGACCGTATCGGTTTTGTCGCCAAGTCGAAGAGTGAGGTTAGTATCCGATAATAGCATTTCAACGTTCAGGTTCTCACCTGGAATTTCGCCGAGTAGCTTCCAAGATTCCGGAGTACCGGACCAAACGCCATGTGTTGATTGCAATGCGAGAATCCGGTCCAGTTCAAAACGATTGAAATAGTAGTTTGAGAAGCCTCGTTTTTCAGCATAGAGGTCGTCGACGGCATCTTTTTTATCTGGCTTCGTCGGCTTTGGAACTTCCAATTTTTCTTTGTCGCCTGGAATTGGATTCTTTCCACCGGGAGGTTTTCGCTGAGGCTGCTTTTGGGGTGATTCGCCCTGGATTATCTCTTCAAGCTCGCTCGCTAAGTGCAAGCTTTGTAGTCGAATGTATGTCTCCGTTACACCCGAATCGTTTCGGTAACGAATGGGGATTCGCCATTGGTCCGGGAAGATGCCAAGGATGTTTTTCAGTTGGTTCGTGGTTGCGACGTCACGGTCCCCAAGTCGCAAGATTTCATCGCCGTAGCGAATACCTCGTCTATATGCGTCGCTGCTTTCGAGGATATTGGAGACAGCGACTTTGCCGTTGTTCTCGGTGGTCACAGTAAAGCCCAGAGTGGCGTGATCCACCACTCGCCCCGAACGCAACTGGGAAAAAAAATTCATGGCTTGTTTGATGGAAATGGCATATCCCACACCGACGTTTACTCGTCCCCGCTTCTCAAACGAGCAGCGTCCGTTGATTCCAATCAGCTCCCCGCGGATATTGAAAAGAGGCCCTCCAGAATTGCCTGGGTTGATCGCCGCGTCCGTTTGAATGCAATCGCTGTACTCGAGAATCGTTCCACTCGGATATTGGTATCTCCGAACTCCACTAACCAAACCATACGTCACCGTCGGTTGAAGATTGGTTGCCAATACAAAAGGATTGCCGACAGCAAAACACCACTGACCAATTCGGACCATGTCGCTGTCGCCAATGGCAGCGACAGGAAAATCGGTACGCCCTACCATCTTCAAAACAGCCAAGTCGCCTGTCGGATCGCTGCCTGCAACCACGGCGTCGTACATCTTTCCGTCGTTGAGTCCGCACCGCATACGATGCCCAAATGGGCTCGACACGTGGAAATTGGTTAGCACATAACCATCCGAAGAAACGCATACACCACTGCCCCCGCCCTGGCCGTCCGTACCATAGACTGCTACGGTCGAACGCGAGGCGCGCTGCATCGCTTCAATGCGTTGCAACTGAGCAGCCAAAACCGCTTGGTTGGGTACCGGTGCAGACTCGAGATTGTTCACTTCCTCTTGGGCATCGCAATTAGATCCCAGAAAAGATCCAACGCCAAAAAGTACTAACCCCAAATACAACACGACCTGTTTTCGTCGTTGTCGGGTCATCGTTTGAGCCTTGGTTGTTTCCATGTGACTTCCGTACCTATCATTAGCTTCGATTTGCAAATGACGACAAGCTTCGTTTTCTTTTCAGGTTTCAATTGGACATCTAGATCGGCGAAGTCCCTATTGTGTGCGAGAAGCTGTTCGGAGACTTGAACATCCTCTTGCCAAATTTGGATCGTTAAGTCGGTCCGTTGTTGACCTTCGTCTGTCCGCTCGACGCGGCATTGCAACGACGAAAAACCTTCAGGCACTCGAAACAAGTAGTGCCCGGGGCTTGGAAAGTAGAGATCTTTTTCTGACGCGAGCGATGTCGGCAAGGGTGCTCTTCCGTTCACGATAAATCTGGGGGCGTATGCTCGGTCGAGGCTCGCGATTGGCGTTCTGAATTCAATTTGTTTTTCAGAGGACGCCTCTAATGACTCCATTTCGGATAACCAGCGAACATTTGCAGAAGAATAGTTGATACTTTGAATCTCGGCTTGCGGGACCGAGATCGACAGCCCCTGCGACGTTTTTAATTCCAAAACATTGGACCTCCATGCGAACGATTCTGCCATCCATCTCGAACGATCTGTCGTGTTGACTTCGAATGTCGGCTTGACGCGATCTAGTTCGCGTTGAAACCAAACTAGTCCGATCAATTTATCGATTGGAATATCGATCTGTTGGCCATCGAGATCGAATAGAACACTTGTTTCCTGCAATTGTACAATGACGCCGTTAATTCGGTCGATGCTATTTCCAGGGCGCTGTACAATTACCGAATCTGCGTCTTTTGTTTCCAAGATTGCGCCTTGCCATGCACCCTCGAGTTCAGGTGGAATGGCTCTCAGAAGCACTGCTCTCAGCGACTTCGAGGGTATTGCAATTTCTTTTTCCGACACATCCTTCAGTCGCCATCCGCTGACCGTCTTTCCGGTTAGCTTTTCGCCAAAGACTTTGGAACCGTCCATAAAAAAGAGGGTCACCGAAGGGACTTTTGAGTTCAATCTATTACCAAAGTTGATTCGGCCGATGTCGCTCGCAGATTTTTCTATCGTTCCTGTTTTGGTTTCGACAACGACCTTAGTCGAATCCGCAGAAATGAGCGGGCCAACAATCGGCGGGCCATTTAACATCGAAATGGAAACACTTGTTGCAGGATCGTTTGCCGTTTGGCTGAGCAAATTTCCTTGCCATACTAAAACGCATGCCAGGCAAAGAAAACACGAGTTTTCGTAAGCATGATACCGAATCAGCGAATAAGCGATTCGTTGAGTGCAAAGCAAGGTCGATTGCCGTTGTCGATTGAATAGCTGCATGATGATAATGAGGAAACAGACATTTACCGCTGGTAGTATAACGCAATGATTACTTCTTCGTTACCAACGGACTTTGAGACTCTCGTAAAAGCGATCGGTTTTTGAGATGAAAGCTGCTTATTTTCGGATGACGGGCTCACCGGACGTCATTGAATTCGGTGATTTACCTGAGCCTGTGTGCGGTCCGGATCAAGCGATCGTGAAAGTTGGGGCGGTTTCGGTCAATCCAATTGACACGTACATTCGCAATGGCGCAAACTACTGGCCTCTGCCCAATCCGTATATTCCAGGCTGCGACCTAGCCGGAGAAATCGTGGCCCTCGGTTCCAACATCAAGCACTTAATGGTCGGCCAGCGAGTCTGGGGAAGCAATCAGGGATTATTGGGGCGTCAAGGGACGTTTGCTGAACTGATTGCTGTCGATCCCAAATGGCTCTATCCGTCGCCGGAATTTGCTGACGACACGGAAATGGCGGCGATTGCCTTGGTAGGTATCACGGCCCATCTGGGATTGTTCCAACATGCGATGTTGCAACCGGGAGAAACAATCTTTGTTCGGGGTGGCACCGGTGGTGTCGGCTCCATGGTCATCCAAATGGCCAAAGCGATTGGTGCGCAGGTCGTTACGTCAACTGGCTGCCCGGCCAAAGTTGCGAAATGCGGCGAGTTGGGGGCCGACCACGTCATCAACTACAACGAATCTAATGTGGCGGAAGAGATCCGACGCTTTGCTCCCAACGGTGTGCAGGTATTTTGGGAAACGCTCCGAGAGCCGGACTTCGACCTCGCGATCGGCGCTCTCGCCGAAGAGGGACGCATGATTCTCATGGCTGGGCGCGATGCAAGGCCGCCTTTTCCGGTTGGACCGTTTTACGTAAAGGGCTGCTCGCTTCATGGATTTGCAATGTTCAAGGCCCCTGCCCATCTGCAGCAAGTTTGCGCCTCCGATATCAATCATTGGATGACGTCGAACCTGCTCAAAGCCCAAATCGATCGCATAATGCCTTTGAATGAAACCGCTCAAGCTCATCGTTTGCAGGAAGCAAATACACTTCAAAAACAAGGCGTCTTGTCGGGCAAAATTGTGCTTCGCGTATAAACTTCGAATGCGTCGTTTAAAATAGAATCCTCACAATCGGTTCAAGCGATTCAATCGATTCAAGCCTCTTAATGGTCATTCGGCCAATTCGACCGCAGCGTGATACGGTTGAAAGATGTTTGCCAAAGCGTGGGAGTGACCTACATTTGTGTTGGCTTCCCAACAAATCAATCGTGTTATACGACCACGCAGTAGGATCAATGCACAATGAGCCAGGCTTCATCGCTCAATCCATCACAATCCGTCACCGATCTCTCCTTCGTGGATCGCCGTCAACTATCAGGGAACGCGGAACGAGGGGAGCGCAGGCAGTTCGGCAACTCCCATCACAACTTATCACCAGACGGGCGACAATTGGCCGAAGCGATCGATGCCTACAAAGTCGAAAATCACCGCCGTTATATCACCACCGATGAATTGCTAGGTGTGTTGGGGACATTAGGATACAAGCGGTCGGAGTAAGTGCGGGAAATTTGTTCCCGAAATATTCCCCTCCCAAAAGCGAACCGGATTCAGTATAATCCGCTCTTACATACCAGAGACTGTGTCGAACAAGCTGCATTTTTGCAGCTTCGATTCCAAACTTATTTCCGTTGACACCAATCATGCACCACTCCCCACGAGTGATTATTATTCCCCTTCGCGGTTAGGCCTCGGGGATCCTAGAACGTGCACGTGGCACGCGTGGATTACAAATCAAAACCCCTGAAGCCAAAACGAGGGCTTCAGGGGTTTTTTCGTTATTTAGACGCTTCCATCAACCAAAAATCATCATGTCGGCTCGCTCCATCCATACGTATGACACTACCCTACGAGACGGCACTCAAGGTGAGGGGGTCAGCCTCTCGCTCCAAGACAAACTCAATATTGCAGTCCGACTAGCTGAGATGGGCATTGATATGATCGAGGGTGGCTACCCGCTATCCAACGAAAAGGACACGATGTTCTTTCAGAAGATTCGTTCCTTGCCGTTGGGGCAAAGCGAGATCTGTGCCTTCGGTATGACCCGACGACGCGGCGTCGCGGTTCAAGACGATCCAGGAATGATGGCATTGGTCGCAGCACAAACGCCGGCGATTACGGTCGTAGGCAAGTCCTGGGACTTTCATGCGATCAACGTCTTGGGCGTATCACTTCAAGAAAACCTCGATATGATCGGTGAAAGCGTCGGATTCCTTGCAAAACACGCCTCAGTGGTTTATGACGCCGAACATTTTTTTGATGGATACAAGGCCAATCGAGAGTACGCCCTACAAGCCATTCAATCTGCAGCCAATGCCGGTGCAAAGTGGATCGTATTTTGCGACACGAACGGCGGAACATTGCCCGAGGAAGTTGCCGCGATTGTGGCCGACGCCCGAAGCGCTCTGGCTGGTACGTCTGTTAGGCTTGGTATCCATTGCCACAACGACGGCGACCTCGCAACGGCCAACTCGCTCTCCGCGATCGATGCTGGTTGCGAGCAAGTTCAAGGTACGATTAACGGCATTGGCGAACGATGTGGGAATGCAGACCTCGTCACAGTCCTCGCCAATCTGCAATTCAAGAAAAAGGGATATTCCGTTCTCGGCGGTCGCTCGCTCGAACATCTCACGGAACTCTCGCGATACGTTTACGAAACAGCCAATCTCCAATTGCGAAGCGGTCAGCCTTTCGTTGGCCGAAGTGCATTTGCGCATAAAGGCGGCATGCATGTACATGCTGTCAATAAATTTGCTCACACTTACGAGCATATGGACCCGGCCTTGGTCGGCAATGAACGCCGAATCTTGGTTAGCGAACTTTCCGGGCGATCGAATATCGCAGCACTGACGGCAGATCACAAATTGCCCGACGATCGCGCCGTTCTCGATAAGATCCTGGCGGATGTCGTGGCTAAAGAAAATCAAGGCTATCAATTCGAAGCGGCAGAAGGCTCGTTCGATCTGCTAGTCAAACGTTGCCTCGGATCCTACATCGAACACTTCAAAACGATCAAGTACCAGATACTGTCTGGCGATTTGGATACCGAACGCAACCAAACCTATGCAGAAGCCATTCTTAAAGTGCAAGTCAACGACGCGATTCGTGTCGAGGCAGCCGAAGGCCACGGCCCAGTCAATGCCATGGATGCCGCACTTCGAAAGGTGCTCTTGCCTTTCTTTCCGAGTCTCGACACGATGCGATTGGTCGACTTCAAAGTGCGAGTCGTCAACGGCGAAGCGGGCACGGCCGCCCGCATTCGAGTCAACATTGAAAGTGCGGATGACCACGACACATGGCGCACGATCGGCGTCAGCGAGAACATTATCGAGGCAAGTTGGCACGCTTTGGTCGATGCAGTCGAATACAAACTAAACAAATAAACCACTCGCCCGAAACCCGAAACCCAACACCCGATTCGAACATGAACGCTGAAACCAACGAGATACCCAATCGATTCGATTTCGCCAACAGCGCTACGGAAATCTACGATAGCTGGCTTGAACATGGTTGCTTTAACGCCGACGTCGACAAAAACAAAAAGCCGTTTACGATCGTCATTCCTCCCCCCAACGTAACAGGCGCTTTGCACTTGGGGCATGCGCTCAACAACACGCTCCAAGATATTCAGATTCGGCTACATCGTATGCAAGGCTACGTCGCACTTTGGATGCCCGGAACTGACCATGCCGGAATCGCGACGCAAGCGGTTGTCGAACGCAGATTGAAAGAGGTCGAAAACAAGACGCGTCACGATCTTGGTCGCGAAAAACTCGGTGCACGAATTTGGGAGTGGAAGGAACAATATGAAAAGCGTATTCTCGGTCAATTGCAACGCATGGGCTGTTCTTGCGATTGGCGACGGACGCGATTCACACTCGATGAAATGTGTGCTCAAGCCGTCCGGACTACGTTCTTTGATTTGTTTTCAAAAGGCCTCATCTATCGAGGAAAAAGATTAGTCAACTGGGACGCGTACCTGCAGACCGCAGTTAGCGATGACGAAGTGTTTACCGAGACGGTCAAGGGTAATTTCTGGCACCTGCGATATCCATTTATCGACCCAAAGGCTGGCGAGCCTACTTTTGTTACGATCGCCACAACACGGCCAGAGACAATGTTGGGAGATACTGCCGTTGCTGTCCATCCAGATCCATTGTCTGCCCTCGACAAATACGAGAGACAGCTTCAAGAAAAGCAACAAGCTGCGAGCGCGAAAGACCAAGCAGCCATCCAATTGCAATTGGACGAACTTGCTACGCGACGAACCGAAATTCTGCCGCAACTGATCTTACTTGCCCAAATGGCTCGTGACGGAAGAAAGCTTCGTTTGCCACTCATCGATCGAGAGATTCCGCTTGTCACAGATACATGGGCCAAGCCTGAGCTTGGTAGCGGTTGCGTTAAGATCACTCCGGCACATGACCCCAACGACTATGACGTCGCACTGCGTTGCTCGTTACCGATGATCAATATCATGAATGGCGACGGTACCATCAATGAGAATGGCGGCGTATACGTTGGCTTGCCCATGGCAAAAGCCAGGCAAAGAGTGGTTGATGCTTTGGATGCACTCGGACTTCTCGAGAAGACCGAAGATCGAGAGATAGACCTGAAACATAGCGATCGAAGCAAGACGCCGATCGAGCCTTATTTGGCCGACCAATGGTTTGTTCGGATGGAGCATCTGGCGCAGTCCGCCATGGACGCCGTTTCCAATGGCGACGTCAAGATTTTCCCGTCACGTTATGCAAGCGGCTACTTGGATTGGCTCGGTGAAAAGCGTGATTGGCCCGTCGGTCGACAGTTGTGGTGGGGACATCAGATTCCGATTTGGAGCAGGACCTTCGAAAAGCCTGCGGATGCTCAATCGCTTAAGTTCAAAATCGAAGCGATGCCGGAACGGTCGGCAGGCTTAGTCGATGTCTCCATCGAAGAGCCAGCCACCTTGCATGTCTGTATCCGAAATGAAGATGCGGGGCTCGAGACAAAATTGCAATCACTTGGACTGGTTCGGCAAGAGGATGTGCTAGACACGTGGTTCTCGTCTGCTTTGTGGCCGCATTCGACGCTTGGTTGGCCGGAACAAACGCCCGAATTAGCGTACTTTTATCCCACAAGTACGTTGATCACTTCACGCGACATTATCACACTCTGGGTTGCACGCATGGTCCTCATGGGCCTCAATAACATGGGCAAAGTCCCCTTTCGCGAGGTCTTTATCCATCCTAAGATCCTCGACGGTTACGGCGAAACCATGTCCAAGAGCAAGGGTAACGGTGTAGATCCATTGGACGTGATCAACAAGTTTGGCCCCGATGCTCTGCGCTTTGGATTGACTTGGCTATGTACCGAGACACAGGATGTTCGCATGCCTGTCCAGTTCGAATGTCCGCATTGCGAGGCGTTGGTCAACCAAACCAAAGAGAATCGTTCTAAACCGCTCGTTGGTTGCGACAAATGCAAAAAGCAATTTTCAACCCAATGGGCGGAAACGGAAGCAGACAAGGCTCTGCCGAAAGCACCCGTCGTTAGCGAACGCTTTGAAGTAGCCAGAAACTTCGTGAACAAACTTTGGAACGCCTCTCGGTTCGTCATGATGAACCTCGAAGGCTTCCAACCGACCAAAGTTGATTTTAGTTCATTGCCTCTGGAGGACCAATGGATTTTGTCTCGCCTAGCCACCGTGACCAAGACAGTCCAATCGGAAATCAAACTATTTCGCTATGCCGAAGCAGCCAGAGCTGCCTACGACTTTGCATGGGATCATTTCTGTTCCCTGTATGTTGAAATGGCCAAGCCACGATTGCAAGATCCGGCAGCCAGACCTCTCGTCCAGCAAATCCTGGCTCATTGTTTGGACTCGATGCTTCGATTGCTACATCCCATCATGCCTTTTGTGACAGAGTCCATTTGGCAACAACTTGCGCGATTTGCGCCGACTCGCGACTTGCATTCTAATTCAGCGCCGAGTCAGTGGATTATTTTGTCCGATTGGCCCAGGGTTCACGAGGAGCATATTCGACCAGAGGTAGAAAAGCAATTTGCGCACTTTGTTGATTTGGTCGGTGCGATTCGCGAGATTCGTTCTCGACAGAACATCGCGCCCAAGGAATCGCTGCAATTCAGCGTGCGATGCGAACCCGCGATGGAACAACTCCTTGCTCCGATGTCTGCGTTTATCCAGAGCATGGCTGGCGCGACGGCGACACAATGGAGCACTGCCCCAAGCGTGCCATCGATCAACGCCCACATCGGGATCGATCAAATGGATGTTTACGTGGATCTAACGCAGTTCATCGATGTGGCCGCCGAGATTTCGCGGAATGAAAAACTCTTGGGCAACTTGGTCAAGCAGATTCAGGGAAAAAAAGGAAGGCTTTCGAACGAATCGTTTGTCAGCCGAGCCCCTGCCGACATCATCGAGAAAGAGCGCAAGGCATTGGTTGAACTTGTGTCGCAACGCGACGCAGCAGAGCAAGCGATCGAGAAACTTCGGAGGCTATAGTCCGTTTCCCGACTCGACTCGCACCCGATCGTACCATCCGAGCAAACAAACTTCACCGATATTAGCCCAGCGGGCGTTCTTGTCCCAGAGCGAAAGCCCGCAACTGGGGCATTGAGGGTCGTCGGTGTTCGGCTTGCGAGGTACACGATGTTCCATTGATGGATCTGTCCAGACTGCTTCGCATTCATCGCATAGCACGCAGCCTGTTAGTCGTTGATCGGATACGCAAACGCGGATGCGACACAAGCCATCGCCGCAGACAGGACAAGATTCAACGTAGATTAGGGGTGCATTCATGATGATCGTGGAGGGTAAATGTTTAGTGTGGCTCGGTGGTCCCCACCGTAGTTCCGAAGCAGAACGACGACGGGGACCGCCGCGTTGAACTTAGAAAGGAAATGCCGTAATCACGTTGCTACCCCGAACTACCAATCGGATCTTCTTTGTAGCTGGATTTTTCTTTCTCCCGCCTGCTTCTCCCCCAATAAATCCGATCGTCTTTTCAAAGGTTACTTCATACACCGTAGAACCGTCGTCCTCTTTTTTCGTGGTTCCTTTCGCACCTTTCTTTGCCCTCATGAAAGCGTCATCAATCGCAACCAGAAATGCCTTCATCCCCCCTATGAATACTCCGTGCGAACCAGGTCGATCCGGTTGGTCCTCCAGGTGCCTCGCGATATGCTTGAGCCGATGCCCTTCTTCAGAACCAGGGCCATAAACAAGCCCAGCGGGTGACTCATAGCGACGACTGCCTACCTCGGTGAGGAATCCATATAGTGGTTCCGAATCGTCATCGTCTGAGTCCTCTTTGGGTTTGGGGGACGCTTCTCTGGCAGAGGCCTTCGAGTTCTTAGTAGCTTTTTCTTTTTCTTTTTCTTGAGGTTTCTTTGCAGCCGGTTTTTCGTCGCCCATCATTCGTGCAACGCTCGGCAAGTTCCAGCCGAACCATTGATTGAGTCGTGGCTGCAACAAAACGTATGCTATGGCCACGCCGACCAATACGACCGCCCATTTCGTGGGTATCATGCGAATCGCATTCACTACGCCATCGTTCCGTTGTCGTGTCGTCATATTTAAAAAAAGCCGGCTAATGGTCGAGCGAAAAAGGTAAAGAATCGGAGACAGTGTACGCGAATCGTAGGAATTAAGGCAAGCTATTTGATTGCTCTGCGCCGGCTGAGGCGTAGGCGCTGGCGAGTCTGCGCGACAAATAGCAGTTGGTGAAAAAAGTTTTGATGCGAGCTTTATTTCGTTCTGCGATCTGGCCTTTCAGGTCGGTCGGGCTGGCCTTTCAGGTTGGTCGGGGGCTTGTCCTGGGCTGTTAAAAATTCGGTATTGACACGATTTTAGTTTGTGCAACTTTTGTTCCGTGAGAGACCCCAGCGGTCTCGTGCCGAATGGCGTTGAATTGAGCTCTCCATCGAGCTCGTCTCGATGGAAGCAAGACTGAATGG
>JAYVPJ010000023.1:0-9816 GCA_043757445.1 Pirellula sp. | reverse complement strand
CGGTTACGACGTTTCATGGTTAGTCACTTGATATCACTCGGACATTACTTTAGTCGGTTGAAAACACGGTACAAACAAGCTGAAATCGATTTAAAGAGACCTGACCCGTTATGGCGTCGCAAATCCCTTCGCGCGAATCCATCTTGCTACACTCCGTCGCTAGCCGAAAAAGTACCTCAAAACCGAACCAATGGGATTCAATTTGGGGCGATGCTTGCTCGTTTGTTTACCCGTGTGCGACCGCGATGTCTTCGGACGTGTCCCTTCGACCTTTTGTGTTTTTGCAATTTCACCGCCACGGAGTACATTTCCAAAAGCCGCAACTGTGGAATCGCACTTGACCCAAGTACGAGCACATCCGCGGCATTGAACATTGCTTGAACCGTTCCCAATGTGAAAACGTCGTCCGCACGTACAAGTCACTTTTTCTGCCATGATTTACCTTTCGAAAATAAAATTGTGTGATCGATTTTACAGGATTGCTGGAGGCAAATTGCCAACAAGCATTGTCTGTTTTCGATCCGCCGCAGTGAGCCCGCGTCGCTAATTCCTTCGGACTGCTTTGCCCGTCAAGCAAGCTGCCGTGGGTGTTCAACATTGATACCCGATTGGAATTGAGATCTGACATGTTGCGTTAGAAACAGCTGGCAATTCTTTTTCGATTACTGGAATACTTTGTGTTTTCTGTTACGATCATCCGTGCGTTTCATTCCCCTTGCGAAATAAATCGTGTAACCTCGACAAAATGAACGACCCGGATAGACAGTTGATTCCCCTGTTTGAACGGTGCTCCTGGGAAGGAGCCACGGCGCCATGGGTCGAACTCCTAAGCGCTTCAAAAGACTTGGTGACGCGGTGTTTTCTGTCTGGTCGCGTCGGATCCCCCGCAGATCTAAACGAATTTCTTTTATGGCTTCCTGGTTGGATGTTTTCTGGGAGGAAAATTCAATCGCTACTTCGAAAGCGCGACCGTCTCATCATGCAGTCAGACACCAGCCTTTCAATGGACGAACAGGAAAGGTTTGCAGCCAACTATTTTGCAACGATAGTCTCGAGCGGCCGCGCAGACTTTTACAACGAAAGGAAACCAAGCGGAGAGCCTCACGATTTTGAAGTAATAGCCGAGGGGACAAAAGAATCTGCGACCGTGGAGGACCTATCGCAGATGAAGCAGTTTTTGGCAGAAGTCCTCGATTCCACACCACTTGAGTTGCGTGTCCCTTTTCGCTTGCGATACTGGTCCGCGTGCGAAGCGGTGACAGACGATGAAGTCAAGTGGATTTCCGAGCAGTCTGGTATCTCACCGAATGATATTACGGCAAGAATTCACCAGACACTCGGAGCCAATCAATCAAAAGACTTCCCCTTCAATTCGTCGTTCATTTGTGATTTGCTTGGCAACCCCAATTCAACGGACAAGGATCGCAACACCATTGATCAGCGGATTCGTCGCGTAAAGCTCATTATCAAGAGGGAATATGAAAAAGGATTGGAAAATCCAAAATGACTTTTAAGGTTGAGCTCCGTTCCTTCAAGACTGATGATGGCCAAGAAATCACGATTCGATTCTTCGCTAGCGATGTTCGTTTCGAGCATTTGATCCGTGATCATCTAGTTGGAAACGGCAGTAAGGGGGCAACTGAGCCTTGGGAACGCCCGTTTAGTGTGCGTTTTTTGAAAAAACTTCGTCAGAAATATTCCTCACCTAGCGTATCCTTGATAGGAGATGAGTTTTTTAACGAGGTTTATCGTGAAGTCATTCAAGTGCTTGGGAATGGAATTAATTTTTCGCTAAATTTTCCGATTTACGTAGAGTTCAGTCAAAATCGAGAACGCCTTAGAGGAGGCGGTAGCTATGAAACGAGTGGGTATTATTTCCTCTCCTGGGATGGCTATCTCGTGATTGTGCGTGAAAATACTGTCCGATCGGCATTCTTTAACTGTGCAACCATGAAACCTGTGGGGCGAAACGAATTGGTTAGTGAAGCCTGGAAGTATCTGCTCAGTCTTGGAGCTTCCTGGACGGTAGATACGAAGGGTGGAGAGCGCTACCTACACAGCAAGCTGCAATTCAAGTCGATTGAAAATTGGCAGAGCATTAGGAAGGTATTAGATCAGTGGCCGAAACACAGACCAACATCCGTCTAGTTGCGTATCACCTTGCCCAATTCGACGATTGCTTCTTTTGGTGGAGCGATGATGGCGAACGTGAAAATGCTGGTTTATCGGCAAACTATGTTGCCTATCATGTAATTTCGCATGCGGCGTATTTGTCCCGTTGTAAAGAAGATGCTTCCATTCGAAAAATAGAGGCTATGCCGAACGAGCAACTGACAGTGCTGCTGGTGGCAGCAAGCATGTTTGCTGAGGGGTTTGAACTTCCTGAAGCAGCCAAAACGCTTCTTGGGAAAGACGCTCTTGAGGCAGACGAACTTGAGTATTTTGAGCATCTACTTTCGCATCGAGACGAATTGGATCTGGTTATTGAACAGCTAAAGAAATTGTCGCTTAAGGCAAACGACGAATCATTGCGCAAGCAGGTCGGTAGAAGTATTTGCGTCGCAGCTTCGATCGACGATGTGCTGTTGGTTCGACCTGATATTATGAGCGTTTGCTCTCGTGCGCTTGCGGAAATTCGCCCCAAGAATTGGTTAAGCAGTGGATCGTATCCAGATTGGTTCGCGATATTGCGATCATGGGATGAAGAATTTGAATCAAAGAGTTGGTGGGGCAAAGCTACTTTGGAGAACGCTTTTGAAACCAAGCAACACGAGATCGCTGATGACAGTTTACATCCAACACCAACCATCTATACGCCTCGAACTCAAGCGAGTATCGGGCTTGAGAACCGAATCCAAGAAGACTTGTCGCACTATTCGTTGGCCGAATCTGATTCGGAAGAAGAGTTTAGTGACAAGTGGAAGATATCTTACCCATTTTCTAAAACGAACGAGGCTCGCTTTGCAAGTCAACGCAAATCAGTAACTGAGAACTCGTTAAGCACTGCTGCAGCAGCAGGCGAGATTGCAAGTGCATTCTTGCACATCATTTACAAGATCGACGGTGATTCGTTAGTTGAGATTAGCTTGAACGAAAGGCCAAATGAAGACGGAAATCTGGAGTTGGTTGTTGATTTACTCGGCGAAACTTGCGAAGCTCAAAGATATGCTTCGGTTGAAATAGAATTTTATTTCGAAAGTACTGCTTGGACTCTCAGTGCCAAATTTAGTCTGGAGGACGCGATCATCCAGATTGGTGATCAGGAGGCTAAGGCAGTAATTCGTTCAATAATCCTTACGGACATGTCTAACAACCAACGGCGGGTAATCGAGGGATGAATGAACTGGACTCAAACACAGTTTTTTGGAATAAATTTAGGCAATTGTTGCTTGGTACGACCCGTGCTTTTCTAAAAAGCAACTCATTTCCGTGCTGGATTGAACTTACGTCGATGGCAACTCTCGATGCTGGAGTCAGGCATCTTGGTTCGGCGAACGAAACTGAACTAAAACGTAGGTCTTACTCGCACCAACAGATTGCAGCCCTTGCCCTTCGTTTAATTCAAGGGAGAAACGCAGACTTCTTCGCTTCCCTTCGACCAGTCTGGCTTGCATTTGGATCCTCAGGAAAAATCTGCGATGAGGTCCAATGTGCAATCCAAACAGTCAATGAAAATTGGTTGTCTGGAATCTCCAATGAATTCGGTTTTAGTTCGGCACACGCAGAGTTCGTCTTGTCCATGAAACGGATTGGATACGATAAAGGCGTGCTCGGGAAGGCGATTCGAGAATCGCGGATCTGCGACGAAACAAAACATGTTGGCTTTCCTATGGTGTTCGAACGGCAGAGCGGGATCATAGCAGCAAACCGGTTTTTACGTGATGGATTCTGGGTAACTCCAACGAAAGAGGAACCGAAAAATCCCTGTAAACCAATTGCCGACGCATGGGGACAACTCTGGGAAACTGTCTATCACGTGATAGGAGATAAATCTAAGGAGCCAAACCGCTATTTACCTTCTTGGTTACACCAGCTTTCTGTGAAACATCCCGTCAGAACATTGGATTCCGCAGGGCTGGGATTGGCAATGCAGCACCTGACTAGTCAAGCCAATCCCAATCTACCCTTTGGAATCGGCTTCACTGGTCGTTGGCAGGACGAACGGCTTGGCGGAGTGCGTGGGTTGCAGGCCAAAATGGAAGCCGCAAAGGAAGCTGGTGTTTTCCTTCTTTTCGCTTGCCGTGATCCCGATGAGGCTGAACCCAAACCCGTCGCAGGACTTAAAGTTGTAATGCTTACGGAAGGTATTTCACTTCGTGACATCGTTCGCAAAGTCAACCAAGTCTGCGCCGACAGCGGCCTGACAGAGTATCGATGGCGCGAAGCGGTGCATCTTTTCCATATACCTCCACCAACGAAGTCTGCTCGTTCACCTGACCATCCCGAAGCGCACGCTGAATCGTTGGAGATCACACAGAACCAGAAAACTCCACATTCAACTGACCTGCCTTATGCAATGGAGCGCTGTTGGAATGGCTTCGTTGGACGCGACACTCCTCTACAGTTACTACGAAAAGCATCATCAAATCTTGATCGAACAAGTGGTCGCAGATTAGTGGCGATAACCGCACCTGCAGGCTCAGGCAAGACAACTCTACTTAGCAAATATGCATCTGAAAGATCGCCCTATCCCATTTGGTTCAGCTTCCGGCGCGGTGAGTCCACTCGGCAAAATCTTGACCAGATGCAGGAAGCCGTCCGGAACCAGATAGCAGCCCGCTTTGGCTCGCTTACGTTCTCTGCAAATTGGCTTGACCCAAAAATGTCGAGGCCCTTCTCCGATAAGGACTTGCTACAAACAGTCGACGGACGAATCGATATATTTGTCGATGGACTGGACGAAATAAAATCGCTCGACGAACAACGGTCTGTTCTCGATTGGCTTCTTCGGCTGCCCGTCGACGGAGTCGTGTTTGTCGGAACGCAGCCAAGTCCGGCTCTCGACGCGGTAAATCACATCCCTGTTGAACTGCGAAATCAGAGTGAATCCGGAAATGCCGACGCAGAAAAGATGATCGCAGGATTTGCTGAGGAATTCTCTAAACATGAACACCTTCGCTACATCGCGGAAAAACTCCAACAAGACCAATGGATTCATGGCATAGTGAAGAAGACGGGCGGAAACCCTCTGATATTGAATGAGTTCTTCTCTGCCTTTTTGCCCGTGAACGGGGACGGTGCCGCTTGGCCAGCCACACCAGAGGAACTCCCTCTTCGAGACAACGTGCTCGAGTATGGTAAAACCCTTTTGTCGACGGTCTTAGAAGATTATAAGGAAGAAACAGAAAAGCGTCTGACTGAGCAATTTCTCGCGTATTTGTCATTTCTCGGCGACCGACCCTGGAAAGTCGTTGATGTAGTTGCGATAGCCGGTACCGCACTAACTTCTGCCCCGACTTGCACATGGAGTGGCACAGGAATCCTCAAGAGGAGTCAACGACTGGTCGAAGTTAAGGGAAAGTACTGTTGCTTTTGCAGTCCGCTCACCCGCGAAGTTGTTAGGCAAAATTACTCAACAGATGCAGGTGGAGTTGTACGTCAATTCATCACATATATTCAAGAGAATTCGTTCCACTGCGACTTACTGGACCATTTGATTGAGTCGGTACCGTCACTTCTCAATGAGATTTGTGAAGATGGTTCTACGGGTAGTGCCCCTGATCTGACGTGCGTACTCCTTTTTGAGTCGCCCTGGCTCTATCTTTGTTGCCTTTCGCACGTCGAAAAGGAACGTTCATTCGGTAACCTCTGCGCAGAATTGCAAGCT
This sequence comes from Pirellula sp., assembly GCA_043757445.1. GTDB lineage: Bacteria > Planctomycetota > Planctomycetia > Pirellulales > Pirellulaceae > JBKCUI01. The sequence goes on along the minus strand of JAYVPJ010000023.1, from coordinate 3,989 downwards.
TTGTCCAGATTCATTTCGGTTTTGGAAGCAAATGCAGTGCGTCGTGTGGCTGATTGGCTGCTGGGCTGGGCTTGGGCCATTACAGATGAATATGAGACAATTGGTAAGCGCCCACGTCAACCAGTAGGAATTGAACAATGGTGGGAATACGGGGGGGAGATTACTAAGCTGTTTCCAAGAGTCGAGAATGAGGATGAAAGAAATAAGAATAGAGTTGTTTTACTCGCGCCAATCACAGACGGCAAGTCCATGGAAGCGAGTTACAGTGATCCTTGGCCCGCGACACCCAAATTTCGGGGAGAAGCTTGTGAACTTGTTGATGGAGAAAATCGATACCTAGTTTTCGTCGAAGGTGAATACGGCGACAGTTCAGGTCGATTGCTCATTTATCGGGAGTTAGGCAGTTCCTTTGAGCGTGTTCGAAGATTGCAAATCGACAATGCAGATTGGATCATCGATATTGCTTCGCTGAAATTCCCTGTTCTCGCTGCAGCTATTGTTCAGCCGAACGGCGCTCACGAACTAAAGTACATAGACATCCAATCAGGATCCACCCGAGTCGTAAAACAATTCCATTCGATTAACGCAGTTGCGTCCACGACGTCAGAAGATCCAAAATTGATTGTTGTCTACGCAAATGAACACGATGGATGGTTTCGAATTTCTGTTCTCAATCAAGCTGGAACAGAAGAAAACGACTTCGAGATTCCGCTCAATGATGAATCGCGTCGAAAAAAAAGAATTGTTCCGATTGGAGAGAGTGGGTTTTGTCTATTAGCAGAAACGTATGACCCAAATCGCGATCCATGCGAGAAGTTCGAATTATGGGAATATTCATTAAGCGATACTTCTGGACAACAACTCCTAGAAAACGAATCAATTATTGGCGCGTGCAGTCTGCTGAATGGACTCTTTGCCGTGACGTATCTTGACGTGTGCCAATCTCCTAGGTTGAAAGTTTTCGGCGATTACGACGAACAGTCCAAATGGATTCCACTGTACGAACGCAATGGTACATTTCGAGACCAAATAGACGGGGAATTTTTTAAGAAATGTCGACCAGTTGGTTTACACCAAGACCTTGGGGTCATCCTTATTTCAAACTACAATTCGTCAGACGTCAGGTGCGTTCGGGGCAAACACGAATCGATCCCTAACGCGCTGCCGCGAGAAGTATTGAGTGCGACTGATCCTGGCGACGGGAATTCCACAAACAACCACGTAGCACTTTCTGATGGCCGAATATTGTTCGTGTACACATCGGGTTTCGTCGTTATTGGTCCAACGGAATCATCCGTAATCAGATTTGAAGCCGGCTCTTTGATCGTTCAGGGAGTCAAAATAGTTGGCTGCCGCGCGGATCGACGACTTCTTTTGTCGGAAGGGTTTTTCGATCCCAATGGAGAATTGCACGAAACGTTGGTTTACCGGGAGTTTCCATTCAATCAGATTGGAGAACGACATGAGCTTGTTGATCTAAGTTCTTTAATAACCTATGACGGATGGGCGGTGACGGTTCCAAATGGACAAATTAGCGCTCGTCGCGATGACAGTTCGACACCATTGTTCTGGAATGCAAACTCTTTTTTTGAATCCCAAGGAATTATTGGTGATACGATAATTCTCGATTTCAAGAGTCGATGCCCGCAAGACGGACTTTGGATTACGGTCAAATGTGGAAGAAAGCTCTTTGCGATCGCACTTCAATTCGGTCAAGAGGTCTACGTACTTTCCTTCGCGCTTGTTTGGCAAGAAAGACTGGAAGAAACGGCGGCACTTGAGATTCTACATATATCTGGAAATCACCTTCTATTGAAATGTAGGTCGGAGGCTCCGCTCAATGTCATTCGCGAAATTTCGCGCCTACCACCTATAGACAATCCTCAGCCACCGCCAATATTACGACTCAATTGGAGCGAAGATGTTGATCCATCTAGACGAGTTAGGGGCATGCATTCAAGTGAAACTTTATTGGTACACCACATAGAAGATGGTTTTTCTTCCGGCGAACTCGACATCAATTTTCATTTGCTCCCGGAGCGCAGCGAGTGGGATGAGATTAAAAGGCGATCTTTTTATGCTTATGCCAATCGGTCACGAGAGCGTTCAGGTAAATATCACGGCGTCACCTTTCACAAAGGCGATTGGGAAGATCGAGAAATTCGCATACTTCAATTGTCAGAAAACTTCTCATTGCTCCTACTCAGCTCATTGAAATCGCATGCTTATGATCTTGAATATGACGGCTCTCGAGGCCAAATTAACTTCGTAACCGCTCAAGCCTTGATTCAACGGCCTGGTGTAGCGGTTGAACCAATACAAGGTGCTTTCCTTTCGTGTGAGACTTTCTTGTTTAATCCCTACGCTGCGGAGCCGAAGTCGAGAATCCAAATCGGGTCAATTGTTGTGTCGGAAACGGAGTGGAGCTTAACAACGTATTCATTGCGAATAGACGACTGCAATTTGACCTGCGAATGCCGCGACATACTACCCAAGGTGTTGCTTTGTAAAGATCATCAAAATTTCGTCGTAGATTATGACTTGTCGGATAAGTACCTAGCCATTGCCTACAAAAGTCGCCGAGTTGAAGTTCGAGATAGAAATGACCCTTCGAAGATTAGAGCTGTGGGGTATGTTGCTGAAGAGCCGTCACAACTTGCACTAGCGTCATGGAACAAGGTAGATTCTGAACTTGGCGACAAAGAATTGCTTATAGTCGTTCAGGGTTCAAATTCGATCTCGACATTCTGTTTGAACGAGCTTGCCTAAGGATTTTTGGGTTTTTTACAATATGTTTCATAGATACTGTCTCGAATTAAAGTCCCAACTTGAACGACTACTCTTCCGGGAAGGAAAATTTTGCGACTCACAAATACTTGTTCGGCGGCATTTAGATTTGGACTTTAGCGACGGTTAAAATTCCGCAGTTAAAACCTTCTTGACTCACGATGATGCATCGAGGTTTTGGCGTGTTCGATCCTTGCTTGCTTGTTCGAGTCGAAAGCTCGGTCACGAGACGGATTTGAAAGCGTCGTACTCCTGGAGGATCGTCCTAGCCGCAACCCTTCCGCAGCCGCAAGCTTCCCATTCACATGTGGATGTAGCCGGAGCACCGTCACCCAGCATCCAGCGCCTTCCACAGTTTGGTCTGTATAGCGACAACTAGTTTTCCCTAGCGCATTGAGGCAACACGATGCGGAAAGCTAGTTGTCGCCGAACAGGCAAGGCTCGCGAAACTTGTCGACCCAACGAATCGAATGATATTCGCGTTTCGCGGCCATAGGGATCGACGATGAGTGATTGTTGGCCGGAGACGCTGTATCCGTATTGGTAACGTGGATGATAACGAGAATTGGGAGGAACTGGATTCGGATCTGGATTGTATGCGGATGACTTTGGGTCCTCGACGGCAGGTAGCTCGACGGCTCGCATTCGGCCTCGCGAGTCGTATTCGGTTGTTCGCGTGGGGACGAGCTCATTGGTGGTTTGTGGGTAATGATGAGGCTATGGCTGCTGGCTCAATCTTCCTCAGGCCCTGAAGCCAGCGCTGCGTCCGTTTTATTGGAACGTGAGAGCTTGGGATTCTCGATATAGGCTAGAACGAGAGCGATATCAGCAGGCGTGATGCCACTGATTCGGCCAGCTTGATCCAAGTTGATTGGTCGAATGCGGGTAAACTTTTGTTTCGCTTCGGTTCGCATACTCGTAATCGACTCGTAACTGAAGTTCTTTGGGATTGCCTTGTCGGCCATTCGGTTTTGGCGATCCACCTGGATTTGTTGCCGAGCGATATAGCCAGAATACTTGGTGTCAAATTCGACTTGTTGAGCGACTTCCGCTGGATATTGACTCAGCGAATCTGGAAACATGGCGACCAAGTCGGACCATAGGACTTCAGGCCGACGCAGATGTTTGTCGGCTGGCGTATTTTCTACTCGAAGTTTGGAGAGCAACTTGGTAGCCGACTCAATGGAAGCCATTTTCTTAGT
>JAYVPJ010000022.1:0-2660 GCA_043757445.1 Pirellula sp. | reverse complement strand
TTCGATCGTTGTGGCAGTGTCGCTCCGCGACACTGAATTGCCGAGTCGCGGAGCGACGTCGGCTACATGTTATGCCAAAATACTTCTTCACGCGTGCTCCTCGGTCAACTCCGTTCCGTCCTCATCAAAGACTTTGACACGTGGTTGGACGCGAACGCTACACTCGGCGGCCTGGACGGTAACCCGTATTGGGTTTCTTGTCGCCATTCTTTGAAATTCCGCGTTGCTGTTTTTTAGGGCTTTTCCGACGCTGTGGCTCAATCGTTTTATCGGAAGCGGTCTCAGGTCGTGCGTCCGATACATGTTCGGGGCTAGTTGGCTGTGAAGTCGGATTCGGAATAGTATGAACATATTCTCCGCGAAAACGTTTGTTCGCGTCTTCGCGACGGCGCTCCATGGCTTCCTTGGGTGGCCTCGAGGGGATCAAGCAATCGCATCCTTCGCCGATGAGATCGTTTCGATTCACCGATCGAAGTGCGTCGCGAACTTCAAAGTAATTCTCTGGCTTAAAGAATTGCATCAAAGCTCTTTGCGACTTGCGATCTCGCAGCGCTTTGGCAATGAAGACAGGTTTTAAAGTAAATGGATCCATCCCCGTGTAATACATGCTGGTTGCAATATCGAGCGGCGCAGGGATAAAGTCCTGCACTTGGTCAGGCTTGTAGCCGTTTCGTTTTAGGAACACTGCAAGTTCGATCATCGACTCGATTGAGCTACCGGGATGTGATGCAATAAAATACGGAACCAAATATTGCTTCTTACCCGCATCCTCCGAGGCTTGCTTGAATTGCTCGGTGAAGAACTCGAAGTCGTCATTCGCTGGCTTGCGCATTTTGAAAAGAACATCCGCGTCGACATGTTCCGGCGCCACCTTAAGATGGCCACCCACATGATGTTCGGTCAGCTCACGAATGTACTCGGGAGATTGCCGAGCTAAGTCCATGCGAACTCCGCTTGCCACGAGAACTTTTTTGATGCCTGGAATTTCGCGAGACTCGCGCATCAACTCAATAACAGGTGTGTGATCTACGCCAAGAAGTTTGCAAATTTTTGGATGCACACAAGATTGACGACGGCATTTCGCTTCGACATCCGGCTTCGTGCAACGCATTTGGTACATATTGGCGGTGGGCCCGCCAATGTCGCTGACTATCCCTTTAAAGTCCTTGTCCGCGGTCATCGTCTTGATCTCGTTCAAGACGGACTCTTTGGATCGAGACTGAATGATGCGTCCCTGGTGAGCGGTAATGGAACAGAACGTACAACCTCCAAAACAACCACGCATGATCGTGACCGAATTCTTGATCATGTTGAAGGAAGGAATTGGCTCGGTGTAGCTTGGATGGGCTCGGCGCGTGTATGGCAATCCGTAGATTCGATCCATTGCCTCTTCGCTCAGTGGCAACTGTGGAACGTTGCAAACAATCGTTTGAGTACCATGACGCTGCATCAACTTCTTCGCGTTGAGCGGATTCGTCTCATTGTGGATAGTCCGCGTGGCTTTAGAGAAGGCGATCTTGTCGGCGACGACTTCTTCGTAAGAGGGTAGTTCAATGGCATCGGTGGGAGTCGGTTCGGAAGCGCCCAGGGCATAGGCAACACCTCGCATATTACGTAAGTCCTTGACGGTCTCTCCGGCTTCGAGTCGACGACACATCTCAACGATAGAATTTTCCCCCATACCAAACGCGACAAGGTCTGCTTTGCTATCAAGCAAGATGCTGCGTCGAACTTTGTCGCTCCAAAAGTCATAGTGAGCCAAACGCCGAAGCGATGCCTCCACTCCACCTGCTATGACAGGTACCCCCTTGAACGCCTCGCGAGCTCTTTGACAGTACGCCAGCGTTGCACGATCGGGTCGAAGTCCAATCCTGCCCCCGGGCGAATAAGCGTCGTCGTTGCGAACCTTTTTGTTGGCCGTATAGTGGTTGATCATGCTGTCCATATTGCCCGCGCTAATGCCAAAAAACAGTCGCGGCCGTCCAAATCGCTTCCAAGGTTCGCAGGATTGCCAGTCGGGCTGGCTGACGATTCCAATTCGGTATCCAGCGGCTTCCAGTACCCGCCCGAGTATGGACATCGCAAAACTTGGATGATCGATGTAGGCATCACCGGTAATAAAAACCACATCCAATTCGTCCCAACCTCGCGATTTGGCCTCCTCCATGGACATGGGCAGAGGCGCGCGGGCCATCGGTCCGTGGGGCTGCCTTTCACCGAGGTTGTCTAAGTATCGACTGACAACGCTCCCGTTTTTTCCTGTGCTGGTTCCGCAGGTGCTATTGTCCGCCTTTAGCGGAATTGCAGTCGGTTCGATGATGGGTAACGAAATGGACATGTGAATTGACCGAAAACAAGAACCGTTGATTTATTAAGTTCGCTGATGCCATTGTAGGCAAGTTTTTCGCCTGGCCAGTGGATTTTCTTTGTTATTGATGAGGTTTCCGACCGCTTGTATACTCCTGTCCTCTCTTAATCAGGCGTACGGCGTTCGTTGTGGATGCTTGCAGCTGACGATCTGGCATCGATTGATTCCAGATCGACGTTTTACTAGGTCTATCTTACTTTTGGCGGAGAACACTAGCGGTGACAATTCGAATCGCAATTAACGGGTTTGGTCGTATCGGACGATTGACGTTCCGCAACTTAATGAGCCGTTC
>JAYVPJ010000021.1:0-86754 GCA_043757445.1 Pirellula sp. | reverse complement strand
CGCCTGGATGAACCAGACGGAGAGCCAAGATGTAAGTTAAGTAAGGTAGCTGGTTTGCAATGGTAGCTGTCAGATGTTGCCCCGCCGGAATGAATCCGACGGAAACTGAGAAACCAAATATTTCGCGAGAAGTGTGGTCCGGAGATTGAAAAGAGGCCTAAAAAAAATGGAAGGGACTTATGACTTCTGCGCTAGCGTGAGGGCGGGAACAAACATACCAAGTGGCATGGACTTCTCGTCCATATTTTTACAGGCGAGACGCCCGTGCAACGAGATGGTTAAGGTAGGATTGCAACTGCCTCTCGCCTAATCTGCTTTTGGGGTGGATTGTGACGCGGGTCTGGACTCACCGGTCTTCAGCACTTGAAAACTGGATCTCAACCGTTCGACGGCAATCGCTAAATTGAGATGGACTTTCTCGCGTTCGTCAGGCGCTATGTCTTCATTCGATTCCAGCATGATTTGAATTTGAAAGGAAACAGGTTCAAGGATGGTTTGTTCGAAGCGTTCAAGTCCGCGTACTCCCTTGGCCGCACTTTGAATGGAAGTGCCATCGAGCTGAAAAAGGGCATACGCAACGTAAGCGAACTTACCTTCGTCATTTGCCATGTCCAAAACATGCATGTAGAAAACCTCGTTTGGATTCGACGAATTGGTGGATGGCTGTTCGATTTGCCGAGACGCCGTATTGAGTCTCCAACCTGCTCCCTGATAGCAAATATCTAGCAAATGAAAGCCACGGAAGGGGAAGTCGGTTGAGAGCATGACTCGGCCGATTGGACTTCGGTACATCCAAACGTTCGAAAACTGTCCCTGTGCGCTTTCACGACCCCGTTCCAAGTTTTGATAAGATTCGAACTGCCAGTCACCTAATCGCTTCGGCAGATCCTGAGATTCCTTGACTGTTGCAAGTACTTGCTTGTCGAAAGTTGGATAACTATGCAAAGTCCTCCGCGCAAGTATCTGCAATGAGAATGTGCCAATCGCGAGGAAGAAGAGGGTGAAAAGACCGCAAGCTGCTATTTGCAATTTACTGTAGTTTTGAAACGGATTGCTACTCTCCGAATTCGGAATGTCTGTAGTAGCGGAAAGGAGCGAGATGTCCGGTGCTGGAATGTCTCCAATGGTTGTTCGTCTAAACACCGCTCCGGCGAACTGAATGAATGCGAAATCGCAACTAAACGCCCCGGCAAAAACCAACAGGCCGAGGATGGTGTGTTGCATTCCGTGTGACAAATCAATCCCCAGCCACTCGAGCCCAAGTACTATGGAGACCAATCGCACAATGTTTCCACAGGAGGCCCAAACCGGAACGAGCGAAAGCGAAATTACAGCAACAAACAAACGTTGACGAAACCATAGCACGAGACAAAGACAAATTGCCATCAACGCATACAGGCTATCCACACCGCTACAAGCCTCATCTACGAACAAGCGTTTTTGAGCTAGTTCGAGAACATTTCCCTCGGGCAAGTGCAATATTCCAATACAATCAAGAATAACACTCGTAAAGGAACTGGATAATCGTTGAAGGAATTGGATCAGTTTGTCGTCGTAGCCTGCTGGGAACGGAAGGGTCATCCACAATACGCTTGACAAGCCTACGGTTGGTTTCCATCGCAGATTGTTTCCTCGCAGAAGCAGCCAAGCGACCACGAGTCCAACAGCAGACGCATAAGCCAGCCATGGCGAAGAAATGAGAACGGATTCTGCGGAAGCGACGAGGCAGAAGGCGGCGATTCCGAGGCCGGATAAAAAGCGAGTCCTTGATTGACAGGACGCAAGCCCACCCAATCGCTCATGTGCAAAATAGGCAAAGCCCAACCAAGCCATTGGGAAAAACTGGAAATGCGGTCTCGCCCAAAGGCTCAGGCACTGTATCCACAACATGGGCGCAAGACACACGAGGGCAATTGCAAACGCCCAGTCCGTCAGGCTCAAACGTAGTCGCGAAGTTTCAGTCAAATTTTTCTCGATGAGTTTCAGTTGAAGATGCCATGACAGACAGTCAAACGCAGCGTGGCTCAGAGTAGAGCAGTTGTCCCAACTGCTAATCCAAAGAGTGTTGGGGACGAAAACTCTTTGCGGGTACACCCTTTACGGATTCGTAGTTAGGGATATCTCGAACCACGGTGGCGCCCGCTGCTACCAAGCACGACTCACCGATCCGAACACCCTGAATCACATTGCAGCCGGTACCTAAATGGCTTCCACTTCCGACCATAACGTTGCCAGAAAGGGTCGAACCGGGACCCAAATGACAATAACTTCCTATTTGGCAGTCGTGGTCCACTGATGATCGCGTGTTTAGAATGGAAAAATCGCCCACACTCGAGTTAGGCTGCACTATAACGCCAGCATGAATTTGAGCAGTTGCGGAAACGATGGCATCTTCTGCTACCCAAGCTGTTGGATGTCTTAGGCCGACGAACCGGTACCCGAGCTTTTGAAACGATTTCACTACTTGACGCGTTAAGCCGTCTTCATATGTCGGCTTCACGGTTCCTATACCCAGCACCAACACAATTTCTTCAGGTCCGAACCTCTGCAGAAGCAATTCGTCGGTGAGCACTAGGGCATTTTTAGGAGCATGGGTTACCAAATCCGGTCGGAAATCAGTTACGGCAACGATTCTATGGTTTGACGCGCTGAGAGCGGCAGCAACAACGCGTCCGTGTCCTCCAAATCCAATAATCGATATGGGGAGCTTCATGTGAGTCACGCACGGCAAGACCAAGTTCATTCGAAACTAGTTTCTGACAATCCGTTTCATCGGACCATTCGCTCGCACTGACAAAATGTGCCCGTCCGGGAGGTCGCGACAGACGTAAGTTAACGCATCCACTTGACAGTCATTTCCGATCCGCACTCCAGCATTAACAAATGCGTTGCTTCCAATAAGCACACGATCTCCGATCTTGACCGTTCCGCTGATTCTCGCTCCTGGAAGTATTGCACAATAGTCCCCAATGCTCGCGTCGTGGCCAACGGAAGAATTCAAATGGACGATGCCGTGGTCGCCAACGTTGGAGTTGGTTGAAAGCACTGCAAGCGGACCAACAAAAGCACCTTGCCCGAGTCGTGCAGAGGGCGAAATGACAGCGGATGGATGCACTACCGTAAACGGTCGCCATCCCGCTTGAAGGCAACGTGCGTGGATCAGCAGTTTAACACGTACGTCTGCAACTCCAATGTTGTAAAAAACGTCCATGCCACTTTGAACGTGCTTGGGTAAATGTACGTCGGTAAACGAGGGTTCTTCGAAATACAATCGCTCGATGCTGCCAAAAGAATTCGGGTACGCAAGTCTTGCCGCTTCAAGAACTTCGTTGGCTGTTCTGTCTCCAAACACGATTAAAGTTGGCAGCATTCTATATGGTTCCTGCGTCGACCACAAACTCTTGTCCTGTAACGGAGCAACTTGCATCGCTCAAAAGAAAGCCAATCGTTGACGCCACCGACGCAATGGAAGTAGCCTCTTTTAACGCTGTTCGACTGTAGATCTTTTCCCGGTCTGCGTCGCGCAATTTGGACGACATCGATGTTTCCATAAAACCAGGCACAACGCAATTGGAGCGAATTCCCTTAGATCCCCATTCTCGAGAGACATTGATTGAAAATGCCTCTACTGCTCCTTTGGTGGCTGCATACATCGCCAGTCCTTTGTATCCCTTGTGACAACAAATGGAAGAGACGTAGACCATAGAGCCTGCGATCTGGTGCAGCAACATGTTCCGAATGACGAGTTTTGTCAGCGCTAACGGCGAGAACACATTCACCTGGAACATGGTTTCTACCAAATCAAGATCCAGATTGCTCACCAGGTTGTCGTAGGCAATGGCCGCGTTGCTCACGAACCCGTGAATCGGCACTTCGTTTCCAATGAGCCGTTCAAAGACCGACTCCTTGATCGTAGCAGGCTTTGCAAGATCACATTCCGCAAACACTACACGATCGCCGTGTTGTTTTATGAGTTCGTTGAGCTCCGACGAAATGGAGCGATTGACAACATAAACTGTATTTCCAAGTTCAAGCTGCTGACGTGCGACGACAAGCCCTAGCCCACGTGAGCCACCTGTTAGAAGTATATTCATATCTCGGTATAGACCAATTGTTCCCTTGCTTTGAAGGTAGGTTAGACCTCCTGCTGTCCTCATACTACGTCAAGCAGGAGAGTAAGTCCACAAGGGATTGAACTCTAGGTCAAACGGTCCTTTTTTCCGGTGGGTGTTTTGTCAATCGCATCAACGAACTCGATGATCCGTGGGACCATATAAGAATCAAGCAACTTCTCAAGCGATTCTCGAATGTTCGCCTTCGTGATCGTCGCGCTACCGGAACGTACGATTTCACAACAAACGATATTGCCGGTGACCGAATTTTTGCGACCGAATACCTTTGCGTCAGTTATGCCATCGATAGCAACCAGCCGTCTTTCAATCTCGTGCGGATTGACCTTGTTTCCGCCAACGTTGATCCAGTCAATGCGCCGAGCCAGAAACCGAAAGCATAACGGATTATCCAACACGACATCGACGCAGTCGCCAGTCAGATAAAACTCACTGGGGTCTTGGCTCTGAACGGACTCTGCCAGCAAATTGCGATGGATAGCCAGCATTCCGTCTACCACTTTGAATTTGCCAGTTAGGCTTTCTGGCACGCGAAACACATCGCCATGCGAAAGCAAAACAGAGCCAGACTCTGTGGATGCGTAGATATTTCGAAATAGTGCGTTTGGAAAACGGGACTGTACCTGATCGATCAGGGATTTATCTGCAATTTCTCCACCTACAGTAACGTGCGAGACACTTTTATGTACGATTCCGTCACTGCAAATGAGCCGCAACCAGGTTGGGGTGGCGCTGAGATGAGATATTCGCTGCGACCGAATCTCATCATGAACCGATGCAGCATCAAGTCCAGTAAGACAAACGAGTGGATTAAGATTGCTTACCGCTTGCAGAACCACTTGCAGTCCGGCAAAACTTGCGGGATGGTAAGTTAACCCCCAAACGTCTTCTCTATGGCGAGGCGTATTACGAATCGACCGGACCAAAGTCTCCATACGGTGCTCCACCAGCTTCGCGCGTCCCGTTGTGCCTGACGTGAACACTCCGACTTTACTGACGGAGTTCGCAATACGGTTCCATAGATCGGATAGTTGCAAGTTTGCTTGCACCGGAGCCAAGGCGGTGCCAGTCGACAGGTCGCAAGCGGCAGAATGTTGGCTTAATGAAATATCCTGATCACTACAAAGCGAGGCAACCAGAGTTGTTAGTAATTTGTAATGATCGCCTTCAGTACAGATATTGGAGACAAACTTAATCGTGTTCACGTCGTGGACTAGATCCCCGTACGTCTTGCGCATGCGGGACGATTTGTCTGCAAAAAAGGGCCTACAGCTCATCAATCTTGCTAAGTATTTCGCCGACCGTCGAGACGATTCCATTTTCAAAGACGTCGACGCCTGTTTTTGCTTCAATTTTAACCGTCAAAACAGCAAGGTCCAGCGAATCCAGATCCAAATCAGTACGCAAACGCGTTTGTGCATTGATTTCACACGACGGATGCGCGCCAGATTCCTCTAGGACTTCCTGGATCGCCGCGCGGACCAAGTGAAAGGTTGAAGGATCAGACATCTATTCTACTCCTGGCATCGATCATAATTCGGGCTGAACCGCACGCTTGCGCGCCCAAGGCTGATGAGCCGAAGGGCGCTAGCCCACGGTTTGCGGCCCATGTTGTGATCGACGCCCTACTCCTTTCTCATCACTGCAAAAATCACTATCTTTAGCTGCGATAAATTTAGAGCGTTTACAAGTCTCTCGTACACAACACCCACGATGTAGAATGGGGCAAATATTCTGAGGTACTCTGGCCTCCCCTCCACCAGTTTAAGTTCCACAATGGATAGACCAGCTTTTTTTGCGTTTTCGAGCAGAGCCCTTTTGGAATTTGCTTTGTAACGGGTAGGGAAAACGTCTTCGTCCGCCACTCCCCTCAATCGATTGTAGAAAACGTGAAACCAGTCTGGGGTGATTCTGGCAATAAATGGCATGTAGTGATAGACGTTGGGCGTTTTTATTATGTAGATCCCGCCGGGCTTCAAAACGCGTTGCACTTCTTTTAGAAATGCTTCTGGATGTTCAACGTGCTCCAGGACATTATTTGACACGGCAATGTCAATGGAATTGGAGGGAAGAAAAGGCATCTCGTCGCAAAAACCAATATGAGATTCGTCTAGAAACGGATTCTTTATCACTTCGTTCGAGGGATCTACCCCAATGACCTTCGCGACATGTCCTCTGAAGTCCATTTGAGGCAAACAACCACTTCCTGCTCCAGCATCCAGCAATACGGTTCCTTGGTTCGCATGGTCCAATACCATTTTTCGAAAGATTACGTTGTCCCAACTGTCTTCATGCGTGGGGTAAAAGTTCCTATCGATCCACTTTGTAATTGCACTCATATTACTTTTCAACTTCGGAGTTGTTTATTCAGCGTTTGATTTACGTGCACTGATCACCGATCATTTCGCAATACCAAAATGCTCGCAGATCAATGCGGAAGTCGGCTGTGGCAAACCGGGGAACCAGCCTAGATATCCCTTCCAATTTGGAACCAAAACGGAGATTGCAGTTGCCAATACAATTTTGAAATCTGTCCAAAGACTAAAGTTGTCGATGTACCAGCATTCAAGTTCCCCTTTGTATGCCATTATGTCGTCTCGATAGCACATTCGAACGTCGAGCCCCTTCTTTTGTGCGAGTGCGATCACGCCTTCCTCATCCCGGAAAACAAGCGAACCGATCCCGGTTAGCCCTGGCTTCACCTGAACGATTTTAGTCTGTACGGATGCAGGGTAGTCATCAAAGCCTCGTTTCATTAATGGCCGCCATCCGACCAGAGACAATTTACCAACGAACACGTCCCAAAACTGTGGGATCTCGTTTAGTTTTGTCTTGCGAAGTATTCGTCCAATTGGCAAAACGCGTGGATCGTTTCGTAGCGTTATGTCGCCGGAACCGATACTGGCACTGTTCTTAACCATGGTGACAAATTTGGTAATGAAGAATATCTTTCCTTGGAAGCCAATTCGCTCCTGGAGATAGAATGCCTCCCGTTCACCAGTGATCTTTAGGATTACGCTCACAAGGAGAAGTATTGGGGACAGCAGCAACAAAACCATCCCTGAAACAAACAAGTCGAACAATCTTTTCATCGGGATCTCTTACGTTGCTGCATGGAGAGAGTAGCAGCCTTTGATAGTATCGACGATGGACTGCATTTCAACGTCAGTTATGTAGGTTGAACAAGGAATACTCAGGCAGGTCGAATATACATTTCGAGACGAATTACGATCCGAAATATAGATGTCGTTTTTGAACATTTCAAGCTGATTCATTGGAACCCAAAAAGGACGCGATTGCATCCCACAATCATTTAGCGCTTTCAAGACCTCTTTTTGTTTCGTCGTTTGAAAGGTAAAGAGCCAACGATTGGGCCTCACGTCGCTGTGGACTTTCTGAAATTGGATATCCCCGAGCCCTTGAAGTTCTTTCCGATAGAAAGCGTCTATTTGCATTTTCCTTTCGAGGAACTTAGGGAGTTGTTCCATTTGTGCGACACCCATCGCTGCAAGCACATTGACCAGCCTATAGTTGTAGCCAACTTCATCGTGCAAGTATTCAAACGAGTCCGATTTGGCGGTGGTTGTGATATGTTTTGCGCGTTTAGCAAGATTTTCGTCGTCGGTAACGATCACTCCACCACCGCCAGTTGTAATGATCTTGTTACCGTTGAATGAGAACGTGCCGAAACGGCCAAAGGTACCGGCATGTTTTCCCTTGTAGTAGGAACCGAGAGCTTCTGTAGAATCCTCAACCGCGACGAGTTTGTATCGATTTGCAAGATCTACAAGACGGTCCATGTCGCACATGTTCCCCAAAACGTGCACAGGCATTATCGCAGAGATGCGACGATCGTCCTTGATCAGGAAGCATTGACCATCCTTGATATAGGTTTCGGCAGCCAAAACGCTTTCCAGCAGATCCAGATCCATCTGCCAAGTTTCAGGATCGATATCAACCAGCAGCGGCCGTGCACCGGTGTAGCAGATCGAATTTACGCTCGCAACGAAGGTCACATTTGGAACGATCACATAATCGTCTCTTCGAACCCCGCTGAGGAGCAACGAAATATGAAGCGCTGCAGTTCCGCAAGACGCTGCGATCCCGTACTTCGCTCCTGCAAAGTCGGCAACCATCTGCTCAAATTTGTTTACATAAGCCCCAACGGACGAAACCCACCCTGTGTCTAAACAGTCCTTGACATACTTCCACTCGTTTCCCGAAACATTTGGGCCTGACAGTAAGATCATAGTGCTAGACGTTTCTGAATTTAGGTGAATGCGGATCCGAAATAAGTCCGTTTTGAATCAGTTTGTAGATCTCTCGAATTCCGTCCGGGACCGTCTTGGTAATGCTGAACCCAAGTTGTTTTTTTATTTTGTCGCAGTTCACACGGTAATCGCGAGGATCTTCCGCCGAATCCACGTAATGTGCCTTTGTATTCGGTATTATCTCAGCAATCTCTTCCATCAAATTGCGTTTCGTGTAATTCTCTGCTGTATCGCCAACATTGAAAACCTGAGCCTTCACTATGGCTACCGGGGATTCAAGCACCAACACGACAGCTCGCGCCAAATCGTCTACGTGACAGTAGGGGCGGTTGAATTCTGGCCCCCAAATCTCTTGTTCACCAGTCAGTGCCACATTCCTAGTAAACTCGTTGACCGTCAAATCAAAACGAATTCGCGGAGAAAAACCATAAACCGTGCTAAATCGCAATGCAGTCGCACACATTTTTGAGTCTCGACGTTCTTTCATTAGAAACGACTCAAATGCGACCTTGAGCTCGGCATATAGCGATACTGGATTGAGGTCCGATTCTTCCACGACAAAAGCGTTCGGGTCTGCCATCTTTCCATAGTTGGAGCAAGTGGATGCAAACACAAACCGCTCGATATTGGCTTCTTCACATGCCTTGAAAAGTTCTATAGACCCAGCTCCATTGACTTCGTTTGCTTCGTCTGCAAATTTTTTGCAAGCCGGGTCTCCGACGATCGCTGCCAAGTGCGCTACAGCATCAATATCCTTTAGGGCTTTACCAACAACATCCTTTTCACGAACATCACCTTTGATGAATTCGAAATTGGGGTGCTGAGCAACATCGTACAATGCATCGCCACCAAATTTCAAGGAGTCTAATACACGAACCTTATAACCCTTCGTCAAAAGCTGTCGTACCAAAACGCTTCCAATGTAACCAGCACCGCCTGTTACTAGGATACTTTTACTCATACACGAATCTCCATCTTGTTGGGTAGGACAAACGAACTGCACACTATTCTAAAACGAACGAAGGGGCACCAGCAAATCTCGGGCATCGATCATAAATCGGGCTGAACCGCACGCTAACGCGTTGCGGCTGATTCACGGTTTGCGGCCCATGTTGTGATCGACGCTAAATCTCTTAAGTTGCAAAACAGAACTCAACATACCAGCCTTATAGCCACACCCAAATTGGACTTTGCTGGCTATGGTGCAATACTTGCCGATCTCGCGGTCATGGTCAAGCGAAACCCCTGGTGTTTGTATAAGAATAGTCTCGATCCGTCGTTCCAGATTGGATAATTGTAGCGGCATGAGCTCGCATTGAATTCTTAAGACAAAATCATGTGGTGTAAAATCATCAGGTTATTCAAGTGCATAACATGTAGCCGATGTCGCTCCGCGACTCGGCAATTCAGTGTCGCGGAGCGACACTGCCACAACGATCTTACAAAGAACTTCTGCCGTAGTGCTTATTTCTGAATGAAGTTGTCGCAGATGTATCGAGCGAAAGGAAAACTACATGTCCAAGCAGGCGAGATTGCATTCAGAATATGAGTCGAATTTTCGGCTTTCTCAACTAAGAAATCGTTGACGAGTCGGTTGGTTTGCAAGTCGAGCAACTGTGGGCGAATTCCTGACTTGTCACATGTTTGCAAATGTTCAATCTTCAGTCGCGGAAGAATAGCTTTGGCTGCTTGATAAAACCAGGGTTTGAAATAGCGTCGTCCCTCCTGCCACGCAAGTCTTCGAAAACCGTCATTCCCGTGATAAAACTGCTTGGCCAAGAGACCCAGCATTCCTGGCAGCTTGATGAAGTCGACGCCAGCTAAGCCGCGATAGTTTTCTCTACCAAATGCCGGGACAGCTGTTGGTCCGAGATACGTTACCCCGTCCGTAGATGTTGTTGTGTGTACCCCCAAAAATGGAACTCGTAGATCGGGAACTGGATAGATGAGGTGTTTGATTTTGAGACCCGAGTCTGCTGCTAGCTTCCAATAGAGCCCTTTGAACGGCAACATGGTGTATCTTTTGCCAACCCCAAACATTTTCCCGATGCGGTCGGCATGCAACCCTGCGGTGTTGACCATATGACCAAACAAGATCTTGTCTCCATTCCTAAGCGAGATGGATCGACCATCTGCTGAAGCAGCGACTACTTCCGACGACACGGATAGGTTCACCCCTTGATCGATGACCTCCCTCGAAAGTGTTTCGATCATCGCTTTTGGACTGCCGACTGATGTTGCTGCAACATAGAGAGCGTTGCCAGTTGATGACCTGGCTTCGGGCTCGGCATCCCTAAGTGACGCCTCGTCCAGTTTTTCAGCAACAACGCCATTTGCTTGGGCTCGCTCCCACAGCAATTGAAGTTGAGGTGCATCAAATTCATTTGTCGCCACAAGAATCTTGCCGCAGCGACTCAGTGGCAGTCCACGTGACTCATGGTACTCTGCCATCTCAATCGAACCCTGTCGGCAAATCTTAGCCTTGAGTGTGTCTGGTGGGTAATAGATTCCACTGTGGAGGACACCGCTATTCCGACTACTTGAATGCGACCCTGCCTTTTTCTCTTTCTCCAACACGGTTACGGAACTTTGAGGAAACCGAGACTTTAATTCGCGCGCGATGGTAAGTCCGACAATCCCGCCGCCGACGACCAAGAAGTCTGATTTGTTATTCAAATTCGTCACCTATTTCAAGCTTGAGATCGATCACTTGTTTCTGCCCGACGCGTATGCTGAATTGAATACCGATTCCAATTGAGCTATGCCATGGCTCATTGAAAGGGTGTCGTGGTAAAACCGTCTACCCGATTCTCCCATCCTAAGACGATCTTGTGCGGGCATATAGTAGAGAGACTTAACTGCGGAAACCAAAGATTCGGAATCTTCCGGATTGAATATTAGTCCGGATTTTGATTCTACGATCAAGTCGCTCGCATCACCTCGAACACCACACAGTATCGGCTTACCAGCGTAAAGATAAGCTTGGATTTTTGAAGGTACAGTTATGCGAAAAATGGGATCGTCTTTTAGATGAACGAGTAGCACATCCGAGTTAGAATAGACGTTTCCAATTTCGTTCTGTGGAAGCGAGGGCAAAAATTGGACGTTTGGAAGGTCTGCGGACAGGGCTTTCAAGCGGTCAATCTCAATTCCACCGCCGATAAACGTGAAGAGTATTTTTGGATCGGAATGTTGTAGTTTTCGAGCTGCCTCAATAACGCAATCCAGCGCTTGCACAACACCCATTGTCCCAGCAAAAACGATGTTGAACCGTCCGGCTAGTCCAAAACGTTCGGACATTTCTGCATCTGGCATTGGAACAGTGATAGATGATTCGTCGCACCAGTTATACACGACGTCGACTTTGCTTTCAGGTATTCCCCGATCGACTAGATTGCGTTTGAAACCAGGCGAAAGCACCACCAAGCGGTCCGCACGCATGTATTGATTACGGCAAAAATACTTGAGCAGCTTTAAGCTTAGGGCCGACTGCATCATTCCAGATGACGCAACGGATTCTGGCCATAGGTCTTGAATATCCAGAACAATACGTGACCCGTACAATAGACGAAGTAGCCTCGCCGCGGGAACAAGTGTTATTAAATTGTATATATAGATCAGGTCAGGTTTTTTGACTAGGAAGGGGCTCCCCAAAAACGCTGACATCCCAAATGAAGCGTAACTCAGAATTCGTCGAACGCCGCTACGGCTATGGTTAGGGACCAAAGGAACTCTGTTTATTTTTGTTTCGTTGAGCCACTCATGTTGCCAGAGTCTTTGGCGATATCCTGGATAGATCTTTCCACCCGGATAATTCGGAAACGTTGTCAGAACCTCAACTTGGTGACCACGCTTTCGAAATGCGTCAACCAAGGGTAGCCCCTTGAACATAGGCTCCGGTTGGAAGTTCTGGTTTAAAAATAGAATGTTCATTTGGTTGCTTTTTTGGCGTCTATCACAACATGGGCCGCAAACCGTGAGCTAACTCCCAGCGGCACTCACTTTGTAAATTTTGAGCCTCATTGCGCTAGCGTGAGGGCTGGATTTGCAAGTGATTACTTGCCTTCCGGCCCGCACGCTAGCGCGTTGCGGCTCAAAGCGAGTTCCATTTGGCTAACGCCCTTCGGCGAATCAGCCGCAACGCGTTAGCGTGCGGTTCCGCCCGACTTATGATCGATGCCGCTTTTTTTACCGGCCAAATTGCAATAGAGTGAGTCCAAATACTCTTCTATTCCACATGTTCCGTAGGATGGGGCCCATGGCGCAATATCGACGTTCTCAATAGGACTGTACGGGCCAGGTTTTACCTCCATAAAGACGGAGTTGGCAATCAGCGCAATTGCGGTATGCCATGTTCCCGGCCCAATATCGCAGATTTGAGAATTGCAATTTGGGCCAAGGAGTGAAGTCCTTTCAACTTGCCCCTCTTCATCAAAAAACACCAGCCCAATGATTCCACGCAAAACAACAAACGTCTCTGTTTTGGCTGGGGAAGTATGTCGATGCGGCACGACGTACGATCGAGGTTGCATCGCAACGAAAAGTCGCTGGCAGGGATCTGAATAATCAGTATGAATGTTGTGGTGCTGACGCAATCGCTCGTTGATTAGCGACTGTTCACATAACAGAGCGAATTCGCTTTCTCCGTACAAGCGTTCTTTCATGGTCATCGTTTTGTGGCTTGTGCTTCCAGCTTGCGAAGAATTAATAAAGGCAAGCTGGAAGCTTACCCCACGCTTAACCGAGCATAGTTGCACGACGCTCCTAGGTTGTGATTTTATAGTACCAATCACGCTCCGCGTGATTTCCGCAGTCCAAAAACCTTTGGTTTTTAAGGCAACATCACGCGGAGCGTGATGGGTACTTTCTTCGGATCGCAAAAAATCACAGCGTATCCGTGTCGTGATCCTACGACGCGGAGCGCCATACAACTAATGGCATGGCTTTGACCAGACAACGCGATTCACGTAGTCTGTGTAGCTCAAAACGATGCGAATTACTTTTTCGGAAACATTAGGCATGGAGTAGTCCGAAACAGGACGTAACACACGTTGGCTTCCTACTGGCTGACTAGTCACGACCGAGATGGCTTGGAAAATTCGATCGGGGCTAACCCCTGCCATAATCACGGAGGCTTCTTCCATTGCTTCGGGACGTTCGTGCGCCTGACGAATGTTGATAGCCCGGAAATTCAAGATGGAAGATTCTTCCGAAATGGTTCCGCTGTCGGATAAAACAACGAATGCGTTTTTTTGCAACTTAACGAAGTCCGAGAATCCTACGGGCTTCATTAACTCGACAAGCGGATCGAAAATAACTTCGTTTGCTTCCAGCTTTTTTCGTGTACGTGGATGCGCTGAAAAAATGATCCGTTTCTTGTACGTTTCTGCAATACGATTGAGCGATTCGATCAAATCCGAAAAATTGGAAGGGTTGTCTACATTTTCCTCACGATGTGCGCTGACCGCAAAGTACTCACCAGCCTTCAGCCCTAATCGTTCGAGCACGTCCGAACTTTCAATCTTGGGCAGGTAGTGATTCAAGACTTCGTACATCGGGCTACCTGTTTTGATCACTCGATCAGGTGGCAGCCCCTCTCGCAATAAATACTCCCTCGAAATGTCACTGTAAGTGAGATTGATGTCGCTAATATGATCTACGATTTTACGATTGATTTCTTCAGGTACTCGTTGATCAAAGCAACGGTTGCCAGCTTCCATGTGGAAAACAGGAATCTTGCGACGTTTGGCTGAGAGTGCTGACAAGCAACTATTGGTGTCGCCCAATACCAACATCGCATCAAAGCTCTTGGTTTCAAGAAACTGGTCGAATTTTGCGATGGTATTCCCAATGGTTTCAGCCGCAGTCTTTCCGGCCGCATTCAAAAAAACATCCGGATTTCGTATCTCCATGTCTTTAAAGAATATTTCGTTCAGTTCATAGTCATAGTTTTGGCCGGTATGAACTAGCGTCAAATCAAAGTACGAATCGGCTGCTGCGATCACTCGTGACAATCGAATGATCTCCGGCCGTGTACCGACGACTATGGCTAAAGATAGTTTTTTCAACGCAGCACTTTCTCAAAATGGGTATCTGGAACCGATGGATCAAATATCTCATTGGCCCAGAACAATACGAGCATGTCTGAATCACCTACGTTTTCAATCGAGTGGGTATAGCCAGGCGGGATGTCCACCAACTTGATATCCAAATCGTTGACTGGATACTCAATCACTTCGTCGGAGCCCGTTTTTCGAAATCGAATTAGCCCCTGGCCCTGTACCAGACAAAAACGCTCAATCTTGGAATCATGGAAATGATTGCCTCGCGTCACACCTGGCTTTGTGGTGGAAACAAACACCTGACCAAATGTAGGAGACTTGGTCAGTTCGAACAGCCATCCTCGTTCGTCCGATCGTAGTTGAACGGGACGCGCCAGATCGGATTCCGGAACGAACGATGTGTAGGTTGCGTGCAACGCTAGGTTGAGTCGATCGCTTAGGTCTGGCACATGCAGTGTGGTCCGCATCTCGTGAATCGCATAGACGCGTTTGGCAAGATCGGCCAGAGAGCATTGCAACACGGGTTGCACCTCGCGGTAGGAGCTTGAGGGTGCGGTTTCGCGGAGCTGCTCGATCCAAGTTCCTACAACGTCATCAATGTAAACCATTTCCATCTGCCGTTCCGGTGCCGAAACGATAATCGGTAAGCCGCGCGCGATGTTATGGCAAAATGTGGCCACCGCTGAGTTGTATTCTGGCCGCGACCATTTACCGAAGACGTTAGGTAGCCGGTAGATATGGGCTACCTTGTTTGCGAGTCCAAAAAGGGATTCAATCGATTCCTCAGCCTGTCGCTTGCTCGATCCGTATGGGCTATCGGCACTAGCTAAGATCGACGATGAGTAAACCAACTGTTGTTTCTTGCTTGGGTTATCCTTGATTGCGTCTACAATCGTCTTGGTCACGCCAGAGTTGATCTTGAGAAAGTCCGATGGGTCGAGAGGCCGATTCGCACCAGCTAAGTGAAAAATCACGTCGGCGTTTTGAACCTTCTCTCTTAATTCGCTTGAAGAATCGACACGAAGTGAATGCCCAATGCGGAATTCATTGAGCCGTCGAAGCGCAAGATCAAGATTGCGGCCAATGAAGCCGTTCGCACCCGTGATAAGAATGTTTTTCATGATCAAAAACGTAGCATCGGCGTCCAGCCTGTAAAAAGGGGAAAGCCTTCGAAATAACTAGCGACGCGAAGATTTTTTACAGTCCCACATCCACGTTTGGAAGTCTAGGGTAGTGGATCTTGTTAAAGATCCTGTCGGCAAAAGAATCTTTAACAAGATCCACTACGACCTTCGGCTACACCGACGCGCCTGGTACTCGCTCGCGCTCATTTAGTCGTTCGCGAATATAGTCCAAGCCCAACAACTTCTCTTTGATTTCTTGGACCGACAATCGCTGAGTATTATGAGAATTGTAGTCCTCGGAAACGGAGACATTCTTTTCCCCTTCGACGAAGTACTTGTTGTAGTTGAGGTCTCGGTTGTCAGCGGGGATTCGGAAATAGCCTGGCAAGTCGATGGCTTTTGCCATTTCTTCGCGTGTAAGCAATGTTTCGTATAGTTTTTCGCCGTGACGTGTGCCTATCGTTCGTACCTCGTGTTCTGACCCGAACAATTCCGATAGGGCCGCCGCGAGATCAGCAATTGTTGACGCGGGAGCTTTTTGCACGAACGTGTCCCCTTGCTGACCGTGCTCAAAAGCGAACAAAACCAAATCGACAGCATCGTCCAAAGACATTAAAAATCGAGTCATATTCGGATCGGTAACCGTCAATGGTTTACCCTCCAAAATCTGATCAATGAAGAGGGGAATCACGGACCCCCTCGAAGCCATTACGTTCCCATAGCGAGTGCAACAAAGCCGAGTTTCCGAAGCGTCCACAAGTCGCGATTTAGCGATGACGATCTTCTCCATCATCGCTTTGCTGATCCCCATAGCATTGATCGGGTAAACTGCTTTGTCGGTGCTCAACGCGATCAAGCTCTCCACACGGTTGTCTATAGCAGCGTTCAGAACGTTTTCCGTGCCGAGCACATTCGTCCGAACCGCTTCTAAGGGGTAGAACTCGCACGATGGAACTTGTTTGAGTGCAGCCGCTTGGAAAACGTAGTCCACTCCCTTCATTGCGTCGGCCACGCTGCGGTATTCGCGAACATCGCCAATGTAGAACTTGACTTTGGGGTTGCTCAGCGCGATTCGCATATCCTCTTGCTTCTTTTCATCACGACTGAAGACACGAATTTCTTGGATATCCGTATGCAAAAATCGACGCAAAACGGCATTTCCAAACGAGCCGGTTCCACCGGTAATCAATAGGGTCTTGTTGTCAAACATACTTACTCACTGCTTGTGACATGGACAGATTCGGTGACGCTTGAAAACCGGCGTCGATCACAACATGGGCCGCAAATTGTGGCTTAACGCCCAATGGCACTCACTTTGTAAATTTTGAGCCTCAATGCGCTAGCATGAGGGCCGGGTTTGCAAGTGATTTTGACTTCCGGCCCGCACGCTAGCGCGTTGCGGCTCAAAGTGAGTGCCATTTCGCTAGCGCCCTCCGGCTAATCAGCCGCGGGCGCGTTAGCGTGCGGCTCAGCCCGACTTATGATCGATGCATGTGTTTTTGTAGCAATTCTCGCTTTTGTATCGGAGTTGGATAGTTTATCAAAACAGCCCGATAGGTACCCTTAAAAACGAATAAACTACCAGCTGCAGCCCCAATGATCCCGTGGCGATGAATCAATTCACCGATGTGGTCAAGAGAGCCTGCGCCGCCTAGCACTGTCATGGGAAGATCAGTGCTAGCCCGACATAATTCGATCAAACTCAAGTCGTAGCCTTTCATCATTCCATCGTTGTCGATCGAATTGATTACGATTTCGCCCGCTCCCAAGGCTGAGAATTTCTTAATTAAATCGACTGGCTTTATTTTTGCAGAGAGACAACCATTCTTAGTAAATACCTCGTATCCACCTAGCAGTTTTTTCTTTACATCCAACACAGCAACGACACTCTGGCTACCAACTTGATCCGCCAGTTCCGAAACCAGTTCTGGCTTCTCAACAATAGCCGAACTAAACGCGATTTTCTCCACTCCGAGAGAGAAAATGCGTTGAGCTTGAGTGGCCGTCTTAACCCCGCCGCCATAGCAAAGAGGCATTCGGCATTCCGCAGCCAAGTTCTCGATCATCTGATAGTCCGGTTCACGATTCTCAACGGCAGCGTCAATGTCGAGCACCATCAACTCATCAACTTGCTTCTCATTAAAAATCCGCACCGCGTTAATTGGGTCGCCAACATATTTGTGCGTTTTGAAATTGACTGTTTTGACTAGCCCCTTTTTATGAACTAGCAAGCACGGTATTATTCGCGGTCGAAGCATTCTAAATTTCTGCAAAGTTCCGTAGGATTGCTACACCGGAATGATGGCTTTTTTCGGGA
Source organism: Pirellula sp. (assembly GCA_043757445.1). Classification (GTDB taxonomy): domain Bacteria; phylum Planctomycetota; class Planctomycetia; order Pirellulales; family Pirellulaceae; genus JBKCUI01. The sequence continues at coordinate 68,850 of JAYVPJ010000021.1, read as the reverse complement.
TGGCATTGGATGCCGTAAATATTTCCCTTTGACACTATCGCGGCAAAGTCGTTGCCATAGCAAGCTGTTGCAACCACGTTTTCTGGTCGGTCGCTGTGAAAACAGAATGAATGGAGGAAATAAAACTCACTCGTTGTTTCAAATGACTTTAGGATCGGTGACTCGCGTCGACGCACTACGTCGTTCCATCCCATGTGAGGAAGTTTTGTGGCACTACCAATTCGGCTGGTGTCTATTTTTCGAACGTTTCCGTCAATCCAACCCAGTCCTTGCAGTTTTCCCTCTTCGCTGTCGCGTGCCAACATTTGCATGCCAACGCAAATTCCAATAAGAGGTGCATTCTCACCAAGAACTAACTCCTCCACGGCCTCTCGCATCCCTGATTTGGAGAAACGCGTCATTGCGTGGTCAAAGGCACCTACTCCGGGAAGAATGACCTTTGTTATTCCCTCTAAATCCTTTTTTGTGCTTACAACAGACAGTCCTATATCCAATTTCTTGTAGATGTTGACGAATGCCTTAATATTGCCGAGTCCATAGTCAATGATCCCAATCACCGAAATAGTCTCCGCTCCAAACCGAGTTTTGCCATCGCACGTGCACCGATTCCGATCAAGTATCGTTTGTTTTTATAGTCGTGGTACGTCTTGTTCTTTCCTTCAAAAATCGCTTGAAGTTCATCGACGGTGAAATTCAATTTCGTTGCAACATATTCGAACTCTTGTTTAAGAAACTGTTCGTCCATTTCCGGTTTGGCAATTCGAATAAGTGCCTCATCGCGTGTCATCTGGTTGGTGAGAATTAGGCTGGAGAAATGGGCACGTCGCTTTTCATAACCAAATTTTCGAGGCATCCAGTAGTCTTCGTAGAATCGCGTGAATCGGGACTCATGATGTTTATGCTTGAATGGCTCCCAACCAAACTTTTCTTTGAGCAACGTTTCTGCATCGTTCTTGATGTAGGGAAGGAAATTAAGTGGCCTAAAAATTCGCATTCCATAAATGTATCGATACACCAATTTGTATTGCAAGATGTCGACGAGCGGCATGGTCTTAAGCGGAATCGAACCGAATTGCTTGTGAATATCCATAAAGAGGGTGAGGTCAAGTCCGGGATAAGCCCCCCACGCTTCAGGTTCGCGGCAGCACTCTGTCGAATAGTTTGCCCCCGTGAGCACGTACCGAATTTTGTTCTTACGAGCGAACTTGTAGAGACCTGAAAAAAAGACGGCATCCTGAGGCAAGTCCTGATCCGCAATTTGCGATTTTAGGAATGCTCGGTGAACGTCTTTCATTTCCTCCCAGTTCACGACTTCGGTATACAGATCCAATCCAAGTCCGTTGACTATTTTCTCAACGTTGCTAACCGCTTGCTGCGTGTTCCAACCTGCATCGACATGAAATATGAGTGGCCGCAAGCCCATGATTTCTTTTGCAACATAGGCTGCGAAAGAACTGTCAAGACCGCCGCTAAGTCCCATGATGCAGTCGAAATCACGCTTCTTGCCGTCGGCTCGAATATGATCTGCTTGACGGTGAAGTTCTTGACTTCCACGCTCATCCGTATGCCAATTCGGAACAATGCTCTGTTGGAAATTGTGATAGTAGTCTGAAATCCCGTCTTTATCGAAGACAATTTCCGGATCCGATGTATCCATGATTGTCTTGGTGCACATTCGATAACTGGGATCTCCCGCGAAAAAAGGGCCGACTGCGTTTTGAATTTGCATATTCTGCTTCATGTTATTTACCATTGCCGTAATTCCACGCCATTAGGGCGTTGCGGCGAGTGAACCGTTGGGCGCTAGCCCACGGTTTGCTGCCCAGTTGTGAGCGACGCGTTTGAAACACTTACTTTCGTCTAGCCCGAACCAGAAGCGATCGATAGGGAGAGGTGTAAGGGAGCCGCATCAGCACCGGTTGACCCATAAGTTTTCTGGCAATATCCTTGGCCCAGCCGACCACCGTGTCAGTCCTAAAACGTTCCAGGCCTACGACCTCAAAGCCAGCTTTTTCAAGATAACCATGAATGTGCCTTTCGCCCGAAAACACTAAATGGTCAGGTAATGAAAGGACGCCAGAAAAACGGCTGCGTTCCATATCAGCAACATTGCCCGTTTCAATTAAAATTTCACCGTTTGGTACCAAACGTTCTCGAGCCGTTCTCAGAAACTCGTGAAAGTCCGGGAGATGCGAAAAAACATTAATAACAGAAATGAATTGATACTCTTTAGTCAATTGATCAAGGTAATGTTCGTGAATGGTAAGCCCACGATTTCTAGCCTGCATCGCTTTTGGGTGCATCGGTTCTAAGCCTTCGATGGAGCTCAAACTCGGTGCAAGTTCGCGAATCGCCTCCATTACTTCCCCAAAACCAGCTCCGACGTCCAACCACGTTATCGGCGTTCCATTTTGCCAAACGTCGGAGAACACTCTCTTGAATATCCTTTGATAGTATTTGACTTTGGAGGGCATTCTCCCGGTTACAACATTGATTGCCCCAAACTCCTCCGCATGGGTGCCTGTTTTTACCGCTGAATCAATAAGCTCCGAAGAAGGTCTCGGGTTGACATACACAATCCCACAACCATTGCATTTAACCGCGTCGAAGCCATTTTCACTGGCCCAAAGTGTATAGTTTTTCTCTTTGCAATAGGGGCAATCGACCTGATTCAAAACTTGTTTTGCATTTTCTGTTTTAATCATATCAGCGGCTTGGTGGGATATTGAATTGTAGTGTTTTATAAATCAGCTTGTTCCAGTCCAAATGTTCCGAAGCGGTTTTTGCAGCACCGGCGCACATTTGGGCTCTCACGGCCGAATTATGAAATAGCATATTCACAACCGTTTCCAGCTTGGTCGAGGTGATCTCCTCTTTATTTAATGATATTATACTTGAGTTCATATTCAGATATTCAATCGACTGTCCTCCCGTGTCCCCAACGACAAGCGGAAGGTGCATGCAGATAGCTTGTTGCCAAAGTATCGACTGACTTGCTGGAAAAACCGCGATATCTGAAATGGCCATATGGTTATATACATCCTCGCTACTCAACCACCCAACAAAATGAAAATTGGTTCGTTGGCCGACGATATCATTCAGCAATTGTCCATAGTTTTCGGAATCAGGCTTTCCGGCAATCAACACATGGATCTTGTCATTCTTTAGATTGCAAACTGCCTCACAAAGCAGGTCTGTCTTTTTGACTTCATTGAGCTTCCCACCGGTGAAGATAACGAAATCGGAGCGGTCGATCCCAAGTTGAGTTCTGAGGTCTTTCCGATCAACATTTGCAGCAATCTTTCGTGCAAGATCGTAGTCACCCCCAAGAGGTAGTAGTTCCATTTCGGTGAATGGAATATTATAAACCTCGTTTAGGAACGTAAAGCCGGCTGGGACAATTGGGAAAATCTTACGAATAAACTTTCGTGCAGGATCGAGGTAAAACCGCTTCCGAATAAGACCGTGCAGCAGTTTCAACGATAGCCAATTTCGACCGGAGTTGCTGTAGTCGGCGTGGTAGTCCATGATCATCTTGCAATTCGGATTATTCTTGACATAGCACGTTGCCTCATCTATGTTCAGCATGATGTCATGCACATAGATCAAATCAGGAGTTTCAGCCTCCAAGATTGGCGTGATGTCATTGTATTTCCGAAGTCGATTGTACATTCGCACGTATCGATACTGACATTTGATTATTTTCGCGCCGTTGTATTCGTATTCACGAGTTGGTTTTTGCAAGTCATGTTTGTCCGAGTAGTATTCAAACACGGAATCCAACGTAGAAGCAACAATGGTTACTTTGAAGCCATGCTTGCGATAGTATTTTAGGAGCAGATTCTCCTGATACTCGAGATTCTCATTAAAGAACTCGCAAAGCATTAGAATTTTAAGAGGTTTCGTCAATTAGGATCTTGTTGGTGTCCCGCCACCTATCCGAATAGGGATCGACATTTTCATTGTGCCGGCATTCGGCGCAATCGACAGCCCTTCATAGGAAACGCTCAACCTCATGCCAATCGCCAATTGATTGTTTCAGCGTCTAACTTGATAGTTTTGAACTGGTATTTTAGAGAAATCAGTGTCAAGAACCCTCCGAATGAAAGCATGAGAGTAAACAGTGATAAATTGGTACAAGTTAGAGCCAACGGAACTAAAGCTGTTACCACGAATGCACTTGGAAGCCCACGTGAAAACTTATCAACGTAGATGAGGAATATAGCAAAAAGGACAAGGGAAATAATTACACCGAGATAGCCGAAACTCGCCATTCCGTCAGAGGCAATGAAACTAGCATTGGCATTTAGAGTTCTTATTCCAATATACTCTTCCCCAACTAGGTGACCTAAAGAAGGCCAACGCGGATTTCCCGCATACGATAGCGGGGTTGAGATAAATTGATTAAAACCTCTGAGGTGGCTTAAGTAGGTATACCCGTTCTGACCGAAGTAGTCGGCGTAATAAACCACACACGCACCGGGAATCATGACAGAACGACTGACGAAATATGCGGCAACGAAATTTGCAGCATATACGGTTTGGTAGTAGAGTGTTGCCCAAAACGAAATTATAGCAAAAGCTGTCGCAATGAAGTTAACATGAAGCAACCATTTGTAGTTGTGTTTTAACGCGAACCACGCTCCGATCAATAAGAATGGATAGGTCAATGCCGCTTTCTCGGCTGTTATCATGAATAAAATTAGGGCTCCGGCAAAACCCATTACAATCGGTATTGCCAATCGTTTGTTAAGTCCAATCGCCAGTAGAGTCGGCGAGAATACATATCCGAAATAGGTCTGTAGATATCCTTCCCAAACGTCTCTAACCGATGCAATTTCTCTTTGAACATAGATTGTGTCAAGCGTTGCAAACTGCATAATCGATCCAAATTGCAGGACTAGAATCATTGCAGACGAAATCCAAATGAACATAAGTACATATTCGAAACTTCTAGACGATTCTCGGTCTCCTGGGAGCCAAGGAAGACGACTTACCAATCGACAGGCTATGACAAATCCCACCGTCATCACGGTTAACATTGGCCAATCAAAATTAGATCCATTTGGTTGAAACGATCCAACAATGATGACGGTTGTAGGAATATAAATCATTAAAATAGTAACGATTAAGAAAAGCGATGACGGACGGTCGATTGTCTTTGGCATCTCAAAAGCGATGAATGCGTATGCGGTTAGGCAAGTTAGGTACTCGATAAAAGTGACTTCGCCAAATGTAAATTTGTATTCCGGTGACACCACAGCCATGTAGTGCTCAAGATTGTACGAAAGGGATAAGCCATAAATCGCAAGTGCCAAGAGCATTACGATTCGCGTGAGCGGTGAATTTCGTTCGATTTGCGTCGTTCCTAAACTTTGATTGCGCAGCGATCCACCCCAAATACCTCCCGTTTCTGTTGGACGAACTGTGTTGACGTGAATGCTCATCAGATTTTTTCGTCAGTACTTCCCATGATCTTGAGAACGCGAAGAACGATTATTGGTGTTGGCATATTGATCTACAATACCGTCGCTGAACGGTAAATTCGATATTCTGCTTATTTTATGAAACTGGTGCCGGCGTGCCGGCACATGCTCTTATTCTGAGTAGGTACAGAAAATAAAAAACAAATCCCGACACCGCATAAGCTTCCGAGACAATTAGGCTATTGTACCTATATGCAAGCAAGACAGAAGCTACTCGAAGAAACAGCCCCGCAAATTGAAGTATCAACGCGTCTCTTTGGTGTCCAGTGACATAAAGCACCATTGAAGTTGGAGAAGCTATGAACTGCATAAAAAACCAAGGGGTCATCCATAGTATCAGCCAGCCCGAACGACTCCACTCGTCTCCGAATACGAAAGAAATAACAATTGGCGATAAAAGTCCGATCAAGAACAAGGGAATTGCACCGATCAAGGCCAATGACCTCATTGTGTTAGCGGTAAAGTCCCCCAGCGTACCTGCACGAAAGTGCTCCGCGGATCTCGAAAGAAAAACTTGACCGATCGCCGCTCCCATAATCGCCAATGGCGCTTGCATCAATATCATGGCTAATTGTAGATAGCCTACTTCGGGACCAATTGCAAGACTTCCTATGATTACCAGTGGCAATTGCATAGATGCCACATTGGCTAGCGATTCCCATGTTGAGTACAGCGGGAACTTATAGTATTGCCGTGCGGTATTCCACAATTCACGTCGATCGCACAAAAGAGCACGTTCGGAGGTTGCGTCAAAGAAAACTCTTCGTCCGAGCATGGCGAGCCCTACGGGAAATTGCACCAGGCTCCCGACAATCAATCCTGAAGGAGCTAGGGAAACTAGTCCAGAGCCCACCTGTGTAGCAACCAGGGAAAGTGTTTGTGCAATTTTACTGTACGACAAAGCCGAGAACGACTTTTCTCGGATGTGCCAGTTCTGTATTGTGCTTAGTGTTCCGGCAAGTAATATCCCAACGGGTAAGAGCCAAAAGTAGTTAATTACCGTCGCATCGCCAATCAGGAGTAGTAGGTTTCTAGGAGCGATGAGTAACAGTGCAGCAGTGATCGTCGCTACTGTTGCACAAGAAAGCAGTGACAGAAAGACCAACTGCAACGCGACAAAACTACTTTTTGCAAGCGAAATTGCTGTGTCAAATCTAAGACAGGCCGCAACAGAAAAGATAAATAGCAAAGATTGAAATATTGCGGCTGTCTGGAAGTTAGCGGGTGAATACACTCGCGTTAAGATCGGGAGTGAGCCCGCTTGTACCGCATGTGCGATAGCCGTTCCGCTGGACAGAACCATGACGGAACGAACAAAACTATTCTGCGGTAATCTCAAAGCGGCAGGTGCATTAGCCTCGAAGTTTTTTGCCACGCATACCTTCATTGTCGATGAAGACATTGTACGAAGTCTTAACTGCAGACTTGGTTATCGAGGGAGACGGACTTGCCACTTAGTCGGTATTTTTTGCTTGTCACTGTGCAAATGGCAGTTCCGTCACCAACGAGTGGCAAATCTAGTTTGTTTCCGTGTTGGCTCATCCAGCCGACTTGTTTTGCAGGAACCCCCGTCATCAGAGCGTATGGCGGAACGTTCTTCGTAACTACAGCACCAGCGCCTATGAATGCATATTCGCCAATCTCAATTCCGCAAACAATGGTCGCATTTGCGCCAATTGTGACCCCCTTTAAAACACGAGTCGATTTGTACTCGGATTTGCGCACCACAGCACTTCGAGGGTTGATCACATTGGTAAACACCATCGACGGGCCACAGAACACTTCATCTTCTAACGTGACTCCGTCGTACACCGACACATTGTTCTGTATCTTCACGCGATTGCCAATTTTAGAAGTTGCCGAGATCACAACATTTTGGCCAATCGAACAGTTTTCACCGATTTCCGCCCCGGCTATCACATGGCTGAAGTGCCATATTTTTGTTCCCTTGCCAATTTTGCATGGGGCATCCACAAATGCACTCGAATGAGCGAAGTACTTCGTTTCCGAATCCAGAAGTTGCGATGAAGCTGAGGGGTCTATCGGTTCGGAATGCTTTACCGGATTAAGTTCTAATGACTTTTGGCAATCATCCAATACTCTTAGGACGCGTAGCCCTTCTTTTCCGTCCGATGGGGGCGGGATTCGCGTTTCCATCGACCGGAGGAATTGAGAACACTCTTCCTTTAAGGGTTCGAGACGCTCGAGTGCAATGATGATTGCGTCCTCCTTTATTGCTTTCGGAATACGGTTCGCCCAATCTACGCGATGCGGATAAAGCAACAACTTGTTCTCGGCCGTATCATCGAACACGGCCATTGCTTGTGATCCAACAACCACAAACTTTTGTTCTTTGAACGGGTGCAACCAACTCACAAAAATATGACCAGTAACGCCGCTTCGAAAGGTTAAGCGGCTCATGGTGACGTCAAGAACCCCAGGGGTTAGATACCCGCTCCCTTCGGCCGTAGAAGTAATCGGCTCTTCTCCGAGCAAATGAAGCATGACGGAAATATCGTGTGGAGCGAAACTCCATAAAATGTTTTCTTCCGTTCGAATCAACCCCATGTTGAGGCGATTAGAATAACAGTAGTGAATCTTTCCAAGCGTTCCGTCGACGATCAGCGATTTCAACTTTCGAACGGCCGGGTGATACAGCAGGATATGTCCCACCATCAGTATTTTTTCGTGCTTCGCAGCCAACGCGACCAAGGCTTCTCCCTCGCTGGCGTTCAGTGCAAGTGGCTTCTCCACGAACACATCTTTACCGCTCTCAATGCATCGTCTAACGATGTTGTAATGAGTGACGGCTGGCGTTGCAATTGCCACGCCGCGGATAGACGGGTTGTCAAGAACGTCTTCTAGTTTGCCAACAAATGCAGGGGGCGCGCCCGAGATTTTGAGCGTCGCAAATCTCGACGAATCTGCGTCGCATACCGTGTGTAAGGCGCCAAGTTCTGAAAAGACGCGGACTAGGTTTTTGCCCCAGTAGCCACTGCCAATCACTGCAATAGAAGGTTTATTCATGAGTTGTTTGTTGCGAATTGGAAACCAAGGAGAACTAAGCACTAAGGCAGAAGTTCTTTGATTCGATCGTTGTGTCAGTGTCGCTCCGCGACACTGAATTGCCGAGTCGCGGAGCGACGTCGGCTACATGTTATGCCAAAATAATTCTTCAGCGGAGCGACGTCGGCTACATGTTATGCCAAAATAATTCTTCACGCGTGCTTAAAGCGACTTGATCACTGCGGCAACCACCGCATCTTGCTCGTTCTCAGTCAAGAACGGGTGCATCGGTAGCGAAAGTACTTCTTTCGATGCTTTTTCCGATTCTGGAAAGTCGCCATATTGGTACCCGAGGCATTCGTAAACAGGCTGTTCGTGCAAACACTTTGGATAGTAAACCGCCGTCGGAATACCCCCACCTTTTAACGAAACAATGCAGTGCTCGCGATTGGGCACTCGTATCGTGTATTGAGCGTACACGTGCGTGTTTCCCGTCGCCACTTCGGGGACGACGCACTTACCGCGAAGCAAATCAGAATAACGTGCACCGATACGAATTCTGGCATCTACTTCTCTTTGGAAATGTGGAAGCTTGGCCAAGATGATGGCTGCTTGTAGCGTGTCGAACCTGCCATTGGTACCTACCAGAGTGTGGTGGTGGCGCTGTGTGCCACCGTGAGTTCGGATGGCTTGCATGGCTTTCGCAAGTGGTTCGTCGTTGGTAAATAGGGCACCACCGTCGCCAAAACAGCCTAGTGGCTTGGCTGGAAAAAAGCTAGTGCTGCCGACTTTCGAAAGATTGCAACTATGAATTCCATTTTGGGTTGCGCCGAAGCTCTGGGCTGCGTCTTCGATGACTGTCAAACCGTATTTGTTGGCTATTGAATTGATTCGGCTAAAGTCTGGCACCTGACCGAAAAGACAGACTGGCATGATCGCCTTGGTTCGAGGCGTTATGGCTGCCTCAATCATGTCTACGTTGATATTGTAGGTTTCTGCCTCGATATCGACGAAGACCGGTTTTGCTCCGACTAATGAGATGACTTCAGAGCTACTTATCCACGTAAAAGGCACGGTAATTACTTCGTCACCAAAACCAACTCCTAAAGCACGCAGGGCAATTTCCAAACTCATCGTACCGCTCGCCACGGTAACGCAGTACTTGGCCCCACAGAATTCAGCAAGCTTCGATTCGGACTCGGCAATCTCTGGGCCCATGATGAAGCGTCCATGGTCTAGGACCGCATGAATTCGAGAGTCTATTTCCTGCTTGTACGTTTCGTATTGCGTTTTGAGATCGATGAATTCCATAGATCAATAATCAGCTTTGATTGAAAAGTTTAAGACGTTAAGGCGAGCGGCAGGCTGAAATCTACCAGCAACAAAGTGGGTGGAACGCTCTGAGGTACGAAGTGCGTGTGAGTCGCCAGCAAAGTCAAAGGTGTGGGTAAAGATGAGGATAGCGCTCTGAGAGGCCCTGATTTTTTTGAATCTGCGAAAGTACCCATCACGCTCCGCGTGATGTTGCCTCAAAAACCAAAGGTTTTTGAACTGCGAAAATCACGCGGAGCATGATTGGTACTATAAAATCACAGCCTCTGAGTATGCCACCCCGTAGGGTAGGTACTTTGCAAACTGCCGCTCGCCTAACATTAAGCTTTGATGACAATCGATTTCGATTCAATTCCCTTGAGCGCGTTGCGAGTGTCCACGATCACTTGCGACCAATCGGCCAATTGTTGATAGTCAATGTTACCGTGTGCCGTGCTAATCAAGACCAAGTCGTAGCTAGATATGGTCTTGGCATCCCAGGGAATAGATCGTTTCCCAGTCCATGGTGCGTGTTCACGCGTTGGCGAGATCACTGGAATAAAGGGGTCATAATAGTCAACACTCGAGCCGGCAGCCTTTAACAGGTCCATCAATATAAAGGTCGGGGATTCTCGCATGTCGTCCACGTTGGCTTTGTATGCCAAACCGACCAGAAGTATCTTGCTGCCGTTAAGTGGTTTGCGAACTCCATTCAATGCCTCCGCTACTTTGCGAATCACAAATTCCGGCATCGATGTATTGATCTCGCCAGCCAATTCGATGAATCGTGTGGCTTGGCCGTACTCTCTAGCCTTCCATGTCAAATAGAACGGGTCGATGGGTATGCAGTGACCACCCAAGCCTGGGCCAGGGTAAAAAGGCATATATCCAAAAGGCTTTGTCTTGGCCGCTTCGATCACTTCCCAAATGTCAATTCCCATCGCCCCGTACACGATTTTTAATTCGTTAACCAATGCGATGTTTACACTTCGAAAAATGTTCTCGAGCAGTTTGGTGGCTTCCGCAGCTCGGCAACTGGATACAGGTACCACGCGTTCAACAGCCAGCGAATAAAGTTCTATTGCCTTGCTCAGACATGCTGGGGTAAGACCACCAACGACTTTGGGGATCGTGGCAACTTTACTGTCCGGATTGCCTGGATCCTCGCGCTCTGGCGAAAAGGCCAAATGAAAGTCCTTGCCGGCTTTCAATCCAGAGCCTTTTTCTAAGACCCCTAAGAGATCTTCATCCGTTGTGCCAGGATAGGTAGTGGACTCTAGTACCACCAACATCCCTGATCGCAACGACGGAGCAATCGCTTCCCCCGTCTTTATAATGTACGAAATGTCTGGCTCGCGGTTTTTGTTGAGTGGAGTCGGAACGCAAATGACCACAGCTCCGCATTCTGACACTCTCGAAAAATCAACGTCCGCTGAAAATCGGCCCTTGGCTACTTGCTCCGCTATGGACTCGTCACTGATGTGATGAATATAGGACTTCGAGCTGTTGATCGCGCTGACTTTCGTTTGGTCAATATCTAAGCCCAGTACGGTCGCGCCCTTTCTCGCAAACTGAAGCGAGAGTGGAAGGCCAACATAACCGAGTCCAATGACTGCGAGATCGAAAGAGGGAGTAATCAGTTGGCAGTTGGGAGTTGGGAGTTGGGAGTTGGGAGGCATTAGGAGTCAGTAGTAAGTGGGCAGTAGGCCGTAGGCAGTAGGCAGTGGGGGGAGTTACGATTCTTCGTTCGCTTGAACGATGAGCCCGTCGAACTCAGCCGTGTAAACCGGTGATGTCGATTGCAAATGGGCACGAATGACATTCAATTTTGATTGATTCACCTTGATTAGCTCTACCAAATCAGCGATGTCTTTCGCTCTTCTTGCACCTAGCTTCAATTCAAACAGACCTGCCAATGAAATGAAGTCGAGTTGATCGTGACCTGCACCGTAGCGCAGCGGGTGGCCAATGGGAACAGGTGCAAGTCTGCTCGGGATTCCTGGATACCGTCCCTCAGGCATTAGATCGACTCGGATGCCCGTTTCTTGGTGCTCTAGCTTGGGCCAGCTTCCCGGATTCACAGGGACAAGTTCAAAACCGAAAAGTGGTGCGTTTTTGAGCAAATCCACTTCGCTGCATTGAGGAATGACGATATCAACGTCCTCAGTGACTCGACCGACATAGCCGTGATGCCACACGGACCATCCACCTGCTACGGCCGCCGGCGCTTCGGTTGCTCGTAACAATCGTTCGATGTCGCGTACGGTTCGACCGAATCGACCTGGTAAGTCCGAAGGTTGACTCATTGCTGGTTCTAGAAGAAGAAGCTGTTCAGACATTTCAAGGATGGCAGAAAGTTTCACGAGTTGCTAGTTGCAAGGTGCAAGGTGCGACGGATCAAAACCGGACGCTATCGATTTTTCGGTTCATGAAAAGGGTTGGTCCAGGAGGGCTAGCTCTAGGAATTTCAAAATCTCTGCGCCGCCGCCTTCCCATACCTGGGACGCTAACTCAGCTAGTGATGCACGATCGATTTTCGCCGCGTTGGCTTTCATGATCCGACGCATGTCTCCTGAATCGTAGTCCCGTTTTTCGAAACTGCGAAATGGGGAAACGTACGCTGCATACTTCGAAACTATCGCTGCCTCTACGGTCGGAATGCGATTGCCTGATTTCGGATCAATGATGATATGATCCAGTAATATCGTCTTCTGAAATTCACTCCATGGCAACATCACATCGATCACCGGTTTTGGCTTGCCATCCTCATCCAAATCGTTTGGGTCCATGAACCGAACCACTTGTGAAAGCTCTCGCATTTCTAACATCGGCCACTGTTTCGCAATCGCTTTGCAGGCCTTTTGCTTCTGACTGAAAGGCACCATGATATCGACCTCTTGTGTCGCTCGTGGCATTGGCATGTATCCAACGTAGCCATGCAATCCCATAAGCACCCAATTGGCGACGCCGGCTTCTGCGATACAGTCCATCACTTGTTGAGGTGTAACGTCCACTGCGTTTCTCCTGTGCGTCTGGCGGTAGTCGCTGGTTAAGCGAGTCGATGTCCGAATGCCATTAGCGTGACCGGATGGGGCCGTCGGGTTGGTTTCGTCCACTCCTACGAACCCGGTTTCCTTGAGTAAGATAGCGTCGCGGATGGAATTGTCGGTGGGCACAGGGGGGAAAAAGGTTGAAGCGTCTTGGCACACTGGTAGGCTGTGATTTTATAGTACCCATCCCACTCCGTGTGATTTTCGTAGTCCAAAAACCGTTGGTTTTTGAGGCAACAACATGCGGAGCGTGATGGGTACTTTCTGCGGATTCAAAAAAATCACAGCCACTGTGCGCGGACTTCGTTCCTCTGGGTGACATCCGATTGTCGGCGGTAACTCTGCGAGCAAAGTCGCAATCGATGACTCCAATGATATTTATTGGCCGCTTGGGCGAGCCATTTTCCGTACCTTTGATGCACTACAATACATCTGAGTGCCATGTTTGCAATCGTATTTCCTGATTACGGGACCGCAAAGACTGCGCCATCGTTGCATTTTGACGGATGAACCAGAAGTTCACCAATTGAAAGAATTGCTCATGTCCAAAGGATAGCGCGCTCCCGGATAATGCCGAATAGAGGACCTTCTACCTTTGGTGGGCATTGAAGTCCGCTACAACCCCTACAACCCTTTTCGGAGCGATTTGCTGGTTCCGCATCGGCGGACAATGCCAATCTGTATATGGAAGACTATCGCGTGGCAGCCTATGCGCATGTTACGCAACGTGTTGTCTCGATCGGGATTGTATTTTGGCAGAAAGAGGAACGGCCAAAGTGGAGTACGACCGTTTGGTAGAAACCATACGTCTAGCCTTTTAGGCGAGCGGCAGGCTGTGATTTTTTAGAAACGCAGGCGAGTCGCGACGCAACTCGGAATTATTTTAGATCTTGGGCCTTCCATTTCATCGGTTGGCGCGAGTCACAGAGCGACTCGCCCACATAAAATCACAGCCTCTGGGCGTGCCACACCGCACGGGCTTGCTAGCGATGTGCAAAGCTGGACGACCCCCTATGGCTCGGGGCGAGCGATGGTCTCATGGCTGTCGCGGGCTTACGTAAACGGTATAAACATCAGGTCCTACTTAAACCATAGGCTCGCGACGAAATGATCCCTTTTTTCTAACCGTAATCCTCGCATGAATCGAGTTACCGCGCAAGCTTACGCAGTCGATCGGTACTTGAGCTCTACGAGACTTGGTTATGACCTGCCCCAAACCGCACTACCTTTTATTCTGCGATGGTAACGTGTCTACCAATGGCGAGAATGCGGGCTCTCAAAGAGGCAGATGGCGATTCGTTTTGGAGAATCTTTTATCTGGCGAACGTATCGAAGCGACCGATCAGGAAGTCGCATGCGCTCCAGATCGATCTGCGCTTGTCGCGGTTTTGCGAGGTCTCGAAGCCCTCGAACAACCGAGCCGAGTTACGTTAGTTACCACAAGTCGATATGTCACTCGCGGACTGCAATATGGCCTGACGGAATGGCGTGACAACGACTATTCCTGGGAACACTTTGGAGCTGTCCAACCAATTCGTAATGCTGATATATGGAAACGGATCGATCGAGCGCTCGCTTATCATCAGGTTCAATGTCGATGGATGGCACAGGAGGCAGTCGCCGACACTCAAGATGAGTCACCAAGCCCGAAACACGACGAAGCTCGCCGTGCCACTCCGGGCAATAAGGCAGTCGACGTAACGTGTGTTGATACCGGAATCGAAGACGGCAGCGGTCGATGCGCGACAATAACCCCACAATTAATAACCCCACAATCGCAAACCCCACAATCGCAAACACACCGTCGGTCACGCACCGTCGAGGGCACTCGGTCCAACGTAGCGAAGAGCAAGTACCAACGCATTTTTGTCGATACGCCCTTGTCTACCGTTTCGCAGGTCATCGAGAGTCAAAATCAACCGAAAAAAAAATCTCAAAAAAGAATGCTTTCCTTTGTCCAGATCTGCTTTTTGCCAATCCATCTGGTTCGTCGAGGCGTTCATTGGCTTTGCTGCCCGTTTTGGGATGCCATCTTAGCCATTGATGAATGGCTGGAATCGTTCCTGCGTTGCCTCCTCTTACTGGATCCAAGCAAAAAACTAACGCGACGTTAGCGGGATCCTCACCGTAACGGACGAAGCGATACACGTAATCAACATCATTCGGTATAACCATTGGAGAAATTGTGCATACTCAGATCAACCTGAATTCCTTGACCAGTATTATTGACGGTTTGTCAGCGGACCCTGCCAGCGTTTTGGGGCCACACAACATTCATGTCGACGGCAAAAAAGCCGTGGCTGTTCGTGGATATTTTCCAGGGTTTGATCAGGCATGGCTGCTTGATGAACGCAATTCGGCAACTCGACCAATGCGTCGCATCCATCCATCCGGTTTGTACGAGGGCCTGATGCCTCAGCTTGATTCCACTCCACCACAATACCGATTTCGACTTTCGAATTCGAGCGGAAAGACAATTGAAATGCAAGATCCATACGCTGTACCTAGCATGATCAGCGACTTTGACCGGCACCTCTTTAACGCTGGCCAACATTGGAAAATTTATGAAAAACTTGGCTCCCACGTCCGCGATGTCGACGGCCATTCCGGGGTGAATTTTGCGGTCTGGGCCCCCAATGCTCAAAGCGTTCAGTTGATTGGTGACTTCAATCATTGGGATGGTCGATCGCATTGCATGCAGAAGCAGATTCCGTCTGGCATTTGGGAGCTTTTTGTCCCTCAAATCGGAGTTGGCCAAAAGTACAAGTATCGCGTTCGTATGCTTGATGGGCAGGTCGTCGACAAGACAGATCCATACGGTTTCTTTGCTGAGTTACCGCCGAGGACCGCTTCGATCGTGCAATCGCTTGATGATTACCAATGGAACGACGATCAATGGCTCGAACGTCGCAGGAACGAAAATCAGCTCGAAAAGCCGATGTCGGTTTACGAAGTTCATTTGGGCTCGTGGAGAAAGTGCGACAAAGGAGTTCATGGATGGATGAACTATCGCGAAATCGCGCATCAGTTGGTTCAGTATTGCAAGGAAATGGGTTTTACCCATTTGGAATTGATGCCGGTTTCGGAGCATCCCTTCACGGGTTCATGGGGATACCAAACCGTTGGCTATTTCTCGGCCACGAGCCGATACGGTTCGCCGGAGGATTTTATGTACTTCGTGGACCATTGCCATCAAAATGGTCTTGGCGTCATCATCGACTGGGTGCCAGCCCACTTCCCCAAGGATGCACACGGCCTTCGTCAATTTGATGGCTCCGCGTTGTATGAACATGCTGATCCGCGACAAGGGGAGCATCCTGACTGGGGCACCATGATCTTCAATTTCGGACGCAATGAGGTTCGTAATTTCTTGATTGCCAACGCACTGTTTTGGCTCGACAAATACCACATCGACGGCCTGCGAGTCGACGCGGTTGCGTCCATGCTCTATCTAGACTATTCAAGGAAGCAGGGGGAATGGTTGCCGAATGTTTATGGCGGAAGAGAAAACTTAGAAGCTATTCATTTGTTGCGGGAATTCAATGTCCAGGCTCATACTCACCACCCAGGCGTTTTGACGATTGCCGAGGAGTCGACGGCTTGGCCAGGAGTGAGCCGACCAACGGAGTTTGGCGGACTAGGATTTTCTTTGAAATGGAATATGGGCTGGATGAACGATACGCTTCGCTACATGCGAAACGATCCCATTCATCGGCAATACCATCACAACGAGTTGACTTTCAGTTTGATTTACGCCTTCACTGAAAATTTCACACTGCCTCTATCGCATGACGAAGTCGTGCACGGCAAGGGGGCGCTGATCGCTCAGATGGCTGGTGATCTATGGCAAAAATTTGCTAATCTGCGTCTTCTGTATTCGAGCATGTGGACTCATCCTGGCAAGAAACTGTTGTTCATGGGTTGCGAATTGGCGCAGTGGCATGAATGGAACTATGACAATGCAATTCAATGGGACTTGCTCGATTGGGATACGCATCGCGGCATGCAAAGACTTGTTTCTGACCTCAATCATTTGTTGCAGCGCGAGCCAGCTCTCTACGAACGAGATTTTACGTCAGACGGCTTTGAATGGATCGATTGCATGAACGCTCAAGACAGCGTGTTGGGATACATCCGCAAGGCCAAAGATCCGAACGACTTTCTAGTGGTGTGTAGTAACTTCACGCCTGTCGTTCGCAAATACCGGGTTGGTGTTCCGAAGGGGGGCTTCTACAAGGAACTGTTCAACAGCGACTCCGTTCACTATGCAGGCACCAACGTCGGCAATTTCCCAGGACTGATGGCTGATACCGCTATTCCACATCACGGCCGACCAGCCTCGATCGAATTGAACTTACCACCGTTAGCGACAGTGGTACTCAAGTTGCAATAGTGGTACTCAAGTTGCAATAGTGGCATAACATGTAGCCGATGTCGCTCCGCGACTCGGCAATTCAGTGTCGCGGAGCGACACTGCCACAACGATCGAATCAAAGAACTTCTACCGTAGTGCTTATGCCCTGAAAAATGGGTAAAGATGAGTCACATAGGTCCGGCTGCCGTCAGCTGGACCTACGTTAGAAAAGTCAATACGCTAGCAAGTTTTGTGTTTTTAGTCGCGTTCACACTAAATCTAGTCGTGGCTCGCTTGCGATTATCAAATTGCTAGAATATGGGACGTTGCTCAAGCAGGAGTGACAAGGAGCCCTTTTCAAAGCTGGTGTGGTCGCATGGTTGCCGAAGAAAAACGCTATCGCAAGGACGATTCCTTCAGAAGCAAAAAACCGCCAACGACGAATATCCTCGACAGGTCGCCGCCTTTTGATTTGGCGGCCGAGATGGGGGTTCTTGGCAGTATGATCTTGAATCCCGATGTCGCCAATGATTTAGCGATGGAACTTCGGGCCGCTGACTTCTACGACGATGCGCATCGCAAGCTTTATACTGCGATGATGAATTTGTTCGACAGCGGTAGAAAAATCGATGTGACACTTCTCGTGAGCGATTTGAAAACGGCTGGTGACTTTGAGCTCGTTGGCGGAATTGGTTATCTCGCGAAATTATCAAATAGTGTTCCTAACGCTGCCCATGCAAAATACTATGCACAAATAGTTCGAAGCAAGGCGACCATTCGACGCCTCATTGACGCTTCGACGTCGATTCTTTCCGATGCATACGACGAAAGTTCTGATGCCAAAGAACTTGTCTCTCAAGCCGAACAAAAGATATTTAGCATCCAAGACGACCGGAGCGCCAATACGGCGGCTTCGGTTTCCGACGTGCTTAAGGCTGCGATGACGCGAATCGACCAACGCATGCAAGGCGAGCAATTGCAAAGCGGTGTCTTAACGCACTTTACGGATTTTGACCAGATGACGGGCGGTCTTCACAACGGAGAACTCATCATTCTCGCGGCTCGTCCGAGCATGGGAAAAACAGCATTTGCGATGAATATCGCGGAACATGTTTCGATGAAAGAGAACGCTCCAACTCTGTTCGTAAGCCTCGAAATGAATGCGATCGAACTGGTGGACCGAATGCTGTGTTCCATCGCAAAGGTCGATGGTCAGCGTCTTAAGGTAGGCACGATCAGCAAAGACGACCAGAAAAGGCTCTTGGCCAATGCAGCAAAGATCAGTCAAGCGCCACTGTACATTGATGACGCTCCGAGCCGGACGGTGAGCGAGGTCGCAGCCGTTGCTCGTCGCATTTCGCAACAGGAAATGCGCAAGCCCAACGGACGTAAGCTAGGTTTGATTGTCATCGACTATTTGCAACTTTTGGATCCTGACAATCCAAAAGATCCACGACAAGAACAAGTCGCAAAAATGGCGCGCCGTTTGAAAATGCTTGCGCGTGAGCAGGACGTCCCAATCCTTTGTCTTTCTCAACTCAATCGGCAATCCGAAGAAGGCAAAGACCATCGACCCAAGCTAAGTCATTTGCGGGAATCGGGAGCGATCGAACAGGATGCAGACGTAGTCATGTTCGTACACCGTGAGGGATACTATCACCGAGGAGCGGACGCGGAGCAGTACGCGGGTCAAGCAGAAATCATTATTGCCAAACAGCGAAACGGCCCAATCGGGGACGTGGAATTGGTTTGGGAAAGCAGTTTCACTCGATTCCTGAACAAGATTGGTAATCGCCATGAGGAATTTAACTCGTACAGCGATTTCTCAACGCCGGGTGGCTATTAGGCAAGTATTGCCGAACTTGCAATACGTTGTTTAACCACGAGCCGTAGGCGACGGCTGGGCTGTGCGACAATGGTCAGTATGACTATTTTTTAACAATTCGTTTTCTTAGCTTTTCGTTCCTGAATTCCGTTGGGCTTTTGCGATTCGCCCCGAATGGGGCAGCAACATATTAGCCCAGTCGCATAAGCATAATTTTTGCGAATTGCTATTTGTCGCACAGCCCAGGCGACGGCTGTACGTCGACGCAGTCAAGTATTGCCGAGCTTCCGGGGTACGGCCGTCGCCTGTGGCTCAGGGTTAAACGGCTTGGGCCCCTAATTTGCACTGCCAAGTGGCTAGTGGATCATACTACAGGTAGATTTCAGTCTGCAGATCGCCTAAGCTTTGCAGAAGAAACAACCTTTCCATCTGCTCCCAATTGCTCCTTGATGAAACTGAAAACCCTACCCGAAGACTTTCGGGTCGAAGAGATCACCGATGTCCGCCCTACCAAAGGCCCGTTCGGCTTATACCGTTTAGACAAATGCGGGTTGGGCACACCGGAAGCCATGCAGTATATCTTGCACAAATGGCAACTATCTCGAAAAGATCTCAGCTACGGCGGGATGAAAGATCGGCATGCAGATACAACTCAGTATCTGACGATCTACAGGGGCCCTCATTCTGGCTTGACCGATAAATCTTTTCAGTTGGAATATTTGGGACAAATCTCGCATCCTTATCACTCTAAGGACATTGTTGCCAATCGATTTGAAATCCGATTGCGCCGGATCGCCACCGAACAGGTTCAATCGCTTTCGGACCGTTGTAAGTTCATTCAACAAACAGGGGTCGTTAACTATTTTGACGACCAGCGATTTGGTTCCATCGGATTCTGCGGCGAATTGATTGCGGTCCCATGGTGCTTGACCAACTACGAGCGAGCATTGTTTCTATCGATGGCCGAGCCCAATCTTCACGATCGTCCACGCGAGAAAGAGCAAAAGCAGATCCTTCGCGACTATTGGGGCGACTGGATCAAGTGCAAAGCGCTGCTGGATCGCTCGCATCGTCGCAGCATAGTCACTTATCTTTGTGACCACCCCACCGACTTCAAACGAGCTGTTGCACTGATTCGACAGGATCTTCGGGGCATCTATGTGTCGGCGTTTCAGAGTTGGGTCTGGAACAAATGGCTCAGCCAGTTGATCTTGGAGAACGCGGGAACTGCGACACTGGATCGTCTGGATTCCTCGTGTGGACCTCTATCCATTCCGATTTCCAAATTCGAGTGCTCGATCGGCGGTACAAGTATTTACGATTTGGATTTGCCGTTGCCATCGGCCCGACAACATGGCTGGCCGTCCGGTACACTGGTTAGCTTAGAGCAAATTCTCGAACCGCTTCATTTGGATGTTCGGCAAATGCGATTGAAGTATCCTCGAGACACGTTTTTTTCAAAGGGGACCCGAGCGGCTTGGTTGAAAGCTCAGGATCTGACTTATGAGTGGGAACCGGACTCGCTGAATCCGAATTTCCAGTCGTTGAACTTGTGCTTCTCATTGCAACGAGGCGCATATGCTACGATGGTGGTTCGCTATCTTTTTAATGAAGCCATTGCAACCGAACCCGACGAAGAGCTGTCGGCTGAAGAGGACATCATAGACGCCTCGTTTGACCCTGCGCCGTGATTCACACGCCCTTCGTGCCTCAGGGCGTGCCACACCTGTCGAATTCCTTTGAAAGGATCGAGCTGAAAGCTGTACGACCTCTGTGGCGCTGGCGAACCAATTGCAGAAAGGTTAAGATCGCGGTCGTTAGCAGCGCGGACGCTAGCAGCGTCCGCCACGGCGTGTGGGGACTAAACGAGCAGGCGCGACGGGCTAAAGTCGATCCCACTTAAGTATCGCGAACATTACGATTCCGAGGTAGTGACAAAGGCTCGCAACGATGACCATCGAATGCCAAATCGCATGGTAGTAGAATGATCGGTGATCGTTTTGCAAAAACAATACACCAACGGTGTACAGCACGCCGCCTAATGCCATCATCCCAAAGCACTCGATTGAGACGTACCCAAATAACACCATGGCAGGAATCCATCCCAATAGGATATAGGATAGGGAGGCCATGTTGTTGATGCGATGGTTAGAAAACACTTTAGAGTGAAAGCCCAACGCGGCTGCAAGCCAAACAAATGCCATGAGGAGAATCCTAGGCCAGCCTGCAAGATATGACCAGATAAACGGAGTAAACGTGCCGGCGATCAGCGTGTATACAAATCCCTGATCCAGAGTGCGTATAGAGTGTCGCCGTTTAGGCTCCCGAATTGCATGCGAGAGGGTCGAAAACAGATACATGGCCGTTAGGCTGAGGCTGTAGATAACGCACGGCCAAACGAGTTCGTGCCGATTGTTGTACGCAAGGCGGATCAAGAGAAAACCTGCCGGCAAACTTAGCAGAAAACCTACTCCGTGTGTCCATGTGTTGATCGCTTCCTCGGAAGCATTTTCGTCCGTCCACTTAATAGCCATAACTCAAATTCCTGGTCGAGACTCCGCCAGCAACGTTGCCAACGACGGGTGCGATTATATCCACCGTTAGCCAACTTGGGCGGCCCATTCGAGGGATTGCGTCCAAGGCCTTAGGCCGTGCATAGCGTTGGCGGTTCGAGTAAGATACGTTTTGTCATACGAATATTTTTTGCTGCCTTGCTTCCTCCCTACTTTCGACGAACTACTCATGCGAATTCCCAGGCTACTCTCAATTGTTGCAGTGATCCTTTCCCTCAATCCGATTTGTACGAGTCAAGAAAAAAAAGAATTCATCCAAGGAGCCAACAAGGCGCTGCTCGATTTGCCATCCGCAGAGGGACAGCCTGGCGAAGGTCCACTTCGGCAAGCCGATTGGTTTCGCAATCTTTGGAACTCGAAACGAAAGGCCTGGTCCGAATCAGTGGAGCGAGACCAAGGGGCATTGGTTTTTTTGGGGGACTCAATAACTCAAGGTTGGCCCAAACTTGAAGGCTATTTTCCGGGCGTCAAGATTGCGAATCGTGGGATCAGTGGCGATACGACGCGAGGCATGTTGATTCGACTAAAAGAAGATGTGCTTGCACTAAAGCCCAGCGGCGTAGTCATGCTGATGGGTACGAACGACTTGGAAGAGTTAGCGGAACCTGAAACCATTTCAAAAAACGTAAAATCGATCATTCAGGAATTGAAATCGCAGAATAGCCAGATGCCAATAGTGCTTTGCTTGATTTTCCCAAGTTCCGAATCCAAGCAGCGACCTACTGACAAGATTCAAGCAACGAACAAATTGCTGGCTCAATCCGTCAAGGGTGATCCGCAAATAATAGTTTTGGACACGTTTAAGCTTTACGCCAACGAAGCTGGTGATGCAAATGCAGCGGAGTTCCCCGACTTGCTACATTTGAACGAGGCAGGTTACAACAAATGGGCCGCATCGCTGCGACCATTGCTAGCAACGCTTGGCTTTTTGGAGACGGAAGACGACAAGTTCGAGCTCGAGGCTGGATTCACAAGTCTTTTCAACGGAACGGATCTGACGGGCTGGGGGTTTCACGCCACGGCGCCAGCCACCGAACCATTGCTTCTGAACGGAAAGACCAAGTCGCCAGATGGTCGTTACATTGCCCTGCACGGGCGACTGGTAGTCACGACTCCATCCGAAGGGAGCCGAATCCAGCAGCTTTGGACGACAAGGGAGTTTCCTTCGGATTTCACTTTGAAGCTCGAATTCCGTGCGACACCGAACGCTGATAGTGGCGTGTTTATTCGAAAGCCTCAACTTCAGTGTCGAGATTATCCGTTGGCTGGACCATACAAAGGGCTGAAAAAATACGTCCCCCAGGGCTGGAACGAGCTTGTGGTCAAAGTGGAGGGTGGCAATGCGTTTTGTACTTGTAACGGTGAAATCCTTGAGGGGGCATTGACTGTGCCACCAACTGGACCGATCGGACTTGAAGGCGACCGTGGCCAAATGGAATATCGCCGAATCCGCATCCAAGAACTGGTGCGATCGTCCTCGCCGTAGTTGAAATACTTCAGCCGAAAAGCGGTTTTGAGTGCAATTTGGAAAAGTTAGGACTTGGAATAGGCTGCCTTCGTAGTATTATTCAACTTAGAGAGTCTCGCCCAGCTTTTCTTGTTGATGCATAGGCATCAATACTTTTTAGACCCAATGTAAATTTTGCGAACAATTGACTCGCATTCAGGAGATTCTTTCCAATGACCACTCCAACCGTATTTGTAGTAGATGATGACGAAGGCTCTAGAAATTCGATCGACTGTCTTTTTGGAGTACATGGGATTCCGTGCGAGACGTTTGAGTCCGCCGAGAAATTCCTTGACGGGCGAACTCAACAGCCAGTTGGTTGTATAGTCACAGATTTAAACATGCCCGGAATGTCGGGCCTAGATCTTTACCAAAAAACGCTGGAGATGGGATGGTCCATTCCCACGATCATGGTTACCGCGTTTGGTGAAGTTGCATCTTGCGTGCGTGCCTTTAAGTCAGGGATTATCGACTATCTCGAAAAGCCGGTTCCTACCGAAGCGCTGATAACGCGCGTAAAGGAATGTCTCGCTGCCAGCCAACAAGCTTCCGATTTAGCGATCGCAAACCAAACAGCCAAATCCAAACTGAAAAAGCTCACCAACAAAGAAAATGAAGTCTTAGAATTGCTGGTGAAAGGCAATTCAATGAAGACGATTGCAGCTGAATTTGGAACGAGTTTTCAAGCCGTGTCGCGGCATCGACAACGAATTCTTGAGAAACTTGGTGTGGAAGGGGACGTTTCTTTGGCCCGTTGGGTCCTCGACCATCGACGGGTTGCGGTTGCTAAATAGAGGGATCGGCACTTCATTGCCAGCAAACTCATGCATGTTTTCCGTATCGCAAATACCAAAGTAGACATGCAAGCGATTTTGCGTCAATAATTTTTTTGTCTCGAAGCAGGCTATCAATTTGAGACCAAGTAAAAACCGTGTTGACCATTTGCTCCCCGGACTCACGGGCGGTGTCGCCAGCGGTTAGGCATTCCGCAACGAAAAAGTACATTTTTTCGTCGAGAATTCCTGGCGACATAGCAAATGTATGGATGTGCGTCAGCAAGCCAGTGCGGTACCCGGTTTCCTCTTTCAATTCCTGCCTAGCGGTTTCGATCGGAGAGAGCGATTTGTCCAAAGTTCCTGCAGGCAGCTCTAAATGCCATCGATCGATAGCTACCCGATACGTTCGAATCATACATACATGATCGTGATCGATGAGGGGCAAGATAACAACGGCCCCAGGGTGCCGAACAATGTTTCGAATAAGTCTTGTACCGTCCGGCAGCGACTCTTCTACCTCGTCGATCGAGAACCTTTTTGCCTGGAAAATCTTTTTCGGTGGCCGCACGATCGTTAACCTGCTATGCGTTGTGCCGCTTCGTCCACGTGTCGGAACTGCATCAAAAACGCATCCTCAGGAGTATCTTCGTAAAATGATTTAAGCACTCCGGTTGCCCTGAAGCCACGCTTGCGAAAGAAAAGCTGAGCTGCAAGGTTTGTCTCGCGCACTTCTAGAACGATTCTGTTACGTCGCTGATATGCCAGTTTGGACATGAGCTTTTCAATCATGGCTGTCCCAACGGACTGCCTCCTGAAGTCGGGATGAACGGCGAACGAAAGGATATGAATCCTAGCCTTGTGCAGTTCGTAGATCATGAACCCCGCAACCTCTTCGTTACGTTCCGCCACCATCCCGATGCAGTCCCGTTGACGGAGGCAACGAATAAATTCTTCCTCTGTCCACGGAAACTCAAAGCTTCGTTCCTCGATCGCCAGAACGGACGTCATATCTCGACGAATCATCCAGCGGATATGAACACAAGATTGATCCGATTCGATGCTGGACATGGTGGCGGCTTCCTTCCGAGAGCGATCACTTTTACTTCTTTTCTTAATCGCCGTCCTTCCATGGACGAGACCTTGGAACGGTACCAAAGCCTGACTTCGGAACCAAGACGGGTTTTCCAAAATCCATTTTCTGAAAACAAACGAAATTGGCTTTCGCTAGACACTTGGTATTTGCGAATGCACCCATTGCCTAAAAAGCAAGCAATGGCCGGCGACCCCCTCCTGCGTGGCAATGCCTGCATTTTAAGCAAAGCTATCTAAACCTACTTAAGTACTTGCTGTCATTAGTCTTGCGAAGTGGTCATTGACAGCTAAATAACGATTTACTCGTTGGCCGTTTGGGACGTCGAGTTTTCCGGATGGCTTGCTAACCACTCGCGAAGGATGCAGGCGAATGGTTATCCGATTTTGCTGCAACCGACTACCAGCTCATGTAATCGCGAAAGACAGGAAACTCATCGAATGAATCACGAAGACAATGCCTCATTGGCGCAAAGTGTCGATCGAAGAAAGATGCAAATGGAGACGCAAATGGAGGCACAACCGGTCGCGAAGACAGCATCGACGCGAATCCGGGATAAGGCTGCGGACGAGGCCGGCGAAAAGCTTGCTGCTGAAATGAAGGTTTTTAATTCGGTTGCTGAAGAGCTGAAATCAAAACGCGATCCATCCCATTCGGTCGACAGAAAACGTCGATTGGTTTTCGAAACCGCAACGGAACTCTTTGGCGTCGCGCCAACTTGGACGGCGTTTTATCGAGAAACTCTTGGGGGCAATGGGATTGCGCGCACCTTATTTATCGATGCCGATGAGGCTAGGGAATACGAATGCAGCGAAGAGCACTTCAAGGTTCTCGAGATGTTGACCGTTTTGCGATCGAGGGATTTGCCAGAAAACGACCCGCATGAGCCTCAGCGGATGATAACTGTCAGAATACCGAAGAGCTTGCATGATGCGATTTGCGATGAAGCAAACGAACTGGCAGTTAGTGTCAACAAGCTATGCATATCGAGGCTTTTACAAAAAGTCGATCCTACAATGATTCCGTCTTCTTCTCAAAAACGCAGGGGACGCCGACCAGGCTCGGCCGGGACAAAGCAAATGCCTTCAGCTGATGCTTCGGAAAGAGCCAACACCGAAGTGGCCTAGCGGTTGACTCGCTGTCGACCAAAACTGAATCGCGGTTCCAGTCGCAACTCAATTGCGTTATGCTTGTGGTTGCCTGGGAGGGCATGCGATCGCTTTGCGAAAACCGCAAAGAGGAAAGTCCGGGCTCCGTAGAGCAAGGTGGTCGATAACGTCGACCAGTCGCAAGACTAGGGAAAGTGCAACAGAAAGCAAACCGCTGAGCTCGCTCAGTAAGGGTGAAACGGTGGAGTAAGAGCCCACCAGAGCTCAAGGCGACTTGAGCTGCTAGGCAAACCCCACCTGGAGCAAGAACAAGCAGAACGTCATGTTGTCGGCAGGCCCTGGCCTGCTGGCTCATGGACTGCGGCTCGCAGTCTCGAAGCGTTCGGGTTGATCGCTCGACACCATAGGCAACTTTGGTGCTAGATAAATGATCGCAGCGCGAAAGCGAACAGAACCCGGCTTACGAACCTCCCAGGCTTTTTTCAACTTGTATTTAACTGGGCCTGTTCAAAGCCGGCATCGATCACAAGTCGGGCTGAACCGCACGCTATCGCGTTGCGCCTGCTTAGCCGAAGGGCACTAGCCCACGGTTTGCGGCCCATGTTGTGATCGACGCTTCAATGCCCTCGCGATCGCAACTGCGGTTGCAATTCATGCTGGCTTGCGGCTTTTTTTTCTGTGTTTCGGGCAAGCGACCGACATCTACCATAAAGACTTGAGAACCGAAGTACTACTCGCAACCTATAAAATCAGGGCAAAACTTCGCGATAAAAACAAACGTGCCACCTCTTGTAATAAAATGTGCCACCTCTTTCAATTAAAGGTGTCGCTTGTTAGAGTCGCAAAAAGAGAAAGGCCAGCTTCTCGGCTGGCCTTTCTTGTGCTGCAGATGTTCTCGCTACTTTCTAGCGATCGACGTCAGATTCTTTTTCCGACTTGACCATTCTGGCCGCTTGTTCGTTTGTCAGATTGGATGCAACCCACGAAACATAGCCAAAATCGGAATCGCTCAAACGAGAAAGTGGCACTGTTGAAATTTTTCCGTTTTCCTTAAGCAATTTGATCCTATCAACATAGATTACGACCAATCTGGCTTTGACTCGGTACGTCCCACTGTTGTCAACCCATTGCCGAAACTCTGCTCCCTTGAATTCCGTTGAGGGTGCATGAGCCCCGATACCGAACAACGCGTCTAGGTCATCGACTGGCTCCTTCGTCTTGGCTGGCTCCTTGGTCTTGGCTGGCTCCTTGGTCTTGACTGGCTGCTTGGTCTTGGCTGGCTCTATTTCTTTAGCCGCCGGAACCGAAGGCTGTTCGATCACCACAGGCTCGATCACTGCAGGCTGGATCACTGCAGGCTCGATCACTGCAGGCTCGATCACTGCAGGCAGAAACAGCGAGTCTTCCATTGTTTGATCAACAGATGGTTTGCTTTGAGTCGTTTTCGAGGAATTTATCCCGAACAAATCATCGAGAAAGGACTCATCTTTGACTGGCGAGATTCTTGGCAATTCTTTGGTTGAGTCGACTTCGGCCGCAATAGGCTTCCCAAACAGTTCGTTGATCGATGGGTCTGAAGCCGGAGTTGCTACCGGCTTGTCAAATAAATCTTCGATGCTTGAATCGGATGGCTTTTCCTTAACCGGCGCTTCTGCTTCTGGGGCAATTGGTTTCGATTCTGGAGGGTCGAACAAGTTATCGATCGATGGATTTTGAATTTCCGGAGCTGATTCACGGGGAGCCGGCTTTGTTGGTTCATTGCCAAAGATGTCTTCGATGTCTGACCTCGCTGGGGGCTTTGCAGGCGTATCCAGTTCGATTGGATCTGGCTTAATGGTCAACGCATCCTGAAATAAATCGTCCACTTTTGTTGCTGGCGCTTCGTCAACAGGTTGATTTGCTTTGGGTGCATCAAAAGGATTGGGAGCGGTCGGCGATTCAACCTCTGTCGCTGGAACAGGTTTTTCTGTCGGCGCTGGCTTAATCACAGCTGGTGCAGGAGCCTGAACCACGGGTGCAGGTTTCTCAACAACCGGGGCAGGAGCCTGAACCACGGGTGCAGGCTTCTGAACCACTGGAGCTGGAGTCTGAACCACTGGAGCTGGAGTCTGAACTACCGGAGCTGGAGCCTGAACTACCGGAGCTGGAGTCTGAACCACGGGCGCAGGTTTCTGAACTACCGGAGCCGGTTTCTGCACCATTGGAGCCGGAGACTGAACCAGGGGTGCCGCCGGCTGAATTACCGGAGGCGGAGTTTGAACCATTGGAGCAGGCGACGTTGCGCTTGGTGGTGTAGCATTTCCCGCTTCACAACCACATGGTTCTGAGTGCATCGAGTCACATCCGACAATGGCCGGTGAATGGACTACTTTGCCACAGGTACTCTCAGGCTCGCTATAACAGGCAGAAGCCGCCGCTGCGCAGGTTGTTTCACACGGGCTAACGATCCCACAATTGTCTGCGGACGGCACTTTGCAAGAGTCTCGATGCAGAAATCGATCCATCCATCGTCCCGCGGAAACAGGACTAAAGGTGACGAGAGTGCACATTGTTGCAACCATCGCCAGTCGAAACCAATAAGTAAACGGCTTGGACATGAACCAAACTCCTTTGAAGAAAAACTTTAGCGCTACTTGAAAAGTGATGACGCCGGAACAGCCGACAAAACTGCTTCAATCCTAATTAACCTCGCCGATCACTGCAAGGAATTTGTAGCGACAGGGCAAGAGCGGGTACTTCGGCAAAATGTAACTTCGGAAGTTCTTCTGGGAGAATCTGTCACTCAAACACCAAATCCCTTAGATTCATACAAATCTTGGTTCAAAACTCTGAGATTGCCGACTTTCCGCTTTCGCACCAAAACACCAGGCCCCCACATGGCAAACAGTTTCTTGAAAACGCTAGTTGGAAACTGGTCCCTAGAAAGAAAATGCTTGTTGTTCTTAGGCCTGGCTCTGCTTGGTTCGCTGCTTTTGGCATTTTACGCTGTTCAGGTCGTTGCGTCGCGGCTAGTAATGGAAACAACCCGCCAATCCGCACGTGATTACGCGAACGCCGTCATAGGCTGGAAGCATATTTCGACCGACTTTAAGACGTTTGATTCTCAGGCATCGACGGGTAACGCATCCGCATCGGAACTATCGCGTTCGCCGTCGGCGGAGTATCGAACCCGAATTCTCGATATACTTCGCAAATACATGCTGCAGTCTCGATACGAATATGAGATCCTTCGAATCGATGATCTTTTGGAACATTGGGATCTTGGGGCTAGGATTGCATCGGAAAAAAACGATATCGAACGATTGAATTGGATTCACGCCAAGCTTGCGGAGTTGGACAGCATTGCCGCCGCGGACGTCAAACTAGCTGATGAAAAAGCTGCGATTGCGGCTACGTTTTCTGATGATCCTAAGGTTAACTCAGACAAACAGTTGAGCTCCAATCCTTTGGAGACTCCGTATACATTCCAAGAAGCTCGTTCGACCGACTACTTCTACTATTACCATCCAATTGCATTTGATAAGACTTGTCTTCGCGAATGCCATAAAGGGGTAGAAACCGCCGCAAACGTGTCTGCGACTCCGTCTCTCGATCCATTCCGGGTGATGAAGGTCAAAATGCCATATAGCGATACGGCTGTATGGAGCATGTGGAGCTATGCGATGCTAACCTCGATCGCGATTTGCACATTGGCCTTATCTTTGTTCTTCATCCACTGGGTTCTCAAGCGACTGGTTATTCGTCCGCTTAGTTACATGAAACACGTTAGCGAAGAAATTACACGAGGTGACTCATCGTTGCGATTCTCGGTCGACACAGAGGACGAATTCCACGAGCTGTCAGAGTCTTTCAATCGCATGCTCCGACATATGACCGAAACTCAGGAGCAACTCCAGTCGGTGAATTCGGAAAAAGACCTTCGAGTCGATGAGCTAGCAAGAGTGAATTTAAAACTTTTCGAAGCGAATCGACTTAAGGGTGAATTTTTAGCGAATATGAGCCATGAGTTGCGAACACCACTCAATAGCATTCTTGGCTTCAGCGAAGTACTGCAGGGATTTGAATCTCTTACTGACAAACAACGCCGGTATGCGTCCAACATTCAAAGCAGCGGACGGCTGCTGTTGGACATGATTAACGACATCTTGGATTTGGCAAAGGTCGAAGCCGGGAAAATGGAAGTACGACCAACCGAGTTCTGTCTACTTTCGGTTATCCATGTTCAATGCGAAATCGTGCTGAAGATGGCAGAGGACAAAAACATCGACTTACGCGTGGACTCAAGTCAATCGGAGATGCGCATCACTCAGGACCAGGGCAAAGTTCAGCAGATCCTTACGAACTTGCTTTCGAACGCGATCAAATTCACGCCGGAAGGGGGATTGGTCACCGTTTATTGCGAATGGCAAAGCGAGGACGAATTATTGCTTTCCGTTTCGGACACCGGAGTAGGAGTCGCGGCCGGTGATTTCGAAATCATTTTTGAAAAATTCAGGCAAGCCAAAGGGGTCACTGGAATCGATGGCCTGACTCGTGAACATTCTGGCACGGGGCTTGGTCTCTCCATCGTTCGAGAACTTTGTCGGCTCTTGGGCGGAGACATCAGTTTGACGAGCCAACTGGGATGCGGGAGCACTTTTCGCGTATGGCTACCGCGTGTTTATCAAGATGCATCGGTCCCCATCGGATCCAGTGGAAGCTTATAGCTAAAGTACCTTAATGCGAGCGGCAGAATCAACATACCAAGTGGCATGGGCGTCCTTCCCACGTTTTGACGGGCGAGACGCCCGTGCAACGACTCGTACTTTATTTATCGGCCAAAAAAGGGATAATGCCTCCCCGAAACGTTTTTGCAACAACCCCCAACCAAAGTTTCTGCCTAGCCGATGGCAATCACCTATAAAGATAGCGGTGTCGATCTCGAATTGTATGAGCAATCCATGCAGCGGTTACCGCGACTGATGCACCGCACGTTCACACCGCGCGTCCTCAGAAACGATGGCGGATTTGCAGGACTATTTGCACTCGACTTCTCGAAATCGCTGTTCTCTCGCAACTATCAGGAACCGATATTGGTCTCTGGAACCGACGGCGTTGGAACGAAATTGAAGGTTGCAATCAAAGCGGGCAGGCATGCAACTGTGGGCATCGATCTGGTGGCAATGTGCGTAAATGATGTCCTTTGTACCGGTGCGGAACCCCTTTTCTTCCTGGACTACGTGGCAATGTCGAAAGACAATCCACCGCTTCTTGAGTCGATAGTTCAAGGAATTTCCGACGGTTGTATCGCTGCCGAGTGTAGTCTATTGGGCGGCGAAACGGCGATCATGCCTGATTTGTATCAATCGGATGACTACGATTTGGCAGGGTTTTGTGTTGGCGTTGTCGAAAAGAAAAATCTTATCACTGGTCGTGACATCGCTCCTGGAGACATCATCCTTGGCATTAATTCGTCGGGCGTGCATAGCAATGGATTTAGCCTCGTTCGGAAAGCAGTCTTTGAGGAAGCGGGTTTAGAGATTAGCAGCTTTGTCCCTGAACTAGGAATGACTGTAGGCGACGCACTATTGACTCCCACACTGATCTACAGCAAGCTTACGAGGATGGTTCTTGCCCACTATAAAGTGAAAAACGTGGTCCACGGTATCGGCCATATCACCGGCGGCGGTTTGCTAGAGAATACCGAGCGGATCTTGCCCGCGAATGTAGATTTGATTTTCGAAAGAGGCTCCTGGGAAACCTTGCCCGTCTTTGAATGGATTGCCAAGTTAGGCGAGATAGAACAACAAGAGATGGAACACGTTTTCAATATGGGGATCGGTTTGGTCCTGATTGTCAGTCCCTATTACGCTTCCCACGTCAAAGCCATGGTTGAATCGCAAGGTTATCGTTGCTGGAACATCGGAACCGCGCAAACTGGAACTGGGAAAAGTCGATACTCATCTTGATTGTTCGACTCGTTGTGAAACTATTTGCGGGCGCGCGCGAACTGGTCGGTTCTGACTTCATCGAACTCGAGGTGACTCTTCCCACGACTGTCCTGCAGCTTAAAGAAGCTATAGTAGTTCACAGCGTATCACTGCGATCACTCGTTGAATTTGCGAGGATAGCAATTGACAATGAGTTTGTTTGCGATGCTGAAATCATTGACAGGACGCATTCCAGTTCCGAGATCGCATTGATTCCACCAGTCAGTGGCGGTTAAGCTTCAACCAAAATAGTCTGAGATGCAGCCATGAGCCGATCCTTACAACAGCGTCTGTTTGAACAGTTGGATTCGATACTTTTGATCGATTCGCATTCCCATATCAACCCGCACTCTGCCACCTCAAATTCGTTAGCAGATCTGCTTGGTTATCACTACTATACTGAACTTACGCATTCATCGGGGTTGCCCAAGCAGTTCATTGAGGAATCCGGTATCTCTCCCCGTGAAAAAGTAGAACGGTTATTTAGTCATCTCGGGAATATCAACAACACGGTGCAGTGGTCTTGGTTTGTGGAGTTATCTCAAGTACTCTTTGGATTCGATGGAGATGAAATCGATAAATCCAATTGGGAAACGGTTTACGATCTTGCTGAGTCAAAAATGCTTGAATCGGATTGGGAATCCCAAGTGCTCAAAGCAAGCAAGGTGGAAAAGGTTTTTTTGACAAACGATTTCGACGATCCTCTGGAAGGATTTGATACCGATCGGTACGTTCCATGCCTAAGGACTGATGACCTCGTGTTCCACCTTGCGCAACCGAAAGTTCGCGAACGCCTCCAATCGGCATCAGGGCGAACAGGGACCAATCTTGCAGATCTGAAGCAATCGCTCGATGTGCTTTTTCTGAGATTCAAGTCACGTGCCGCCAGAGCGTGTGCTATTTCCCTTCCTCCCTGGTTTTGCCCAAAGGCGTACTCGGATCAAAGTCATGCGGCCCAAGTTGCCCTAGATGACCTAGTCCAATGCGGAATCGACGCATCTGAACCCAACAAAAAAACCATGGCCGAATGGGTCTTTTGGAAGATTGCAGAGTTGGCCGACGCTTACCGTTTGCCATTCGATCTCATGATCGGTGTAAACCGTCGGGTTTACCCTAACGGCGTCTTTCAGGGACAGGACTTGTATGACTCGCGAGTTTCCTTGATTCAATACGCTGAACTCTTCAATGCATTCCCGAACCTTCCGTTTCCGATTTCGGTCCTAGCGTCGGTTACCAATCAAGAACTTGTGGACTACGCATGGATTTTCCCAAACGTTTTGACACATGGACATTGGTGGTATAGCAACACTCCCAACTACATACGGCACGATCTTCGAGGACGCATCGAGGCCATTCCAAGAAACAAGCAATTGGGTTATTACAGCGACGCTTATAAGCTAGAGTTTATGCTTCCCAAATTCCGAATGTATAAACGCATCTTAGCCAGCATCTTGGCCGAAGACTTTTGCCAAGAACGACTTTGGCCGGAGGACAAAGCATTGGACTTGGGCAAGCAGATCCTCCGCGGCAACGTCGAACAGGTTTTTGATTGCTAGGATGGGCCATGGCCAAAGGCCAAGGGGGACGGGCACCTTACCCCTTACACGTTACACGTTACACCTTATACCTTACTTCGAAGAGAAAATCGTGACCCAAGTTGGAATCGTCGGCTGGCGTGGAATGGTTGGTTCCGTGCTCCTTCAGCGCATGACAGAGGAACGCGATTTCGAACATTGCGAGCCCGTGTTCTTTTCAACTTCCAATGCAGGTGGGTCGGGCCCGAACATCGGTGGCATCGATTCGGGCAAGCTTCGGTCGGCGTCTGACATAGCAAGTCTTTCTAAAATGGACGTCATCATTACATGCCAGGGGGGCGACTATACGAGCGACGTCTATCCGAGGATTCGATCTAGCGGTTGGACTGGTTATTGGATCGATGCAGCATCTTCGCTACGAATGAAGGACGATGCCATCATCATCTTGGACCCGGTAAATGATCGTGTTATCCGAGAAGGAATAAGGAACGGAATCAAGACCTTTGTTGGCGGCAACTGTACGGTATCGCTGATGCTGATGGCAATGCACGGGTTGTTTCAGCAGGATCTGGTGCAATGGATGACCAGCATGACCTATCAAGCGGCATCAGGTGCAGGCGCTCAAAACATGCGTGAGCTTCTATCGCAAATGGGCGTAGCACACGGCAGCGTCTCCAACCTGCTTGCCGATCCCGCTTCTGCAATTCTGGACATCGACCGCAAAGTTGCCACGGCGATCCGCTCAAACGATTATCCCACCGAACATTTCGGGGCTCCTCTAAATGGCAGTTTGATTCCTTGGATTGACAAGGACATGGGGGATGGTCAGAGCCGCGAAGAATGGAAGGGGCGAGCGGAAACGAACAAGATTTTAGGACTCGCGCCAGACACGATTCCGATCGATGGTCTGTGTGTTCGAATTGGCGCCATGCGTTGTCATAGCCAAGCGTTGACGATTAAACTTAAAAAAGATGTACCGATGGATGAAATCGAAGACATGCTTGGCAAAGCGAATCCTTGGTCAAAAGTCGTTGCCAACGAAAGGTCAGCATCGATGGCGATGCTCTCACCCGCAGCCGTAACAGGAGGGCTAGATTGCCCCGTCGGTCGATTACGAAAACTGCCGTTGGATCCATCACAACCAGGACTTTATTTGACCGCCTTTACCGTCGGAGATCAGTTGCTATGGGGAGCCGCGGAACCACTCCGCCGCTTGTTGCGGATTCTCATTGGAGGCTAACGCTTCGGTCTATAAGCCCGGAGCCATACGCGAAAACCATTTATTATGGCTTAATAGCCAGGATCGAATGCCTTTGAATGCCCTCGTTCCCAAGCTCCAGCTTGGGAACGCCGTCCTCGAAGCTCTGCTTCGTCACCCTGGGTCCCCAGTGCACTATCGCATGGCACCTTCTGCACTCTGAAAGATACGAACACTAGTCCGTCGCCTGTGGCTCGGTACTAAGAATTTCCGAGGCTCGGACTTATCTAGGTTTCCCGTTATTCCAGGTATCCTCCAGATCGTCTGAAAACTGCTTGCGAATATTGTTGTCTGCGAGTATCGAGTCCGTGGCGGATGCAATCTCTTTGCGATTGAAAACCAGCTTTTCCGAATTCAATTCCGCAAAATCGAATTCCAAAAACTCGTCAGTGCAATCGCGAAGGACTTCCACCAAATGTTTCAAGCTTCGAATCTTCGTTCCGTTAATCGATTCGACCACACTCATTACGGGAGGACGATAGCCCTTGGTGCTCCGATGAGAAAATGGAGCTGAAGGAATAAGGACAATCTCTTGGAGCTCATCGGTAGGGCGACTTAACATCGACGAAAGCAAGGGACTTTTTCGCATCCCCAATATCATTGACAATCGATTGTCTGACATCATTGAAATGGTAAGTTCACCGCAGGCTGCCTCAAACGCCAATGGGCCATAGATAAAGTAGCGAGGATAATTGCCGTGAAGATAGGGAACCAACGAGCTAATTTGTTTAGGGGCAGGACATTCCAGTTCTAACTCTTGCCCATTCCGTAACACAGTCAAAGGTACTCTCCCATCTTTGTCAAGAATTGGGCAATAGTATGCAAAGCTCAACATCAACTCATTGACCTTGACATTGCCTTGTGCATCGATCGAATGTGGCCCAATCTTGGTGATGACATCATACTCTCGAAGCGGATGGTTTTCTGGTTCCCGAAGCCCGCTAACCATGACTCCGCCAGAATTCTTGGGCAACTTAAGCCGAGCTCGAAGGGCAGGGTTCTCCGTCGTTTGGCAATAGTCCCAAATGTTTGCCTTGCCATCGCATTTGCCATCCTCGATGTCCTTCAGAAATGCAACGAGCTCGGTTGCATGTATTAGGTAACCGATATTGTTTGCGTTCTGAATTCCACTAAATGCAACGCCTACAACTTTGTCGCCGGACATGGCTGGACCGCCGCTATTACCAGGGTTGATGGCTGCATCGATTTGAGCTCTCAATCCAAGTTGGTTGCTCCCGATGCCTGTGTATTCGATTCGAGACACAATCCCTTTGGTGATCGAGATTTGATTTCCGCCAATGGGAAAGCCATAGACATTCACTTCGGATCGCAACGGTGTGATGGAACTATCAATAGTGAGCGGCTTGAGATTGTCGATCGCGTCGTGGCTTTCCAGTTTTAGTACCGCGAGGTCGAGGCCATAAGAAATTGCAACGACGGTTGCTTCGAACTTTTCATCGGACTGATCGGGTTGTACGTACACTTGAGAAGCATATCGAACCACATGCGCGTTGGTAACAATTCGATTGCCCTCGATAATGAAACCAGTTCCTGACGCCTCAGTAGGATTGGCCTTGTTCCAAGGATGAGAAAAATCTGGATTGCGCGTGGTCACACTTATTTTGACCACCGACGCTTTTGCATCTTCGTCGGCCAGACTCGCCTTTGGTAAGAGCGCGGAAATCGCGAAGATCGACGAAACGAGTGTAAGACGAATCATTGGCTGGATTGGGCGCTTTGGCCCACTTTCGTTGTCAGACGAAGGCAATTGCACAGTAACCCCGAAGTAGCTTGATAAGTTCGCTTATCAATAACTACGCTTCGGTGCAAGCGCCATTTAATATACCGGCCAACGGGGCATCTGCGAAAACCCTATTCGTAGTGCTAGCGAACTTTTTTTTAAGTTGGAAAGCCCCGTTATTCGGTCAGCGTGAGTCAATCAGCCCGGGGGCCATACTACTGGGACTTAACTGTGCTTTGGATTCATGATCAGGCCGAGGATTTCAGCACGCGAAGACAAATTGTCGCGGAATACGCCCCGCATGGCACTTGTGATACACATGCCACCTGATTTGCGAATGCCTCGCATCGTCATGCACGAGTGGCTCGCTTCGACCATCACGACTACACCGCGTGCTCCAAGTTCCTGTTCCATCATGTTAGCGATGGTTTCCGTCATTCGCTCCTGTACTTGGGGACGTCGTGCGACCTCGTCGACCACCCTCGCCATCTTGCTGAGACCGACAACCTTCCCGTCGGGCAGATAGCCAACATGCGCAACACCATGAAACGGTAGCAAATGGTGCTCGCACATGCTTTGAAATTCAATATCCTTGAGAAGCACGATCTCGTCGTAGCTTTCCGAAAAAACGCGTTTGAGATGGATGCGTGGATCCTTGTGAAGTCCCGAAAATACCTCTGCGTACATCCGTGCGACGCGTGCTGGTGTTTCAAGCAATCCTTCTCGGTCGGGGTCTTCGCCAACAGCGGCGAGTATTTCTCGAACGGCTCGTTCGATTCGCTGATAATCCACAGGTGATTTGGTCCCGTTGTTTCCGTTTGACTGAATGTTTCCGTTTGATTGAATTGTGCGAACCGAAGCGGTATCGACAGAATGACTGTTGTAATCCAATTCAGGTAACGTATTCGAATCCTTAATCATAATTGAAATCTGCGGCTTTGGCGCTCAGTAAATGAAAGTGTGCTAACTGGCTGCACTTGGGTAAAAACCATCAACGCCGAACATTGTAGAACGATTGGCAAGTGCGGGCGAAAAACTTCGAATCCGGAATGAGCCACGACGAAGAACGAGTTTAGGATTATGATTTCCTTTGCGATATTGTCGCCACTTTATTGCCTCCACTTTTGAGCCATCTCAATTCCATGAATACTTCCCAACCTGACATTTCGCTCCGAGATTTCCAGCAATTGATTCGCACAATGTATTTTGAAAAGGATGCCGAGCGCGGCATTTCGGGAACATTCATGTGGTTGATGCAGGAAATAGGGGAGTTAGCGACGGCCCTCAGAACCGGGAATGATCGCGACAATCTTGAGGAGGAGTTCGCCGATGTTGTTGCATGGTTAACAACGATTGCAAATGTAGCAGAGATCGATTTAAGTGCCGCCATTGCCAAAAAGTACGGTGGTGGTTGTCCAGGCTGCGGCCGACTTTCCTGCAATTGCCCCTTTTCGGAAAAGCCTTGAAAATTAGCGGTTGAGAGTGCTTTAACCATTGCGAGTCTTTAGAATGTGTCTTGCTAATGGTCAAAGATTTTAAATTGTTCGGCGGAGGGGAAACTGAATCATGGATCTAATCAATCGCCAGATTTCAAGGGCTCGTCGACTGCTTTGGACTCAGACAATATTGAATATTTTTTCGTGGTGTTTGATCATCGCTTTCACTGTTTGTTTCTTTGGATTGTTGGTACCCAAAATTTGGTTTTTGCCATACACCTTCGCGAGTTGGAGCCAGTTATGGCTAATTGGCGGTGGACTTGCTGCGGCAATCGTGGCTGGCACCGCGTCTCTTTTTTACCGACCAAGTGCACTGTACTCTGCAGTTGAAATCGATCGACGATTTGGATTGAGGGAACGCATTAGCAGTGCACTGCAATTGGAGGCTGCGGATAGGCAATCGTCCGTGGGAGAAGCCCTGTTGAGCGATGCTGCCTCCAAAGCGGAACGTATTGAAGTGCCCGAGCACTTTCCGGTCCGTACAGCCCCGCAGACCCCTTGGGTTGCTCTGCCATTTCTTGCTTGCGTCGCGCTGTTTTGGGTTCCAGATGCCGAACTACCCACGCTCGAAAATTTGCCTGGCTCCACCTTGGAACGACTAACAAACATCAAGAATCAAACCAAGCCGATTCTTGCGTTGATAAAAAAGAAGCGGGAAGATGCTGAAGAAAAAGGACTTCAAGACGCTGCAGACGAATTTAAGAGGATTGAAAAGAAACTAGAAGACTTTCAAAAATCGAGCAGCGTCGATTCGAAGAAACTGCTTTCCGACTTTAACGAGATCAAGAAAGAAATCGAACGCAAGAAGGAATCGTTGGGTGGGTCAGATAGCCTAAAGAAGGCTCTCGATAGCTTAAAAAATATAGACAAGGGACCGGCAGAAAAAATCGCCGACGCCCTCAAAGATGGCAACTTTGAGAAGGCCAGTGATGAGCTGGAAAAAATGCTAAGCCAAATGAAGTCGGGCAACCTGACCGACGACCAAAAGAAGCAGTTGGCTAAACAACTCGAGCAAATGCAAAAGGCAATTGAGAAAGCCCAAGATCGAGAGAAGCAAGCAATCGAAGAAGCCAAAAAAGAGCTTGCCAAGGCCCAAAATAGCGGTGATCTAGAAAAGGTTGCAAAGCTGCAGAAAAAAGTCGAGCAAATGGAAGCTAATGCGAAAAAATCCAAGTCGATGGAAGCCGTTAAGGCCAATATGCAAAAGGCACAGAAAGCAATGCAAGCGGGTGACGAAAAAGGTGCTCAAGAAGCACTGGAAAATCTGAAGGAAGAACTTGGCGAACTTGCTCAGGACCAAGAATCTTTGCAGGAAATGGAAGACTTGATGGACGATCTGCAGAATGCAAAAAAGTCCTCAAGTTGCACTCAATGCAATGGAGAGGGCTGCGGCAAATGCAAATCGGACAAGGAGGGTAAAGACAAGAAGAATGCAAAAGGTGAGGGAAAAGGCGCGGGAGAACGAGAGGAGCAGGAAAATGACGTGAAAAACTTCGATTCTCAAGTTCGCGAACAGATGCGAAAAGGCGAGACCACTTTCGGTGGCAAAGTAGGCGGCCCCAATCGAAAAGGAATCACGAGAGAAGAAGTTCGTGACGCAGTTTTAAGCTCGAAGCCCGATGATCCAGATGCAATTGAAAACATGTCGTTGCCAAAAGCCCAGCGGGACCAACAACGTGATTACTTTAACTCGTTGCGGGATAAGTGATTTGCGACAACTCTAGAGCGATGCATTCGAAGCCTGCGAGGAATCGCCGAGGCCTGTCGAAAATCGAGGAGTATATTTTTCCTGTTTTCGCGCGCATTCAATGCAAGAGGTGGCATACGGCACGGCTTGTAGGCGTGCCAAAGGGATCGGCTTGTCGCAATGCTCACAGTCACCGTAGTGGCCTTCACGCAGTCGATTCAAAGCATCTTCAATCTGCGAAAGCTCTCGGCTTTCTACCTCTACGAGCTGGCTACTGATCTCATCTTGAGCCGTGTCCATTGCCGCGTCTATGACATCTCCACCATCCTGGGATAGCGATTGGAGCATGTTCAGATCCCCATCCAAAGCCTTGCGCAGCGCTTCGCGGCGAAGTAACAAGACATCCCGTAATTTGGTTAAAGCTTCTTTTCGTGACACGATACTGCTCCGCGTTTAGGATTGCCCCCCCCCACCATTCGAAGGGTGTGAGCTGCGATGAACTATAGTACGCATTCCAAGGGAAAGCGTTCGCTAATTCTGCGGTTTGGACTGTTTTTGCGTTGAAGCCTTTTGCTTCAAAGAAAATCTGCAACCGTAATTATTTGCCAGCAAAGGATTTGCGACAGTTTTCAACCGAAATAGGTTTTCTCGTAAATATTTCCGATTTCTCTTGCTTTTTTGGTTGAAGCCGAGGCGGCCAAATGTGTCTATGCGATACATGGATTCATTTTGAAGCTTCGAATTTTAAGTCAAGATTTTAGGTCCAAATGGTCGATGGAACTTATTGATCGTTTATTTGTCTAGACTGATACCGCATTCCCCTACACTACCAATGCGAAATATCGCCCCATCGTTTCCAACCTTTAGCCGATCTTCCGAGATCGATTCCGCAATCGGGCAGATTGACCTAATTGGCCAGTCTGGAGAGATTGTACGGTCTTGGAGGATTCGAAGCCCAAAATGCACACTCGGATCCGCCCCCGATTGCAGTGTCCAGTTAACGTCTCCAGATGTGGCACCTCTTCATGCAACGTTAATTTTCGGTAAAAAACATACGCTACTCCGTTCCGCCGGCCCCACTCTGATTTTAAATCGACATGTTCGTGAGTGGTTGATAGATGAGCCAACGGAAATTGTAGTTGGACAATCCAGATTAGTCATTCATCCGTCGATCGGAGTTTTAGCAACTGTTGTCCATGCAGATAACCTACTCGATCAAGCGGCTAGGCTCTGCAAAGAACAAGCTCCAATAGTTTTAGAACCCTTAGATGCCGCCCGTCAGCATTCTCAAACCCAACACGCTGTAGTGGGCAGTGGTGCTGTAGTGGGCAGTAATGCTGAAATGGGCAGTAATGAAGTAAGCAGTAATATAGTGGAGCCCGACCCCCCCTCCAAATTGGAGGCGATCGAAAGACTTTTGCTTTCGCTCCAATCCAACTTGGAAAAGCTACAGGAATCAATTGACGTCGAATCAAAGAATGCCAGTGAGACGATTGTGGATTCGGTGACACAGGAGATCGATGAGTTCGGCAAGCGTCTGTTTAGCAATCTCAACGACCAATTAAGCACCCAGTCGGGAGTTCAGCAGTCACTAATCTCCAGTCTTACAGACCGATTTACAGATCGATTGGTAGCAATCGACGACCAGCTCAACTGCCAATCTGGCGTTCAGCAAGCTTTGATCACCAACCTCGCAGATCGATTCACGAATCAATTCGGCGCGATCGACGAACAATTTAACAGCCAGTCCGGACTGCAGCAATCTCTCATAACCGGTATTGCTGAACGCATTACCAACCACCTTGGCGCAATCGATGAACAATTGAATCGATTTAGTGATGCAAGCAATCTTCAAACCAACTCACTTAAGGAATTAATCGTTCAAGCCAATTCCGAAAAGGATTTCATAGAAACTCGATTTAATGAAATACTCTCCCATCGAAACGAGTTACTGGAAGCAGTTCAAGTCTTGAGATCCGAAATAGCGATCGCTTACGAATCTTCGCAATTGCAAAACCCTGTCGCCTCCAATCACCCTGTCGCCTCCAATCACCCTGTCGCCGCCAATCACCCTGTCGCCGCCAATCACCCTGAGACTTCGGCGACGGAATCAAAGTTCGTAAGGGTAGCATCAAGTTCTGTCACCGATGACCAGTTAGCGCATTCTTTAGAATTGGCCCAGAATCAAATTCGTTTGCTTAACTCGCAGTTGAGGGATTTGGAAACAGAAAGAGACTATGCCCAGTTACGCGTAACCAATCTCACCCAACCTCCGGATTCCAAAGATACCCGGTCGTCAAGCGCAGAATTGTCTTCGGAATCTGCTGATGTTCAACGTTCCGATGACGTTGGAACGCGGTATCAGGATTCTCTGTACATGACAGCCCAATTTGAAGACCTGATTTACGAGATACCGCAGTACGAGTCTCCAGAGTACGAGTCTCCGCAGTACGAGTCTCCGCAGTACGAGTCTCCGCAGTACGAGTCTCCACAGTACGAGTCTCCGCAGTACGAGTCTCCACAGTACGAGTCTCCGCAGTACGAGACTCCACAGTACGAGACTCCACAGTACGAGACTCCACAGTACGAGACTCCACAGTACGAGTCTCCACAGTACG
The DNA here is from genome assembly GCA_043757445.1 of Pirellula sp. GTDB lineage: Bacteria > Planctomycetota > Planctomycetia > Pirellulales > Pirellulaceae > JBKCUI01. The sequence goes on along the minus strand of JAYVPJ010000021.1, from coordinate 26,459 downwards.
AGTCTCCACAGTACGAGTCTCCGCAGTGCGAGACTCCGCAGTGCGAGACTCCGCAGTACGAGTCTCCGCAGTACGAGTCTCCACAGTACGAGTCTCCGCAGTACGAGACTCCGCAATACGAGACTCCGCAGTGCGAGACTCCGCAGTTGCCTGCTTGGTTCAAACAAGATGAACGAATGCCAACGAGCGATGGTTATGTGTCCGAATATGCGAATCTAGATCATGCTCGAACCCGAGTTGATAGCGAACCGCAATTGTCGACATCGGGAGAATTAGCCGAGCGAAATGCTCCAATTGATTCCTCTCAATCCAATTTGGATTCGATTTCGGACCGTTTGCAGCGAATGTTAGAAGATGCGGGCCAGCGCCGCGGATCCGCAAATCCACTTAGTGGACCACTAACCACACGTAGTTGGTCCCAAAAATACGGTAGCCACTCTGCTGACAACGAAGTTCAAGGCGACAACTATGAAAGTAAGGAACGGAATCATTCGGCCGACGAATTCCCATTGGTCTCGCCCGCACACTTTGAGCTTTTGAACGAAGGGAACATTTCAGTTCAGGAAGGGGAGGTAAAGGCGGCTTCGGGTGCTCAGTCCCCGCAGCATTCCAACCTATTGCGCCACCTTTACCGCGACGAGCAAACAGAACTGCCATTGATGGAGCCCGCAGAATCTTCAATGGAAAGCGTTGGGCAAATCGTCAATGAAGATCGGGATGACGAAATTCCAAATGATCTGGACTCGTCCCCTAGTAAAATGATGGATAGGAAAGGTGAGGGAATCGACGAGGAGGAATCGATCGAACAGTACATGCAAAGACTGTTGCATCGAGTGCGAGGTGGTGAAGGAGAACAGGGTAATGCTCCGGTCACGGCCACGAAAACGCCAGCAACATTACCAGCGGGCTCGGCTGTACCGACTAAACACCGTTCCCGAGTAGCTGCATCGATGGGTTTGGAAATCAACGATTCGGACGTTGGGCAATCCGCTGAAATACTTAACGATGAGTTGTTTGTCCCGCGTCAACAAGCTCCAGAGCAACGCAATGATCTTGATGCCTTGAGGGAATTGGCCAACACAAACGCGCGACGAGCCATCTCACGAAGCGATATTCGTCGAACGAATTCAGCGTTTTACCTAAAACTATGTGTCACGGCAGTCGCGGTGTCATCCGCTGTTGCCCTGTTCTTATTTAATGGTCTAACTCTGAACGCGCCGTTCATTGGCATGGTAGCTGCGATCGTTGTGGCGATTCTTTGGGGTTACGATTGCGTCAACCACTTTAAACGCCTTAAGAATGTCGGCGGGATGAACAAAGTTACGGCCGCCGAAACCGCTGCGGGCCAATCGATTCGCGTCAGTGCAACCGAAGAAGAAAGTGGTTGGCGTCCGACACCAACCTAGGACTCGGCCTTGCAGGCAAGGGCCAGATCGGTCAAGCTAACATAATTCAAAACATTGAATTATGAGGAATATCGACCATGTCCGCGGATTTACAACACAATCGTCCTTATTCGATTCAAAGTCAATTTCCGTGGCCCTTTGCTGCTTTTCTAGTAATCGCCTCTGGCATTTCGATTGCGGGCTGTGGGACTTCGGAGCCGAAAGAGATCTCCGCAGCCACTAGCGGATACTTACCACCGAAAGAGAAGGACACAAAATCGTCCCCTTCAATCACTAGTCCCCCAGCTGATCATTCAACGCCCGCATCGAACCCCGGCGGCTCATCGGGCTTACCAATTGCGCCGGAGGTCCCGGCGTTTGAACCGGGCAAACTTGATCCGAAGATCGCTTCCCAGCTTTACATGACATTGAAGCTGGGTGATCTGAATGGTACCAAACCTTTAATGGATTTCCTCGACAAGTCGACAAGGGCTTTTAGGGAATTGTTAGCGGATGCTCGCAACGCTAAGAAGCAAGTGCCGAAGGACATCATGTTGGATCGCGGCATGATCTTGTCTCGAATGAAATTGGAAGCTTCGCAGCGTTTAGAAAAGCTTGCCGTGAATGAGGAGGAGAAAGCAGCTTCTTCGCTCGGAATCATCGAGGCCTATTCGCAAATGGCTGGTTTTGGAGATGTTGCCGCGTTGGACAGTTTGCGTGAAACGGTCTCTAAAGAAATAGCAAACGCGGACCCTCGCGTAGCTCAACAGGCGATGTCAATTTCACTGGGGCTGCTTGCTGGCGATTACGATAGCGGGTCGGCCAAAGCTAGCGAACTGGTTGCGTTGGCAAACCGTATTTTAAGTGATGGGAATCAGGTTACGCTCCCCATATTGACGCAATTGTTTCAGACGGTCGAAGTACTTACAAAACATAACGAAGAGGTGTCCGCTTCAGAAATTGCAAAAAAGGCAGAGGAATCGGCTCGAGAAAATGACGAAATCCAAATCGCTTTTTACGCTTGGCAACTGCACGCGAGTCGATTGGCGGAAACAAAGACACTTATTTCTATGCTTCAACCTGATTCAAAAGCATCTCAAGATCCCGCCAGGGTAAGGGAAGCGATTGATGCTCTCATGACGAAAATCCCATCGCCTTGGACGTCGCTTTTTTTAGTCAATGAATCCCGCGATGTTGAGTATTCCGGACGTCCCACTATTGCGAAAGAGATGATTGAAGCAGCCCAGCCGCAAATCAAGAACTTCAAGAGTTCCGAAAACTCTGCAGATCTAGAGAAACGAAGCAAGATGTTCTGGGCCCGTTATGCGATTCTAAACAAACCGTTGGACTTGAGCGACCTTGTCGACGCCGCTGGCAAGCCGATCGACTTGAACCGTTACAAAGGGAAGGTGGTATTGGTCGATTTCTGGGCGACGTGGTGCCGGCCTTGCCTGGCAGAAATACCCAACATTGAACAAGCGTTTGCAGCACACAACAAAGATGGCTTTGAGGTCATTGGAATCAATCTGGACGAGGATCGCGCCAAACTGGATTCTTTCCTTTCTTCGCAAAAACTGTTGTGGAGCACTTATGTATCTAGCAAACCTGACGCGATTGGTTTTGACACGCCGTTGGCGAAGAAAATCGGAATAGCCGCGATTCCGTTTATTGCGATTCTGGGTAAAGACGGGAATGTGGCCGCGGTTCATATTCGCGGTGAAAAACTTGAGAGCAAGGTAGTAGAACTTTTAGCTAAAGAGTAACCAACATGAGAATCATTGTAGATCGGCCACGTTCCTATCGAATTGCGATCCTTGCTGGATGGCTTGGTTTGTTGACTGGCGCCTCCTTTGTGTCTAGCCAAGAGGATCGATCGATGGTCATCGAAAAGGATGCGATCGAAATTGCCAATCGAATCAATCAAAACGCGTTGCACGGCAATCTCCGCTTCCTGGCCGATGACCTTCTCGAAGGTCGCGGGCCTGGCTCCAAGGGAGACGGCATTGCCCAACTCTATCTTGAGTCTCAATTCCGACGAATGGGACTTTCACAGATCCCCGCTTTGAATTCCTATCGACAAAAGTTCCCCATGCTGGGCCTCACGTCAAAGGCTGCGAAGAGCTGGTCGATTGGGCCAGCAGCGACTGGTTCGACGCCAATCGCATTTGAGTACTTTAAGGATTATATTGCCGTCGCGGGACGTCCAAAACCCAAGATCGAAGTCAGCAACGCAGAGATCGTTTTTGTTGGCTACGGCATTCAGGCGCCAGAATACAAGTGGGATGATTTCAAGGGTGTAGACCTTAAAGGCAAGGTATTGCTCATGATGAATAATGACCCTGAATCGGCCCCGAATTTGTTCGCAGGATCCAGGCGACTCTATTATGGGAGATGGGACTACAAATACGAAAGTGCGGCTCGACAAGGTGCAGCCGGAGCAATCATCATCCACACGACTCCATCTGCAGGATATCCATTCACCGTTATTGAAACGTCTTGGACAGGTGAACAATTTGAACTTCAGGATAGCTCGGCGCCGCGCATGGACATGAAGGGCTGGATGACGAACGATGCGACGGCAAAGTTAGTTGCTCACGCCGGCTTTGAATTGGATGCCTTGCGAACCAAAGCCGAGTCGCGGGATTTTCAGCCGGTTCCGCTGGGAGTTTCTTTAAGCACCACCATCGAATGCGAAATTCGAGAGAAGTCCACAGCAAACGTATTAGCTGTTTTACCTGGAAGCGATCCTAAGTTATCGAGCGAGTATGTACTGTTCATGGCACATCACGACCACATCGGAATCGCGGCAGACCGAGACGTCCGAGGGGACAGTATTTACAACGGTGCTATCGATAATGCTTCAGGTACCGCAGCGTTGCTGGCTGTTGCACAAGCAATTTCAGAAAGTGGCCTTCGGCCCAAGAGGTCGATCGTGTTTGCGGCAGTGGGAGCAGAGGAACAAGGACTTCTCGGATCGAAGTATTTTGCCGAGCACCCACCGATTCCAAACGGCAAGCAGTCCGCGGTCGTCAACATAGATGGCATCAATTTTCTTGGGCCGACCAAGGACGTGAATGTGATTGGATTTGGCAAGAGTTCGCTAGATCGATTGGTTGATGCGGTTGCCAAGTATCAAGGTCGAGTGGTGGTCCCAGATCGAGAGCCTAGCAAGGGGTTTTATTACCGGTCCGATCAGTTTTCGCTCGCCAAGGTAGGTGTACCTGGAGTCTATTTGCATTCCGGACATGTCGTTATTGGAAAACCTGATGGATGGGGTAAAGAGCAATTGGACGTGTGGACGGAGAAGCACTATCACCAGCGTTCGGACGAATACGATCCTGATTGGGATCTATCTGGAGCGGTCGTTGATGTCCAATTGTTGTTCCATGTTGGATGGATGGCCGCCAATTCAATGAAACTGCAAACGTGGACGGCGGGCGACGAGTTTGAGGCAGCACGAGCCAGCGCAATCCGCGAGAGCACTCGATAGCGAATCGACGAAAACGCAGCAATGGAAATATCGCAAGCCTATCGTTTTTGTCCGGTTTGTGGCGCAAAGCGAGAAAAACTAAATCCGGCTCGACCCTTTCGATGCGAGTCATGCGGCCACACCAGTTTCTTTGGGCCGGTTACCGCTGTCGGAACCGTGATAACAAACAAACTTGGCCAGATATTGCTCATTGAGCGAGCCAAGGATCCGGGCTTGGGGAAACTCGGATTGCCGGGAGGATTTGTCGATCCGGGCGAGGGGGCCGAACTCGCCGCGAGACGTGAAATCCACGAAGAAATCGGCATTTCAGTTGGGGAGATGCGATATCTCATGACGGCACCCAACTCCTATGCTTACCATGGAATCAATTTGCCCGTGCTCGACATCTTTTTTTCTGCGAATTTCAACGACGACAAGGAAATCTCGCACGACGATTCCGAGGTTTCGGCTTGGATGTGGGTCGAACTTTCACCGGCCATATTGGCCCGGATGGCTTTTTCGTCCAACCGGCAAGCATTGGAATGTTTTTTAGCCCTTCGACAAAGCATTCGACAGTAAAAAAACAGGTCGAAGCTGCCGGGGTTCGAACCCGCTCGACTGTATTTTCACGGGACCAGTTACATATCGGATCGATTTGGCGGTTTTTCCTGTCTAGACGATAGTTGTTTAGACGACTATTATTTACGGTTCGCGTTAGGGCGTCCATAATCGACCATCCAAAGGAGATAAAGATGATTCAATCAAATAACAGTTGTGATGTGATTGTGATTGGTGGGGGACCGTCCGGATCAGCGACTGCAACGCTGCTCGCCAAACGAGGTTATAGCGTAACGCTATTTGAACGCGACCATTTCCCAAGGTTTCATATCGGTGAGTCGTTGATCCCCTATTGCTACCCGGTGATTGAACGGCTTGGAATGTTGGGCAAAATGAAAGCGAGCCACTTTACCAAGAAGTATGGAGTTCAGTTTATCAACGATCAAGGCAAACTTTCCGAGCCCTTTCGATTTAGTCAATACGACCCACATGAGCGTTCGCAATCTTGGCAGGTCTTGCGAAGCGAGTTTGACCACTTGTTGCTAAACAATGCTCGCGAATACGGAGTGACCGTTCATGAGGGATCGCGGGTACTTGACGTCTTGACCGTAGGTGATCGCGTGGTCGGGGTGAAAGTAAAATTGGACGGGGCTGAGGAAATGGAGGTGCGATCGCAGGTCGTGGTGGACGCCAGCGGTCAGTCGTCGATTGTGATGGACCGAATGGACTTGCGAGAATGGGATCCCATCCTCAAGAAGGCGGCGATATGGACCTATTGGAAGGGGGCAAAACGCGAGCCAGGAATTGATGCCGGCGGTACGATCGTTATTCAGACGCAAGAAAAGAAAGGCTGGTTCTGGTATATCCCTTTGCATGACGATGTAGTCAGCGTCGGGGTGGTTGCTGGCTACGACTATCTGTTCAAGAACCGATCGTCAAAAGACATAGAAAAAATATACATGGAGGAAGTAGCCCGTTGCCCGGGTGTGCAGCCTCGAATCGCAGATGCGGTTCGTGAAGGGGATTACAAAGCCCAAAAAGAATACTCGTACAAAGCCAAGAAGGCCGCGGGTGATGGCTGGGTATTGGTTGGCGACGCATTTGGATTTCTTGACCCTCTCTATTCGTCCGGAGTCATGTTGGCCCTGACTTCGGCTTCGTTGGCCTCAGATTCGATAGCCGATGCACTCGACGCAAACGATCCGAGCGAGAACCGATTGCGAAGTTGGGAGCCTGAGTATCTTAAAGCGATGGACCGGATGCGAAACTTGGTTTGCGCTTTTTATGAAGGTCTTAATTTCGGTCGTTTGGTACGGAGGTATCCGGAAAAGAAGAACCTGATTACGGACGTATTAGTGGGTAATTTATTTAGCGATGAGATCGACCAGTTGTGGCCCCTGATCGAAGAACTCAAACAGGAGGATTTGGCGGCATCTAAGTACGCTTGAACATTTTGTCGAGTTGTTCACGAGAAAAGAACAAAGCTGTTGGTCGGCCATGTGGACAGTGGTGCGTGTCCTGATAGCAATGACGCTGTTCTAGCAAGGCTGTGATTTCTTCCGGACAAAGTCGATCGCCCGCTTTCACTGCGGCCTTGCAGGCGATCATGTTCATGAGCTGGTCCAACAAATCGCGAGCGTCAGGTTTTTTACCACCAGCCATTAGCGGTTCGAGGACTTGTCGAAGCATTTCGGCAGGCTGCATTTTTGCGAGCATGGCAGGATAGGATGTGATCAAAACCGTATCGCCCCCGAAAGGCTCGAGCTCGATGCCGATTTCAGCTAGAGTTTCGCGGCTATCGACCGCCGCCGCCGCTTCGTTAGACGTTAGCGTGACGGATTCGGGCACAAGCAATCGCTGGCGTTCAAGCGACTTGGACATGACTTTGTTCTTGATTTGTTCATACAAAATCCGCTCGTGCAATGCATGTTGGTCGACGATGACCATACCCGATTCGTCTTGCGTCACTAGATAGCGATTGTGAATCTGAAACCCAAGTTGCTTGGACGAACCGTCAATGTCGCCAACGGAATTCGGTATGGCATTGCCCGCCAGAATGCCTGCCGCGTCGACGGAACTGGGCGGTTTGGTATTTAGCAAGTTCGAGTTGTCGACGGGGAACGGGCGTTGAGGAGCTAACGCAGTCAATTCTAGACGGGAGGGTTCCGGTGTATAAAACGGATCGTCCATCCTCGCGATTGGGCGGTTAGCGGCCGATGAGCTTTGCGAACCGTGTCCTTGAAAAGGCCTGAAATCGGGGATCGCCACCGCAGCATTGGATTTAGCCCAAGTCAGCAGTTCTGTGCCACCGCCATCGTTGGAAACATTGTGCGAAGTTGTAACGGGCAACGACGCATCGGCCAGCGTGGGCATCACCATTGAAACACTGGAGGGTGCTCTTACTTTGGCAACCAAATCACTATTGAGGAATTTATGACGCAAGCTGTGAAGCAATCGAGTGTAAATAGCGCCGCTGTCTTCAAAGCGAACTTCCACTTTTGTTGGATGAACATTGACATCTACCGTCTTAGGATCCACATGAACATGGAGGAAACAGACCGGCATGCGCCCTACCATCAGTAAACCACGATATGCTTCTCCGAGGGCGTGCTGCAATGATCGGTCGCGAATGTATCGGCCGTTCAAGAACAAATACTGCATTCGATTGTTGCTTCGTGAGACGCTGGGATCCGAGACGTACCCATGGATCGATACATGTTCATCGCGTTGGTCAATCGAGATCAACGAATCGGCGACCTCGTCGCCGAAAAATGCACGAATGCGTTCCGACCAACGTTCTGTCGGAAGTAAATCATGCAGCACTCTTTCGTTGTTCGTAAGTGCCATGTGGACTCGGGGGTAGGCCAATGCGATACGCGTGAAGGCTTCGGTGACATGCCCCATTTCCGTTTGCGACGTTTTCATGAACTTGCGGCGAACCGGAGTATTGAAGAAGAGATGACGGATCTCGAGTGTGGTACCAACAGGAGCCGGGCAAGGCCGAATCGGCTCTTGGATGCCACCTTTAACACACAATTCGTAACCGCTATCACTCTCTTCGATTCTACTGCGGAGCGTGAGGTGGCTGATTTCCGCAATTGAGGCCAACGCTTCACCTCGAAAGCCTAGCGTCTTCACGTCGAAAAGGTCGTCGCTCGTTTGAAGCTTACTAGTTGCGTGTGGAGCGACCGCAAGTTCGAGCTGATCCGAAGGAATGCCACAACCGTTGTCGCTGATCCGTATTAACTCGATGCCTCCTCCCTCAACTACCAGCTCGACGTGAGTCGCACCTGCATCGATGCTGTTTTCAAGCATTTCTTTGACTACGCTCGCCGGCCGTTCGATAACCTCGCCCGCAGCAATCTTGTTAACTAAGCCGATCGGCAGTTGTCGAATAGTGGGCATATTCGGTTCTCCTGATTGAGTATTGAGGTTCGAGACGTGCAAAACAAATCCCAGGCAGATGTGTCCCAAGTTACCTTACCGAAGCCTGTTCGAGAAGTCAGGCGACAATGCATGCAATCGATAGCCATGGTTGCGCTTCGCGGTTACAATGTTTCGGAAAGGCTGACTTCAAGCTCCGACGCAGATTAGAACTCTTCAATGAGAGGCCCTTTGTGGATCAACAATCGAACATCGTTCTTAATATTCTTTTATTAACCTCGTCGTTTACGCTATTTGTTTCACACTCGTTGTCAACGACTAAGATCATGGGACAAGTTGCAAAAGAGAATGGCACAGAAAACCTCGATTTGCTCGCAACGCAATTTGAGCCCGGGGAATACGTTGGAACATCGAAAGTGCCATTGAAATACCGGCTGCTCAAACCGATGAACTGCCAGCCTGGAAAGACGTATCCTTTATTGCTTTTCTTGCATGGAGCCGGCGAACGTGGCAATGACAACCTAGTCACTCTTAAGCATGGCGCCAAAGAGTTTGCTGATGACGCCCGCCGAGAACAGTATCCTTGCTACGTCGTAATTCCACAGTGTGCGAATGAGCAAAAGTGGTCCGAGGCGATCCCAAGATGATTCGAAAGTTTTCCAAGCTGCCAATCTGGTGTTTTCATGGTGAATCGGACCCCGTTGTTAAGGTCAAACGCTCACGCGAAATGATCATCGCGTTGAAGGACGTTGGATCCAATGCCCAATACACCGAATACCCAGGCGTCCAGCATGATAGCTGGACAGCAACTTATTCAAATCCGGATTTTTATCGATGGCTATTTGCCCAGCAAAAGTCGGAAAACTAACTGTAACCTGTCAAGCGTTTATGAGCCCGACATGTCCGCTTCCTAACAAGTCACCATGAAAATTGTACCTGGTATTTTTTTGTTCGTTTGTTTGTTGATTTCGCTGGAACACCGAGGATTAGGTCAGTCCTCCAAAAGCGTGGATTTTGCTCGCGATATTGCTCCGCTATTGCAGGACAAGTGTCTTTCATGCCATGAAGGTGAAAAAGCCAAAAACGGGTTCGACATCTCCGATCGCGACGCGCTTATGGGGTATGTTGAGCCTGGCAACGCAGCTGCCAGTTCGCTCTGGACGGACTACCTTACTCAGCTAACTCCCGATAGCCTAGTTATGCCCCCCGATGGACCGCTCAATGCTTCGCAATTGGGCATACTCTACCTTTGGATGGATGAAGGAGCAGACTGGCCTGTTGGGTTTTCAATCAGTGCACGCGTTAAAGATGCAAGCGGTTCCGCTGAACAAAAAACAAACGGAATTGTGTCCCTAGGGACGAAAGCTTATCTCGCAATTGGCTACTTTCATCCCGCGATGGTTCACTTCCCAATCGCGCTCTACTTCGTTGCTGGAGCTTGCGCTTTTTTATCCTATTTTCTTGGGCCGCGATGCCAGTCAATGGCTTTTCAATGCGTTACTCTTGCTGCTGCCACGGGTATTTTGACTGCCTTTATGGGATGGTCCTTCGCGGAGGTTCAGGGTTATCCAGAATGGAACAAGCCACTTCCAGCAAGCGCGACTCACAACCAATTGAATCTGTTTTATCATCGATGGCTTGGTTCTCTGACGGCCATACTCGGTGTGGTTTGCGTTTTTCTCGCATTGATGGCTCGCCGAAATAAATCTGACAAGTTAAATCATGCTTGGCGAATCGGAGCTATGGCACTGGCCGCTCTTGTCGGGGTGGTTGGACACCAAGGTGGTGAAATGGTTTACGGCGATATCTTCGACAAGGCTATCCAGCAGCTATTCAAGTAGCACGATGTTCTAGTCAACGAAGAATCGTTTCCGCTGGCTTTACGCTAAATGGCACTCACTTTGTAAATTTTGAGCCTCAATCCGCTAGCATGAGGGTAGGATTTGCAAGTGATTACTTAACTTCCGGCCCGCACGCTAGCGCGTTGCGGCTCGTCGCCCAGCCCAGATAGTGGCTCACCTTGGACCGATGCTTTGCAACTGTTAGCACCGCCCACTCCGCGTGCAAATGCTGCGACATCGATCCGGATCACGCCGGCTCTTCGGAGTGCTCGCGATGCATCGTGAGCAGTCGCCCCGCTGGTTACGATGTCGTCTACCAGAAGCAACTTGGCTCCCTTCAACTCGCCAGTGTGCTTGCACCCAAAGGAATCGATTACGCTCGAACGACGTTCGACAATCGTTTTGGTACCTTGTTTGTTTGTCCATCGGGTTCGATGGAGCCAGTGCCGACGGATTGGGATCTCCAGTTCTCGTGCGATGTTTTCGGCAAGCACTTCTGCTTGGTTGTAGCGGACTGTTATTCTACGAAACCAGTGCTGCGGAATTGGAAGCACGAAATCGTAGACCGATGAATCGAATGGTTCGTAGTTTTGCAGCCAGCACCCGACTTGCCTTCCAAGTTCGATTGCAAGTGACTCGCAATTCTGTTGCTTGATTTTCCTTGCCGCTTTTGCAGCCATTCCGACATAGGCGGTATAGCAGTAAGCATTTCGAAAAGACCATTTTCGACGCTCGCAGTAAAAGCATTTTTTAGTGGCATCAATCAAAGTTCCATTCGCATCGGGCAGGGGAGCACTGCATCGCAAGCACCTCGATTCAGTCGGCGTGATTTGCGATTGGCAAACCGAACAAATCGACTCTTGATCACAATCCACAATTGGCTTGGAACATAAGCTGCAAATCCGCGGGTAGACGAGGTCGACCAAGGATCGATACCATCGTTTCGATAGCTTGATTTGTGAGGTTGATTTCGGGATCAAGGCGAGTCACTCCGATTCCTTTACTTCTTAGTCAGCACGGCTTTCCTCCGATTTGGAAACAGCTCGGTGCAAATGCCGCAGACCTTGCCATCGCATCCACGGGCGGTGCAATGCTCACGTCCATAAAAGATGATTTGCAAATGCAGCCGATTCCAAGTCGATTCGGCAAATAGACGTTTGAGGTCGGTTTCAGTTTGTACGACCGACCGTCCGTTAGAGAGGCCCCATCGTTGAGCAAGCCGATGAATATGTGTGTCGACCGGAAAAGCTGGGTGACCAAAGCCTTGGCTCATGACTACAGAGGCAGTTTTGTGCCCGACACCGGGCAGTCGTTCCAACGCTTCGAAAGTTTCTGGAACTTCGCCGCCATGTTCATTGACTAGTATTGCTGACAGTTCCTTGATCGCTTTCGATTTACGGGGGCTAAGTCCACATGGCTTAATAATCTCACGAATGCTTTCGGCACTTTTTCGAGCCATGTCCGTTGGATTGTCTGCCAACTTCCAAAGCGATGGGGTAACGCGATTGACCATTTTGTCAGTGCACTGGGCACTCAGAAGCACTGAAACCAGCAAGGTATAAATGTCTTTGTGTTCCAGCGGGACAGGCGTTTCTGGATAATGGCTCTGGAGTCGAGCTTGAACAATTTGTGCGCGTTCCGATTTCTTCATGCTTGATGTTGGTTTCACGTAGGTCTGCCTGCCCTCAGAGGGCGTCTCTTGGTTTCACGATCAACCCCAGGTTCATTCTATGCGATTCTAAGCTAAGAATTCGGGGTGCCGGAAAAAAGCGAGCCCGTGTACTCTAAGGTGACTAAACCATCGAGGGAAAGTTCCATACCACCATCGAATCGAAAGTCGATCCATCGCAATGACCGCGTCGAGCCAATCCACCAACCCCACTCCAAAACGTTCCGAAGTTCCTGACAGCGATACATGGGACTTGTCCAGCCTGTTCGAATCCGATGCAGCTTGGATTGAGGTCTTGTCGCAATTTGAAAAGGAGATCGCTGGCTTTGCCCGGTTTTCAGGGCGTCTGGCGGAATCGGCCGAGGTTTTAGCCGAGTGCTTGACTTTTGATGTAAAACTGGATCGGCTCGGAGAACGGTTGGGCACCTTTGCTTTCTTGAAAACCACGGAAGACCAAGGCAACAGCCACTACCAGGGCTTTGTCGCTCGCTATCAAAACCTAGCTACCAAAGCCGGCCAGGCAGCCAGTTTTATTCGACCCGAGATCTTGTCTGTACCGCCTGAAACGTTAACGCACATGCTGCGTGAAGAATGTTTGAAACCCTTTTCCCTGGTTCTAGAACGCATCAATCGCTATCGCCAGCATACTCTCAGTCAACCGGAAGAAAACTTGCTGGCGATGCAAGGTGAAATGGCTCAAACGGCCAGCAAAGCTTTTCGGCAATTGAACGATGCCGATCTTAAATTTGGAGACATAGTAAGTGATACGGGCGAAAGGAATGAATTGACAAACGCCTCTTTCAGTTCGTTCCTCCTTTCACCCAATCGCAGCGTTCGCAAGCAAGCGTTTAAACAATATTACGAGCAGTTTCGCGGCCATGAAAACACATTGGCCGCAACGCTGTCTGGAAGCATACATGGTGATGTTTACTATGCAAAAGCTCGAAACTACCAGAGCGCAAGGGAATGTTCGCTTTTCGCAGACAATGTTCCGCTCAGCGTTTACGACAATTTGATCGCGGCAGTGCGAAAACGACTGCCTGAGGTGCATAGCTATTTTGAGATGCGTCGCCGAAAGATGCGTCTAGACGACATCCATCATTACGATACGTATGTGCCAATCTTATCAGCCCAACAATCGAATCACACGTGGGACCAAGCTGTTTCGGTGGTCTTGGAGTCGCTCCAACCATTAGGATCGGATTATGGCCGAGTCCTTGAAAAAGGGCTGCGCGGTCGTTGGTGCGATCGCTATCCAAATCAAGGCAAACAAAGTGGCGCATTTAGCTGCGGGACGTTTGACGCTGAACCTTACATCCTCATGAACTTCAAACCAAACGTGCTCAATGATGTGTTCACATTGACCCATGAAGCTGGCCATTCAATGCATAGCTACTATTCTGCAGCTAATCAGCCATTTCAATACTACAACTACACCATCTTTGTTGCAGAGGTCGCAAGCACGTTCAATGAGCAGCTACTTGCGCACCACATGATCAAGAACGCTAAGTCGAATGAGGAAAAGGCGGAAATCCTCAATCATGAAATAGACAGCATTCGGGCGACCATCGTTCGCCAAACAATGTTTGCGGAGTTTGAAAAAACTGTTCATGAAATGGCCGAAGCAGGAGAGCCACTGACTGTTGCTAGCTTTAAGTCCGTTTACAGCGAGCTGTTGCGCACCTACTTCGGTCCTAATTTTGTTGTGGACGATGAGCTAGCCTTGGAATGCTTCAGAATTCCCCATTTTTACCGAGCATTTTACGTTTACAAGTACGCCACGGGGTTATCTGCGGCGATAGCACTATCCAAAAAAGTTCTGCATGGGGGAACGGACGAACTCAACGCGTATCTTGGTTTCTTGAAGGGGGGGTGTTCCAAGGACCCTCTGGATTTGCTGAAGGGAGCTGGCGTAGACATAACGCAAACCGAACCCGTGGAAACCGCATTGGTCCAATTCGGCAGTTTGGTCAAACAACTAGACGAATTGATTTAGCGCTTTCTGACGACTAAGGGTTAGGGTCGACAGGATTGGGACGGGTCGCGGAGCGACTCGCCCACACGACCATTTGCTTAAATCTCATTACGCGGGCGCGGGCAACGGAAAAATGCGTGCCAAACCTGCTAATTAACCCTTGCAGGGTTTGGCACTGCATCGTTACACTGTAGGGCTTCCCGGCGGGAAATCGGGGTCATTCGGGGATTCGTCGTCGAAACTGACCGCGAAACATTTAGCGTAAAGTCCAGGTAGATAAAGGTTTAGGAGTAGGCAAGTATGCCGCGTCTTCTCGGTGTTGATATTCCGAATGACAAGCAAGTCATTTATTCACTTCAGTATCTTTACGGCGTTGGCCCCGTTATTGCTCGGGAAGCGTGCGTAAAGACCAAAATCAATCCGACCAAACAGGCACGGGACCTGGATGAAGACGAATTGAGCCGCTTATCGACATTGCTCGAGCGAGATTACACCGTCGAAGGTCCACTTCGCCGTCAAATCGGTCAGAGTATTCATCGACTGCGGGAAATCAAGTGTTATCGCGGTGTCCGTCATAAGCAAAGCTTGCCAGTTCGTGGTCAGCGAACGCGCACCAACGCCCGTACCCGCAAGGGACCACGGAAGACGGTTGCAGGCAAAAAAGGCGTTAAAGACTTGCGATAATTTTCGCGGGTCGATGTTCTTCAATCCGCATCCTGCTTGCAAGCTGCGGATCGTTCGCAAAGCGAACAACCATTTTCGTACACAAGTAATATCCGCATTTCGATTTGAAGGAACGGTCCCACTGTGGCCAAGACAGCAGCAAATACCAGTGCTTCGGTTCAAAACAAGCGACGCAAGGTCCGACGAAATGTCACCTCGGCTGTTGCTCACGTAAAGGCAACTTTTAACAACACTACAGTAACGATCACCGACATGAAGGGTGATACGTTGTGTTGGGCAAGTGCCGGAACGAGTGGATTCAAAGGTTCTCGAAAGAGTACTCCATTTGCTGGTCAACTAGCAGCCCAACAGGCTGCCGAGAAGGCCGCTAAGTTCGGAGTAAAAGAAATAGAAGTTCGAGTCAAAGGTCCGGGTTCAGGTCGTGAGTCCGCAATTACAGCGCTTCAAGCGGCTGGAATTACGGTCAAGCTGATCGAGGACATTACCCCGATTCCTCACAACGGTTGCCGACCTCGCAAACGACGTCGCGTTTAGTCTGGGCGTTTTAGTCTGGGCGTTTTAGTCTGGGCGTAAAGTTTGTTTCGGCAAAGAAGTTATCACGAATCAGTTTTAGTTGTTACTGGAGTACTTAGGCAATGCACATTCGTTGGCGTGGATTAGAGCTACCGAGTCAAGTGAGTATCGATCGTTCGACGCTTTCGTCGACCTACGGCAAGTTTACAACGGAACCTTTCGAGCGAGGTTTCGGAGCGACTATTGGAAACAGTTTGCGTCGAGTTCTGCTATCCAGTTTGGAAGGTAGTGCGGTAACACAAATAAAAATTCGAGGCGCTCAACACGAGTTTTCCTCGATACAAGGCGTTCTCGAGGATGTCACGGAAATTGTCCTCAATGTGAAGAGTTTGGTCGTCAAGAATCACAGCGACAACACACGTGTCTTGACGGTGACACGCGACAAAGCGGGTCCGATCACCGGTGCCGATGTTCAAACCGATTCGGACGTCGAGATCATCAACAAGGATCATGTGCTGGCGACCTTAACAGCCGATGTTCCATTCATGATGGAAATGGTTGTTGAAAATGGCCGCAGCTATGTTCCTGCAACCGAACACAGTTCAGGCGATCACGAAATCGGGATTATCCCTGTCGACGCGGTTTACAGTCCAGTGGTTCGCGTTCGTTACTTCGTCGAAGAAACGCGAGTTGGTCAAAAAACAAACTACGATCGATTGATTATCGAATTGTGGACAGATGGCTCGGTTCATCCTGAGATGGCTTTGGTTGAAGGTGCCAAGATCCTTCGGAAACACCTCAATCCCTTTGTTCAGTCCAGCGAATTAGGCAAACAAGTTCACGCAGTTGCCCGCGGTGGTCCGGGTAGTGCTGAAGCGCAACTTGAAGCTAAGCTAAACACAACTGTCGCTGAATTGAAGCTGTCGGTGCGAGCCAATAACTGCTTGGAAGCGGAAGGAATTCGACAAGTACGAGACCTTGTTCAACGAACCGAAGATCAATTGCTTGAAGTTCGAAATTTTGGTGAGACAACGCTAACGGAAGTTCGCGAAAAGCTCGGCAATATGGGATTGCATCTCGGGATGCGTGTTCCCTCGTTGCGTTAATTCGACCTTTAAGATCATCGGACTGCCAGCCGCGGGCTGATCGTCCTTACAACTAATCAATTTGCATTTCGTTTTGGATATCTGTCATGAGACACCGTAGAAAAGGACGCGTTCTAGGACGCAATTCGTCGCACCGCAAGGCCCTGTTTGCCAATATGGTTTCCGCAATCTTCCTGACCGAACGGGAGACGACGGAGTTGGAACCAAACGCTCCTAAGGTACCCGGTCGAATCATCACGACTCTGGAAAAGGCGAAGGAAATTCGCCCAATGGTGGAGAAGTGTATTACGATTGCGATCAAGGGACTGGCCGGCGAGGCTGGTGCAGAAGAGTTCGCCAGCAAAGCGGAACGCGGCTCGGATGAATGGAAGGCATGGCGAAAAAGCGACCTGTGGCGCAAGTGGGCTGACGCTCGTTCGCCAGGCATCACCGCACGTCGTCGCGTTTATGCAATGATCCGTGATAAGCAAGCTGTTGATGTTTTGTTCAACCGGATTGCTCCTCGATTTACTAGTCGAATGGGTGGTTACACACGAATCATGCGGTTGGCCAAGCCTCGATTGGGCGATAACGGGACACGTGCGATTCTCGAGTTTGTCGGCAAAAACGACCGGGTCAAGAAGAAGGCTACAAAACCAGCTTTTGAAGAAGCGGCAAACTAAAACGCGGCTTAAGAAAATAGACGATGGAAAAAGGGTGAGTCAGAGCTCACCCTTATTCATTTTGCTAGCCCGGATTATTCATTTGCCGGAGGGCAAATGCTGGGCTGTTAAAAAACTGGTATTGACACGCCATTTTGTTAGATTATCAGCAATCGAACGGAGCAAAAACCTCACTTCGAATCCAAAATGCAATACCCAATTTTTAACAGTCCAGGCTAATGCCCAATGGCCCTCACTAATGACCCTGCGAATAATACGGGCGATCCGCAAGGCGGTAAAACCGAGCAATCGGTGGCGAGCCCCGAGCAACTTTCTATCAAACGGGACCGTCGGACTTATCGGCAAATCTAATTTGGAAAGTCCACTCGCATCCAAAACGGATGTTGACGATCAGCTCGTCCGCGTACGTCTTCCAACATGACGCGCGTTTCTGGTTTTGGATCTCGACGTTCTCGAACTCCCTTGATCGAGAGAGTAATCTGCCTTTCAAAATCTACCATCTCTGGAGAAAGCCAGATCGTAAAAAATTTCGCTGGTACCGTTTTCATCGAAAGCGTATTGGCATCCTTGTTGATGGAAGATTCGATCTTGTAGTCTTGCCCGGCCTTGTTGAGTCCAGCGTTGTAGAGCAACGGATGGATCAGCTTGTCAGGAAACAACTGCTTTGCTTCGAACCACCAAAAAAAACGATCCCCGGCTCGCGAAGTAGTTGTCTCAAATTTACTATCCTTTGGGAGTGGATTGCGCACTCTGGCTGGAAAACTCATCCAGTTCATAATGCGTGGCAACTCCTCTTGAAAGTGGTCAGGCTTTCGGCCACGGTAGAGAGTAACCATGCTGTCAATCTTCCTGTCCTTCAGTAATTTCTCCCATTCCTTTCCATTCGTTTCCGTAAACTTGTCGTATTCTCCAGCGACAAAGTAACTCGGCACGTAAATAGCGTTGTTCCAATAATGAGTAACGTAGTTTTGTGCCTCACCACTAATTACGATATTTCCAGCCCACAAATCTGGATGGGCCAACGCAATATCCCAAGCTGCGTCCGCACCCATAAAGTGACCGGAAAGGAAAACTCTGTCAGTATCGATGCTAAACCTCCGAAACGCATCGCGAAGCGGAGCCAAGATCATGGCATGTTCGTTTTCCGTGTAGTTGTAGCTCGGTTGCTTGAGTTCGACCCAGTCCGGTGATACAACGATGTAGCCCCTTTTGGACGCCTCTCCAATGCATCGATTGTTTTCCGGCGAATACTGCCCTGCCCACCACGCTATTTGCCATTCCACATTGGTCAAGTCACCCGGCAACGTGAAGATGCAAGGATAACGCCTGAATGGATTGTATTCTGGAGGCAGTTGGACCAAGTACCTCGAGGTACGTCCTAGCATGTCTCCCGCCAAGGGTACCTTGATCTCGAATCGGTCGGGTATCTTCATTTGAGTTAACGGTTGAGAACTATCCTTCGGTTCACCCGTATACACGACCGCTTCTGAATCGAGCGTTGGCTTGGGTGGTGGCATATTCGCAAGAATCTTCGATACTAACTCCGGCGTGCCAGATTCTAGCTTGGTCAGATCCTGCAAAATTTGATCGTCTCGAACCGGTTTAGCAAGGTACTCGGTCACGAGTCGCCGAGCTTTGATTCCTGCCGCAACAACCGAGGCACTATCCCTTCCCGCAGTGGAGCCAAAAATCCAGCCGCTGAAAGCGAGTGCCGCCAGCTGGTCAGGTTTCAGGGTCGTGTCCGATCTCCTCCGTCGATAGTCCGTAAAACGCGAAGCCGTATCCGCTGTTAGATAGGCGGCGATTTCCGGTATTACGGCCTGCATTTCCTTCTTCGCCATTTCATCTGCAACCTTGGATACATCCTCTGTTATCCAAGCAATCAGTTCATCGCGATCTCGTTGACCGCTGGCGATCGCTTCTAGTTTGGCACCAACCTTGAGTTGCGTTTCGATCGACAACCTGGCCTTACTAATGTTTTCAAGAATGAGTTTAGAGTACTGGATTTGTCCAGCTTCAGCAGCTGTTTCCGCGGCAGCGAAAAGCTGATCCGCAATGTTTTGATCGAACCTCTTCAATTCGGGCTTAAGGCTCTCTAGTTCTGGGTACTTCAAGATTGCGCGACCCAAAATACTGCGGGCTTCCTCAAATCGCTTTGCCGACTCAAATAGATTCACGATCGCAACCCAATCATTGGGATTCGTTTTGCTCGCGTTTTGGAGCAAGATTTCCTCCATTTTTTGGCTGCTAAAGCTGGATAGGGAAAGCCTCATATCCCATTCGTAGGCACCCTTTGCACCGTTCAGGCCTTGAACTTTAACATAGTTGGTCGTTACCTCGGTGATACCTTGTACGACACTTATGACTTTATCCGGCTGTCTGACCCAGCAGATGCGACGTCCGAGATTGGTAAACATTGAACTATAGATGATAGGCCCGAACGGGACCGCTGGCACATTGGAAGCGGGTTTGTTCTCAAGCTCGATTTTGAGAAGGGTTTGGTTTACTTGTGCGTCACCTTTCACTCGACCAGTGCAAACGTAAGTTCTTCTCAATCCATCATCCATGACGGTTAAGAGGGCTGCCTTAACTTCGGCATTCGCGTTTACAGCGGCGGGTGGTGGAACAATATTGACAACTTGGCTGTCTTGTCCCGGGCCAATCACCATCCCGCCTTCCAGCGACAAATTTCTTTGTTGCCCCAGTCCGATTGCGGTGAAAAACGAGAACAGAAAAAATGTGAGAATCAATCTCGCGTTGGAAATAAAAGTTGGCTTTGACCAGTAACCTAACAGCATGCATCGCGCCATAGTAAGAATCTCTGAATCGGGCAAGACAAACCAACGGCATCCATTAACTCGTGGCTACCATCATCTGGCAAGGTACTGTCGGCTTCGCCCATAAGTCGGGCATAACGGGACGCTAACGCGCCCGCGGCTGATTAGCCGAAGGACACTAGCCAAATGGCACTCCCTTTCAGCCGCAACGCGCTAGCGTGCAGGCAGGAAGTCAAGCAATCACCTGCAAATCCCCCTCATGCTAGCGCTTTGAGTCTCAAAATTTACAAAGTGAGTGCCATTGGGCGCTAGCCCACGGTTGCGGCCCATGTTGTAATCGACGCCTCTTATCGACCACCAAAATATTTTTTTAATGTCTCAGAGGCGGCGTCCTTGGTATCTTTCGTCAAAGGACCCGTCGACACTTTCTTCGGTAACTTGATTGGCTCTCTTTTTTCTGGCCTCTTAAGCTTTTGCACTTCTGGTTCCGCCGGTTCCTCAGGTTCCGAAATCAGAGTCCCTTCCAATCGAGTCGTGTCCTCCATGGCAATTTGGCGAGTCTCCAGTTCCTTTTCAATCGCCGGCACGCTTCGATCAATTTGATCGGCCTCAGACAACCAAGAGCTAATGTCGACGCTTTCTCGCGAATCAATATTGCTTTGCTCGGTCATCCGACCTGCTGCTTCCTTGATCGACTGCACCTCGGGTTGCTTCGAGTTGGCAATTCCCACTTCCAACATGACTTCAAATTCCAATTGACCACAACGAAGTCGGTCACCGTTTTTAAGAATCTTCGCTCGGTCAGGCAATACTTGCTTTTCGTTAATATAAGTTCCGTTTCGGCTCTTCAAATCAACCAACAGAAGTCGGCCGTCTTTTTGAACGATAGCGCAATGTTTTCGACTTATCGACTCGCTTTTTGGGCGCAATTGACAAGTCTCTCCTCGACCAATAAGGAACTTTTCGTCCTTAATGTGAATCAGTTTACCTTCGTGCGTTCCAGAAAGGACTTTCAGAGAAACCTGCATCGCCTGCCCTTTTATTGAAGTCGTACTACCTGTGACTATTCATGCTAGTTCAATTTGGCCCTAAAACACACCCCCAAGAATTACAATCGCAACTCTTAATTGCGGCCAGCCCCACCGCAATCGAGGTTTTCCAATACGTCGCTCAGCTTACCATTTTGCCAATTTACTTGAAGTAGCTGTGAGACCCCCGACTTTAAAGATGCAACAAAAAATTCAATCCAGGTTTCCATTTGGGAGGACTGTGAATGTGTCGTCCAATCTAAACCCAGACCACAAGCAAATTCGTCTTTCAGGATTTTCGCTGCAGAAATCGATCTGGAATCCTCCAAGTCCTGCTTCTGTCCGATACTATCTGCCAGGTCAAGTAATCCTAACAATTCGGGTGTTGTTTGGGCGCGACGAAGGAGAAAACTGCCATGTTGAATCAACCCGGTTGCGGATCTACGTTGCGCGCTACCCAAGATTTTATCGCGGCCGACCAACAAATCGACAGGGGATCGCCTCAAAAAACAAAGAAAGGCTTCCGATTCCTTTCCAGCAGTCGTTTTGCAAGTGCAAGATTCCGCTAGACATGCGCTCCATCCTAGTCTTTTCAGATTTTCCAAGAACGCCAAATGAATCCCTCGGTAGAGCGTTTCGTTATGACCTTTTGTGCTTTGGGCATTCCCGTTAGGGATAAGAATGCTGTACGTTAACTCCTGATCGTGAACGATCGCACCACCACCGGTCTTTCTTCTGACCCACGGCAGATCGCTCAAACGCGGATCGCCCTGCCGATCTTGAATCCGTTGAAAATGGCCGATCGATAGAGTTGGGCG
The DNA here is from genome assembly GCA_043757445.1 of Pirellula sp. Taxonomy (GTDB): domain Bacteria; phylum Planctomycetota; class Planctomycetia; order Pirellulales; family Pirellulaceae; genus JBKCUI01. The sequence continues at coordinate 4,590 of JAYVPJ010000021.1, read as the reverse complement.
ATCCCACCGATAAATTCGAAGAACGATTGGCCATTGAGGCGTAGCTTTTTGTAGCAACGCTTCGTCTATGGCCATGTTGCTTTCGCCGGACCGAGCGGAATCGATGATGACTAATCCAGGCAGGGCGGTTTTTAAATCCAATTGGTTCACTAATGACTGCATTGCTTTTTGTAAGCTTCCCAGTCAAGCAATTGGTTCAATTCCGACGGATCGCTCATTTTTACTTTGATGATCCAGCCTTCATCATAGGGATCAACACTGAGGGATTCCAAATTGTCGACGAGTGCCGAATGAATCTCAACCACGGTTCCACTGACTGGGCTATACATTGGGCTGACGGCTTTCACGCTTTCCACTTCGCCAAATTCGCTTCCAGCGGTTACTGCCTGTCCGACTTTTGGCAACGCCATAAACACGAGGTCGGTGAGCTCCTCGACTGCAAAAGCGGAGATGCCAATCGTCGCAATGCCGGCCGTGTTATCTGAAACATAAGCCCATTCGTGTGAATCGCAGAACCGAAGTTGTTCAGGAGTGATGCTCATATCGATAAGAGTTTCTTGTAAAAAGGTAATGGAACTATGGAAGCTGAAACCTGAGTACCTCGAATGTCGATATCCAAGGTCGTGCCAGCAATGGCTACGGCTGGGTTGAGATATGCCATCGCGATAGGCTTGTCAAGGGTTGGTGAAAAACTACCGCTAGTCACTTGGCCAACAACCCGCGAATCTGCATCCAGCATATTTGCCCCTTGCCTAGCCGCGCGTCTACCGTCTAAAACTAGCCCGACTCGCTTTGGCAGATTCACGTCCTTCGATTTCTGTTCCAAAGCCTCTCTACCTACGAATGTGCGATCTTTCAAGTTGCACGCAAACCCCAATCCGGCCTGGAAGGGATCGATGGCTTCGTCCAGCTCATGGCCGTAAAGAGGCATTCCGGCTTCCAGTCTCAGTGTGTCGCGAGCTCCAAGGCCAACGGCTTGGATGCCAAATTCTCTGCCAGCTAGCATGATGTTTTCCCAAACCCTAACCGCGTCTTCTGCTTTGACGATTAACTCTAGGCCGTCTTCACCGGTATAACCAGTACGCGACACGATACAAGGCTTGCTCATTTGATCCGTTACTTTGGCGCGATAATATCCCAGTGCCAGTGCCGAGGCTGGTAACAACGGCTTGCAAATCTCAATAGCCTTCGGTCCTTGGATTGCAATCATGGCGGTTGCCTCGGTCACGTCATGAAATTCAACGTCTGGAAAATCAGACAAATGGGGCTTAATCCAACGCACCATTTTTGAGCGGTTGCTTGCGTTCACCACCAACAAAAAATAGTTCTTACCGCTCGGACTCTCTAAGCAACTGACGAGAACATCGTCCAGAATCCCGCCTTCTTCGTTGCAGACCAACGAGTATCGCACCTGGCCAGTTTGCATGTCGATAATGCGGCGTGTGAGCAAATGATCAAGTAACTGATCTGCCCGTGGACCGTCAAATCGAAGCCTGCCCATATGCGAAATATCGAAGACGCCAGCTGCGGTGCGCGTCGCTTGGTGTTCCGCTACTATACCGGCATATTGAATCGGCATTTCGTAGTTGGCGAACTCGGCCATGCGGGCACCGTGTGCATGGTGCCAAGCATGCAATGGAGTAGCGGCGAGTTGAGAACTCATCAGTAGTTTTTTGCCTTGTCAACGAACAAAATTCAGCAGCGATTCACCGTTTAAGTGGTCCATATTCAGCCCCAACATGCTTCAAAGTATAGTGCTTGTTGAGGGAACTTCAACTCCATCAAATCACCGCGCCACGGCTGACTTCCGAGGCGTTTATTTTGGGTGTTGACGTCTCACCTTTCGACGACCGACGGAACTAGCGCCAAGGGCACTCACGTTGAAAATTTTGAGCCTCGATGCGCTAGCGTGATGGCCGGATCCTCCTAATGATTACCAGCTATCAGATGGACGTCATCAACGAATCTAAGACATCGGGCTAAAAACCAGTACGAGCTCTCTATGCGTCAGGCATGCCTTCGCAGCCGCTGTCTAAAAAGAAACGCCAAGTGCCTCCATCCATCTCGCCAGGGACGAAGGTGAGGCGGCCGATTGCGACCATCTTTGCGAAAATGTACGGGAATCTGACCGATACGAAGTTTAGCGAGGCTCGCCATTACAATCATTTCACTAGCAAACTCCATACCCGTCTGCTTTAACTTCAATGCCGCAATCTGCTCACGCCGAAACGCGCGGATACCGCAATGAAAGTCACGAACATCGCAACGGAACAATACACGGCCCAGAAGCGAAAGGGACGGGTTGCCTAGGTATCGATTCAAGAGGGGCATAGCATTGGGTTCCATCGTACCCTGAAAGCGATCACCAACCACCAAATCCCACCCAAGAGGGCCCCCATGAGCATCCCTTCCGGCGTCTTAAGGAGAGTCGTAACCACATAGTAGTGTGGCCAGCTACCGTGCTTCCATTCGCTTAAGAGAAACGACCATTTCTTCTCCTCAACTTCTTGCCTCAAGAAGTCGATTCCCAACAGGAAATTCTTTGGCACCGGTACAGGTACTTGTTCAAGCCAGCTCCCCTTGAATCGATTCCCTACGTTTTTACTCGAAGTACCGGGGCCTCCCAGCATTTCGCTGCAGAATTCGTACTCGCCCAACTCCTTCCCGAAACCTTCGAAAAGGTAGCCAGCGTTCAGGACCAATAACGCAATGACAACGAATAAGAACCCATCTAGTGCTCGATGGTAAAGTGGACGAACCGGCTTTTCACGATGAAACAACAGACAGCTAAGAACAATTGCTAGTGGTAAGCTAAGAAACCCCGTGACCCAGGTAAGCTTGGTAAGTAGTGCCATCCCCAACCCGATTCCAGCAAAGCTCGCCGAGACGAGACTAGGCTTCAAGAAGTAACTCCAAGAGAGATAGCAGGCCAATATGCCAACCGATAAGCATCCAACATCCGGAATGATTGTCTGTGCATGTGCGAGCATGTTGGGACAGCAACACCAATAGGTGGCAGTCAATACACAGCTGGCAACGCCAAGAGTCGTACGCACCCAGTACACCAGAGCGGTTATTCCTATCAGCGTAAAAAAAAGACAAAAAAGTCGCGGGAAGCAGAAGTCGTTTACAGAGCCAAGCCCGAGTCTTCTAACTCGATCGTTACCAATAACGAATTCTGGCCTCAATCCGACGTCATCCACGTAATAACCCCAATCGTACTCAACGCCAACTAACCACGCGGGAAAGCTAGCTACAAGCCTCACCAGCGGAGGATTTACTCGATACAGGTCGAATCTCTCGAACTCCCAATGGGAAACTCCAGATGGTAGATGCGCGATTTCATCGATGTTTGGAAAATGAATCGATGCGCCATGGATCAACAGGGCAACATGGGTTGCAATAATGCTTAAAACGACAACGAGCGACCAATTGGATTGAAAGAATCGAAGCACAAGTAATGTCGGGTGGAGTGTCATCAGGAATCCCAAAGTGCATGCGAACAGGTAGACGCATCCGAACAATCAAGTACTCCTGGATCTGCGTCTGTATCGCCAAACTAAAACTACTGATGCAGCAACAGTACCAACGGCAAATGCCACCAAAAAATTCTTACCAAACCATCGTTGCTTTGGGATCTCAATGGTTCGTTTCCCAAGACGTTCAATCTCCGAAAAATGCGTTTCTCCGTTAGCAGTAAGTTTCCCCGCACGTAGGTCTGTCACTGAAGTACCTGCGGGCAAATCGAAATTGTGATAGTCGAACATGCTGGGATCCAGACGTTCATTGACTTTACTCCACTTAAAGTCGTAGCGATGGCTTACCTTGTGAAAGTTGTAACTGTCAACATCAACTTGATGCGATGCACCGTCACGAAGAGAAGGCTCTAATGCCGTTGCTTCGTAGAAAACAGGAAAATAGCCCCCGTTGGAAAGGTCCCACTTCACATTCTCTTCCATGAGTGTCTTTAGGGTATTGAAATCAGTCTTGTCTTTACTCTGCGTGCCCCAGTCGTAAACATATCGGACAACCGTATACCCTCGCTTAGTATCGATCCAGGTCGTCGACTTTCGGAACTCTTCTTGTTTCACCACTTTCATGATGCCTTGGTCATCGGGTTTGGTCGGTTCTCCCAATAGAAACAGTAAATGGTCGTTGGAGTTTTCAATCCTACGGCTTACGAACAACGAATTACAGGAACTAAATCCGAGTGTTCTGGGGTCTAGGAAGCCGTCAGTTTCGAGCATCCCCTTCTTCAGTGGGTGGTCAATATGTAGCGAGTCAAAGCGGTTCGTGCGACCTTCAAAGAAGTATCGCTTGTCACGAAAATCCGCAAGCACATACCTACCTTCCTTACGATTTGTCTTTTGCCAGGTCGAAGGGTGCGTGGGACATGTCCTATCGATTAAGAAAACGTTCAATCGCGAGTCAAATTTCAACACAAATTTTGAACGGCCCCCCCATGGGAGCCCCGTAGTACTATCTTCAAACGAATCCTCGCCGTCTCCATGCATGACACCCGAGATCAGTTTCAGACGTTCCGCCTCGATGATTGCAACCAATTTACCGGCGCCTTTCTCACTCGCTTCG
>JAYVPJ010000020.1:0-9858 GCA_043757445.1 Pirellula sp. | reverse complement strand
ATCTTTACATTTTCAACACTTAACAATCTTCCTCTCAGTTGCAACGCGACAGATTCTAAAGGTTTTCCCAAACGTGTTTAGAAATCCATTGTTCGGAGAAGCGTTTTTAACTAGATCAAAAAAATCCCGCCGCAAAAAACAGTTGCGTCGTTCGTTGGTTGAGGGTTTGGAAAAACGAATGCTGATGGCTTCTGATTTGCCTTTGCCGTTAGTAACGGGCCTATCTCGAAGTACCCAGGTTGTTGACCAATACATTGGATTTGGCATGCCGGCAAAACCCTATTCAGCCGCTGAGTTAGCGGCGGACTTGGACAAACCCGTGACCGTCGGTCCATTGAGCAATGTTTGAATGGAAAGCGTCGAAGACATCACGGAGGGCGGTACGGCTCGATTTCTGATTCGTCGATCTGGGTCGTCTAGGACGCTACAAGTCCATTATCGAATCGATGCGACCAGTTCCGCCATCCCTGGGAAAGACTTCGAAGAGTGGAGCGGAGTCGTTACATTCGGAATCGGCCAACAAGAATCTGCAATCGAGTTTCACACCTACGATGATTTAATTCCGGAGAGTGTCGAATCGCTTAAAGTCCAACTTTTTGGAATAGTCGATTCCAATTACATCGTCGCATCGAATTCGCTAACAGCAATGATCTTGGACAATGATACCTATTCCAACTTGCCAATCGTCGGGTTCGGATCGGGATTTCAATCTGCAACTACTTCCGCACCAGGTATGGATTCTTTCCAGTTGACGCGGAATTCTCTCGATGTCGGCTCGCAGCTTCAAGTAGACGTCGAATTTCAAACTATCGAATCCGGTATTGAAATCAATGGTAGCCAGCTGACTCAAGGTCAAGTTTCGATAAAGCAATTCGTTTTTGAACCACACCAAACCAGTATCGTTATTCCCGCTCGCCTCTCCAGTTCAACTCAAGGCGTCGTAACTGCCAGAGTTATGGCGAGTCCAAATATTGTCCTGGACCTAGCAAGCACGAAAGAACTTTACCTTCGTCGTGAAACTGTTGCCCTGCTCCTCGAAGATGCTTTAAATGTCGAAATGGTAACGACTGACAGCGGCGAACAAAAAGCATCGATTCGATTCGTCGTTCCTCAAAGTATCGATCATCAAATTCTAATCGATGATGACTCAGACTCTATCGCAGACCGGTCCATTCGGGTCCAGAGCAATGGCGGAACAACTCTTCTAAACCTAATCCCAAAAGTTGTAACGGACGATGGATTCGCCCGGTTTGAGTTTTCGTATGCCGTCTTGGAAAGTAATAGTTCGGGTCTGCATTGGAAACGATTTGTCTCCATCCTTCCAATTTCCGATGACACCGGAGCAACTCGAATCAAGCACGTTGGATTGCTGTCTGACACCGGAATCACAGGCGACAATACTACCTTCAATCCGACATTGGTTGGAATGATGAGCGGTACCAATAATCATCGCCAAACTCGAATTGAATTCGACCATTTTAGCGACGGAACTGTTGACGGAGTAGTTACTCTTGGTGAGGGACAACGACTTTTCACTTATGATCCGAGATCCGTTGATCCGCGAGTTGAATCCATCCGAGGAGCTTTTTCGACATCGTATCGCATTGTCGGCCAAGGCGTTTGGGAAACCATCTCGATCGGTTTGATCGATGCGCCTCGCTCCAATTTATTTATCAATGCCTTGCAAGTTGAAATGGGAGGAGGTCGAGGGGACCATTCTGTCCAACTCACCGGAACAGTAGCGCACAACAATCTCTACACCAACGGTGATCAACGCATCGTTCAGATTCCTGGTAACTTGTCGAACGGATACGTCTCAAGTTGGACCGAAGCGAAATCGGAGCCTGCACCAAATTCTTCGACCGAGTCGACCACGCCGACAACGAACAGCCTAACAGACGTGAATCTGGGATTTGTCGCCGTTGAAGTGGATTTTAACCACGATGGTCACGGGGACAAACTGATTCGACTCAATGCTAATCTGGGTTTTAAGATTGACCTTTCGGAGTTTGGGTCTGGGCCACATCAGTTTGGTGTCCGTGTCGCTGAATGGAACTTGGATGCAGGTGATCGGATATTTAGTTCATGGTCCGTAGCGACGGCAGACTTCCCATCGCAATTACCTACTATCGTTTCAGCAATCGTGTTAGAATCGGATGGCAAAAATAGCTTGCCTTCGATCAGCGGCAGGCTCGAAAAAACAGGGACCGTCAAACTAGCCGAAACGCGGATTGACTTCGATTCCAACGGCGATGGAGTCGCGGACGGTTGGATATTGCCTGACCTCGAAGGACATTTCTCGATTCCATGGACATGGCGAAACGGGACAACGCCAGTCCGATTGCGCACCTCGGTGCTCGATGGGATATCTCGAATCGATCGGATGAGCAATTGGTCTGAGTATGGATTAATCGCAACCGATTTTCTGCTCCCTACGATCAGCAATATTCGGGTCGTTAACACGTCCGACGACGGCTTCGTCCACGGTTTGAAGCTGGACGTGTTCGGATCGGTATCTGGTTCCTACCCTACGGATTACGCTGCGGAGTTCGACATCAATGGCGATGGAATTACCGATCAAGTCACGATTCCGCAACCAGGCGGGCAATTTTCTCAACCTATCCTGCTTAATCATGATGGAATTGTTCATCTTTCCTACCGTCTTACTGGCTGGGACGTCGCTAACGCATCGGAATCGGTAGCACCTTGGACTGATTGGGTTATTTCGGTGAATGATTCACGGCACATACCAACAGAACCAACCGGAGAACCGCCTGAAGGTAATTCGGGCGGTTCCAATCCACCACTCGCTACGGTCTCCAATCTAGAGCTACTCAGCGACTCAGGCGTGTCATTCAGCGATAGTGAAACAGAAAACACGACGATTGTCGGACTGGTCAATATCTCGGAATTGATCTCCATTCACAACGTGATGGTCCAAGTCGATGAAAATGAAGACAATCTCGTCGATGGCTTAACTCAACCCAACAGTTCCGGCGGTTTTGTTTATGCCCCGACTCACTTACCATTCGGTGAATTTACCGTTCGATTCCGACCCGTGCAGTGGATGTCACAATCCAATACGTACTCGCTCGGTCAGTGGGAATCTCTCACCTTTAATAGAGTGGACCAGCTTGACGAAGCGGCTCGAATCCGCAGCGCGACTATGGGCGAAATCAAGCCTGTAGGGACTAGCGAAACTTCGTTTACATCGCTTCTTAAAGGCCGAATCACCAACGAGTCAGCCTTGGCTGGTGTGGTCATCGAAATCGACACCAATGCCGATAATGCAAGCGACCAAATTACAACAACGGACGCCCTCGGATATTTTTCGGCTCAATTGTTCGGTACCCAAGAGTCGCTCGGTGCAATACATATTCGAGTTCGCGAGTTAGATCCAATTTCGAAAATCGTCCAGGTGGGACAATGGATGGAGCCTACCGGTGGGGGTGAATCATCCGGCGGCAACGAAGATCCAAACGGCGGTGGTTCAGGAAATGGCGGCGCAGACGATAACGAAAACGATAGCGCACATAGTTCCGCGATCAAGGCGGCTGATGCTGAGAATGAGGCCGCAGTTGCTCTGGCAAAACAACAATACGATCAAGATTTGAACGCGGCTGAGAACAGTTACACCATCACTTTGACGTCCGCAGGTGTTAGCCTTCAAAATTCGCTGGCCAACTTTAACGGTGACACTACCAGTTTTGAATACAAACCATTTGAGTGGCCCAGTCTGCCAAACAAGGGTGGGGTGGAATTTCCGCGCGATTCCTCGCTGCTGTCGCCTCCGATGGAGCTGCCCACTTATACCGGAGTCCAATACGACTTCGAAACAGATACTGCCTACCAACAAGCGATTTCTGTAAATACCAGTGTGCATGATTTAGACGTCCTCCAAGCGAAGAATGATCTCAATACACAAAAGGCAGCAGCTCAATCCGCGCATGAAGCCCGTTTAGCCCAAACCAATGCAATCTATCAACAAGAGATAGAGGACGCGCAGGCTCAGTTTGACGTGGATTCCGAAGTTGATGACTCCATTTTGGATCAGTTTGCAGACGAATTACAACAAAATATGTCCGATGCATGGGATAGCTATAATGCCCAAGCACAAGCTCTAGCCTTGGCGCTAAACAACGCCATTACCGCTGCTTGGAACACGCTCCAAGCCCGAATCGATGCTGCAAACAACACCTATAATAGCGCCGTGGAAGCGGCCGGTAACGCATTCGCCAACGCTACGAATCACGAGGGATGCACGTGCGATGAATCACGTGTTGCATCTATTGACTACTCTTTTGCCGTCTACACGGCTGGCAAGCCAAGAGACAAAGATGTTTCTACAGCGAGGAATGCTTACGATCATGCTGTTGCACCTCTGCTGAAGCAACATGCGTACGCCATGGCTGACCTGTGGAAAGCGTATCAGGACGCCGCTATCGCTGCGCAAGAGGACTATGATAAATCCAAGAACGAGTTCGAAGCTGGGGCCGCTACTCAATTAGAAAACGCCAGCAACACCAATACGAATTCTCAAACGAACTCGACAGCTTATCGTGACAAGTTGATCGCCGATTCCGAACGCGTGCTTGCCGTCGATATCGCGAATGCAGAAAGAACTTATACAGTAAGATCCGAAAAAGCTCGATTGGATCTATGGAAGGCAAACGCAGCGTCTAAACTGACGACTCTGCAGGCGTGGGATGCGATTGTGGATACGACTTGGACAGCCTATCAAGTCGAATTGGCTAGCAACGAGGTAGCTTACTACAATCAACTCGCTACCAAGCATACGTCCTATATTTTGGCAAAGGCCAATGCAGAATATGATCGGCAAAACGGCCGCGCCAGTGCGCAACATGACTTTCGCTATGCAATGATCGATGCTGACCTGCTTCGCAATCAACATGCGCACGAAGCGAACCACGACAGAAATTCGAGCAGCACCGTACGCGAAAAGGCGTCCGCTGACGCAGAATCCGATAACCGGGCATCCCTTCGAACCGGTCAAAACGATCCAACCTTTGCAAAGAATAGTGCGAGCGCTGCATACGATTACGCCATCACTGTAACCGATGCGAATCACAAATACGTCACTGACATGGTTGACGCTCGCCAGTTTATCGTTACTCGCAACACCTGTGAAAATAACCATGCAGACCGTCGCTATCCGTGGGCTTGGAGCGTCGTCGTCGTTCCCATTACCGCCGCAGCAAACATTTACAACACGTTTGCGAAAACTCTCAACAAAGCCAATCACGATCTTGCCGTTGCTAACGTCCTCAACGGTGCCGCTTCGACCTCTACGCTAATGGACCTTTCGAATAGCTATCGAAAAGCCAAAGAAACCCGTAGTGCGAGCGACGCCAATGTCGCTGCTGCAGATGGTGCAACGCTGGCGGATGCAATGTCGACGAGTGAGTACGAACACGCGATCGCGGTAATGGCCGCCCAAGGAGTTCGCTCTAATTCATACTCGGATTCGGATCTGCAATTTACAATCATTGTCACTCCACTCGAAAAAGACTATGAAATCCAACAAGTGGTTTTCGTAGGTGTACAAGCAAATGCAGACGCCGTTAGTACCAGGGATTTCAAACTGGCAACGGCAAATGAATACGCGACCGCGATGAACTCCTGGAATTCCACCAGTTCAAATCCCTGGACGGTTTTTCATACCACTCTTGGGGCGATTGAGGTCGCTTGGGCTACCAGTGCAGGCATCATTGACGTCAATTACGCGGGTTTAAACGCTACCGCAAACAATACATTCACATCCGCGAAAGCGAACGCAAACGCGACGCAAACGCTTGCCGATGAACTCACCAGAGATCATGCCACCGAGTTGAACGTCGTTGCGAGGAATAAATACGCGACCGACGTGGGACAGGGAAAACTCGATCGTTCCCTTGAACAATCTGCAAATGGTAAGGTATCTGCCACCAACTTAAACAACGACACTCGAGATCCCGATAACGCAACCAGCGATCGCGAAAATACTCAATCGAAATCACTCCAGGATGCAGAAAAAACTTATCAAATCGCGTTGCTCGATGCCATGCTCGTGTTGCTTAATGCCGAGGCGGATGCAGGCCGTGACTACGCTATTGCAACCGGAATTGCTTGGGAAAGCTATATTGATGAAGCCATCAGCTACGAAACATACATGCAACTTCTCAACGATGCGGGCGAGGATTACAGCACCGCCATGGAAGCAGCTTACAATACGTACAAGGCTGCCGCGAAAGCAGCTTGGAATACTCTTCGATCTGCCTACACCGATGCTCTTCAGGCAGATTCCAAAGCGGATGCCGAAGATGTTCGAGAGAAAGTTAACGATGAGCAAGACGAAGCGGAACGATTTGTCGGCAACGATGCTGACAGTCTCAAGGGTGAGGCAGGATCGCTCAAGGACGCAGCCATTGCTCTGGCTCTTGCGACCGCAAACATCGAAAAAGCTCGGGCCGCGTTGTTCGCAGAATCCGCACGAGCTTATCTAGTCACTACAGCTACGGCGACGAAGACGCTGGCCGATTCGAGTATTTCCGCAATCGCACGTAGAAAAATCGGTGAGTTCGTCCGTGATGCTGCTCAACGGGAAGATCGTGTTGCCGCCCGAGGTATCTACGAAGTGACCGTTTACGATGCGATCGCAATTCATGTTACCAACCAAGCCTTGAACGCCGGTTCAAATATCTCCATCTACCATGCTCAGATGGCGCAAGCGGATTCGGCGCGGGCGCATGCCCTACGCATCGCAAAAGACACATTCGAAGATAGCATTTCGATGGCCGGACTCAACGAGCTTCAAGCCCAGAATACCGCCAGTGCGATCAAAAATTCCGTGGTCGGTGCCGCTGAATTGGCGTTTTCTATCGCCGACGCCATGGCTTCAAAAATTGAAACAATTGGCCGAGCGAATGCTTACTTTGATTTGTACTACGCTCATGCAGTAGCAATGGCTGAGTTGACCGAGATTTTGGGTGTGAACATGGCTGACGGAAGAGTTGCTGAAACCGGTGCCTCTGCGGAAAAGGAGCGCTCTCTGGCCGACGCAGCCAAGGTTAAAGCGGATTCAGTGGCTGACGCGATGCATGCGTTGCAGACTACTTTGAATGTAGATTGGCAACCGAGCGAGTGGTACGATGGCGGATACGGCGGCTGGTACGGAGGCTGGGGATGGGGAGGTTGGTATGGCGGTTTCGGCGGCTGGTACGGAGGCTGGGGAGGTTGGTCTGGCTATGGAGGATACGTATTCGGATACTCCGCCTATGGCTGGTCTTACGGTGGCTACGGAGGATTCGGCGGATGGGGTGGAAATGGTTGGGGAATGGGCGGCTGGTATGGTGGTTGGGGGTACGGATTCGGTTGGGGATATGGCCTGAGCGGTACCATCGGTGGCGACCACACTAGTGACCAAGAGGATTACAATGATGCTGTAGATACAGCACAAACGGTTTTTGATACGGCTAAAGATGCCGCAAACGTTACGTTCGACGCCGCCGAACGTGCTGCAGCTTTGCACAACGCGACCCAGAACGGTGACGCAACTGTCGACTATGCCATAGCACGCGGTGAAGCAGGAGTAGCCTATGTCACTACCGTTAACTTGATCACAAACAGTTATGGTTTAGCGTATGCTTCCGGTCAGCATAATTTAAACGGAATCATCGCCACTGCGGACGAGGCACATACGTTGAGCTTTGCGACCGCTGACGAGAATGCAAGTGTGGCGAGAATCAACGCCGAGGTAGCACTTCGGTACGCAGAAATGCCTATTTACATTGAATACGCAGAGGACGCCGCTAGCGCCGAGACTGTTTTTCAAATCACCGAGGCGACAGCTAGGGCGACACGGCTTCAACCGTATGCATCAACATCTCCCAGGGCTCAGTACGATGCCGCTTACGCTAGTGCCAGGGTGTATTGGTTGCAAAACACGGCTGAATATTACATACAGCGCGCAGGACTTCGCGAACAATATGCACGCCAAATGTCAGATTCGCTTGCGACGCATGAGAGCACAATGCAATTGTCTCACACTCAAGCCGATCACGCTTATTCGATGATCGAGGTGGGAGCGCAGCATACGCTTGCCAACGATTCAAACACATCTCAAACCGAATTCGCCGCCGCGCAGCGAGTCCAATGGACGGCTCGCCGAACAGCGCGCTCAAACGCTTCCGCCGCCTATGAATTGGCGTTGGCAAACGCAGCCCGCGACTACGAAATCGCAGTGTCACAAGTAGAAGGTAAACCGACCAGCGAAGCGTACATCAACGCATCGAAGGCGCTTAAAGTTTTGCTTGGTACCGCAGAACAAGATGCGGGCAGAATCTGGAGTGCTGTCGAACATGCCGCCCGCCGCGTCTACACTCAGTCGCTGTCTATCTCCTCGCGCGATCGCGATCACGTGGTCGCAACCTCAGAACGTAATTTCAAACTGTCGCTTGCAGATGCGCTCAAAACAAAATACGACTCGTATTCGCAGGCCGAATACGTTTTCGCCAATGCTGAGGTGTCGGAACGGAACCTCAAGCAGACACACGACGCCGGTGAGGATGCCCTCTATTGGGGTATGGAAGAGACATGGAGACTTTATGCCAATTCGGTGATTAACAACGGTTTGCAAACGCCATGGAGTCAATACCTGGTCAATGCAGCGCAGGCCAACAAGTCCTGGCTCAGCGCGATTACTAGCGACTATTGGTCGCTGATCACCAGTCGCAATATCCTAGAATCCGCCTACGTAAATTCGGTCGCAACTGCCAAACGGAATCTGGGACAGGCTACATCGACCTATTTTAAGACCAATTCGAATCAAAACGCAAACCTTACCTACGCTGCTGCTGTCTTTCAGACGAACACCGAATTCAGTTACACCAACTCGGCAGCGACGACTGCGTTTGTATTTGTCGAACAGCTTGCAATGATAGAACATGATCGAGTCATCTCAGAAGCGAGCGAGAGTGGCACGGGCGGAGGTGGAAATTCAGTTGACTTTGCAGAACTAGTTGCCGCTGCGAAAGCTGGCTTTACTGCGACCGATACGGCAATGCAGACTACCTATCGACATTCGATCGCACAGAGCCGGTACGACTTGGCGCTTGCGCTGATCTCGCAGGATGTGGCGCTCGCAACTTCACGAGCGAGCTTGGGAGCAGGCTACCGCCGTGCTGAATCGAATTTGCACTTGACCAACGAGAATCAGCGAACGCTTTTGGACAGTACCTACACGATATTAGTCAAAAATTCTGTCGCGAGCTCGATTAATTATTCTGCCAATCTTACACCTAGTCCGTGGATGAGCTATGCCGCAACACAAGCGGCAGCGATGGTTTCATGGTTTGGTTCCATAGCCCCTTCGCGGGCTATCATGGAGCAAGCCAAGGCGTCTGCACAACGTGGTATTGAAAAAGCCTACGTCGATGCACTCGAATCTTGGACACTCGGTGATCTCCCCACTTTTCGCAACGAGGACAAGGCAAAAGCGTTGCAACAATTCACCAAGGATAGCCAAATTGTGCCTCGCGAGCTCCCGACACAATCGTTGGCGCCTTCGCTCGACGGAATATATCGAAAAATTGCGGCTGGGACGATTCCTGGCAGTATCGCGGGCGCAAAGGTTTCCGGCCTATCGACTTTTAGCACCACGGGCTCAACCATGACTGGTACGAGCATCTTGAATCCGAACGGTGTCTTCACTGACCCAATAGGCTATGGCGATGGGTTCGGTTTTGGCTATGGAAACGGCGGTAACGGTAGCTTCACTGCTGGGAACTACAGTCCTACGGGACATTGGGACATCATCGGGGAAGCGGACGCGATTCAATCCACCGACCCAACTGACGATTT
>JAYVPJ010000019.1:0-34643 GCA_043757445.1 Pirellula sp. | reverse complement strand
GCTTCGATGGATGACTTCATTGCGAAGCTCTTCCTCACTAAAGGATCGGTCACTCATGGCAATTGCAACTCCTTGATGAAGTCGTCGTTGGCCTCTATTAGAAGTGTCGCTTCTTGCTGAAGCTTCTTAAAGCCAGAGAGCAACACGGTTCGATCGCAAGCTTGAAGTTGTCCGCGTCCTGCCAATCGCATCCACGTGTTCATTGTCGATATTGAATCGAGCAAGTAGCTGAGTCGCTTGGCAACGCGACTGACTCCATCTTCATTGATCTCTGAATTCTCGATCGAGCATTCTCGTGTATTTGAACAGGATGTTTCTCAATTTGCTCCTGGAAAATTGCCATCGATAAAGATTCTAAATCCGGACTAGGAGCGAGCGACTGGTTTCCTCATGCTCGCAATTTTTAGCTTTTTCTGCTCGCTCCTCGTTGCGATTTGGATACCTTACCTTTGGATTCCGTTCGGCATCCTTGTGTTTCTAAGCATACCGTGGTTGAATCACGTCGCAATGCACTCAAAGCCAACTGCTGTGAGCTTTGGCGAACTGAAAACGTTTCGCGACATTTGCTGCACACTTGCTCCGCAGGTACGCGCATGACAGAATGTAGGCTCGAAGTCCTGTCGGTCCGGTTAGCTTTTGCGATTCTCGCTATGGGCATAGCTTCTGAAATCATTTGGACTTGGAGAAAGAGCTAAACCCCATCAATCCGATGGACACCAAACGGCGGATCGACCGTTAGGACTTTTAGAAACTTAATTTTCGCCGCTATTGACGGCGTTATCGCAAATAGCATGCTTTGGCCAATCGTACTTCCTGTGCAGCTGACGTTTTGGATCATGGCTTCGATGGTCTTGATCTCCACGTTGATTGCAGCGGTTGCGAAATGGAAACCGGGGAGGGTGTTTTTCATCTCGACCTCCATTGCGTTTGTTGCATTTATTCCCTCGTGTGTGGGCATCATGTCCTACCTCGATGCAAAGCCAAAGAACGATTGCCAAATTGTACGATATACCTACGAACGACTGGCCAAAGAATCGAATCCATTTCACGTCCACGACCTAAAATCCATCTCGCCATGAATGAGCAAAATCCTTACGAGCCAAAATCGAGCGAGCCAGCGATACCGTTGAGACGCATTCGGTGGCTTCGTCGATTTGCAATACTGAATTTCATGATCTTTTCGATCCCCGTACTTGGTGTCTTTGCAGCATATTTGGTTGCAGAAGCGAACGGTATGCACGTCAGCGGAGTGTCTGGGGCGATGGGAGCAGAACTCGGTGCCTTGCTCATCGCTTATGTCGCGATTCCTAACTCCATCATGAAGTCTCGCAGCGAGTGCTTCACGGATTTGCTGACTGTCTAATTCGATCAATGTGCCTAGCTGCTTTGATTCATCGCAAAATCATTTTCGATGGGCTGTTGGCAGCGATACTGCCGAGACGCAGGGCGCGAACGGTTGAGACAACTGACTACTTTCCTTTCGGGGCCATGTTGTAATTCATTGAGCACGAGTACGATTTTGCAAAGATGATACCGGCGATCAGCGAGAAGTGTCCTTTTTTTAAGTTGAAATATCCTTTCCAGACGCGAGCAACCATTCCAACTGTGTGCCAGCTCGCACACTCGCCGTGACTTGCTTGCACCCAATGAAGTCAATATGTTGACTATGCTCTCAAAGCAACATAGAACTCACTGTTGATGTGACCGAATTTTTTTCAGCGCTCGGACTAAATAATGTCGTTGCCTTTACGTGGCCACTTTCTTTCGGATTTGCATTTGTTCGCGCGTCGATCTGCTGCCATGTCGATGTCTATTTCACACCGGATTCGCGAAGCCGCCAGTTTGTCACACACCCTGGTTTTGGGGGGAGATATTTTTGACTTCAAATGGAGTACCCATCCATCGCTTGAAAGGTCCATCGACGCAGGTATTTCCTGGCTAGAGGAGTTGATCGTCTCGTGTCCATTGTGTTCGTTTTATTATTTGCTCGGCAATCACGATGCACATCCTCGATTTGTTTCCAAGTTGGAGCTACTTGCGCTCCGCCAACCGCGGCTTCAATGGCAACCTTTCGTTCTGCGAATTCGAGAATGCGTGTTTTTGCATGGAGACATCGTTGACTGCGAACCCAGTCACACCATTTTGGCGGAAAGAAGAAAAGAGCAAGATTCCAAGCCCCACCCAAAACAATATTTCCACCTGCTTTATGATCTCGTTGTTCAGGCTCGATTGCACCGAGTCGTGATGAATCTGGCAATAAAGCAAAAACACGTATTGCGCAAATTAAATCAATATCTGAAATTGGAGCAGCTCGACGCAACGCACGGGGTCCGCCATGTCTATTTTGGTCATACCCATCGCTCCGTCGACGCGGTGCAGTATGCTGGACTTACTTTTCACAACGGAGGAGCCTCCATCCGCGGCCTGCCTTTCCGAATAATTGAAATACGGCCTTTGCCGTCAAGGTCTCGATCCCTTGCCGATTCTTGCAATCCAAGGACGGATAAGCGGCGGTAAGAAAGCCGTAGTCGCTAACACGACCAACAGCGGTGGGTCGACGATCGCCCATGCCCCCTTGTCGATGACCACGCTTAGGTTCGGGATTCGCGAACCAAGAAAAACATACACGAGCGAGGCTGGCAATATTCCCAAATGGGTTGTCCACCAAAAAGTTACCAGTGGAACATTGGTCGCCCCCGCACCGTAATTTACCAGCGTCAAGGGTGCGTGGGCGAGTCTCAGCCACAGCAAGTAGAAAGCCCCGTCTTGCTCAAATCTTCGGCTAAAGGCTTGCAAAAGGACCTGCCAACGCAAGTGTAGCAATCGTTTGACGACAAATCGCCCAAGAAGGAACGAAATAATTGCGGCCCCGGTCAATCCTATCTCCACTATTATCAAAGCCGCAACAAATCCAAATAGCCAGCCAAAGACGATCGACTTGCCTGCCGTACCGGGCAACATGGAAAGGGCCACATAAACGAGCAGTCCAACCGTCCAACTCATATATGGGTGTGTGGCAATTTGATTTCGAAGGGAACTTTCTCTTTCCACCACCCAACTCAAGTCAGGCAGATACCGAAGACCAACACCTATACCGCACAAGGATGCGAGGAACACGATTGCAAATACAATACGACGCGAAGGCCGACGTGAGGGAATAGTCGCGCCGACTTCCCTCGCCGCAAGCTCCGAATCGTGATTTTGACTCATGATTTGTTCGCGCGAGCTTTGCGATTTCAAACTACGATCACCGCTTTTTGCAATTGTCATTCCCATAAGTTCCGAGGATCGCCAGCATTTTTCGAGCAAGGTGAATAACGACTGCAATTCAAGCGCCGAATTGTTTCGAGTCCAAGCGTGCGAATGTGTCAAACCGCCCGCTGTTGTGCCAAGTATTGCTCGCATGCCCATTCGAGTTAAAGCCCTCGCAAGAAAAAATGGTTTGGACCACTATTTTATTATTCCAGTTCTTTCTTGCGAGACGGCGATTTTCCGCAAAGTTTGCGACCACGACGGCGTTACCGTTTGACGTTTCACAAAGGACGCCTGGCAATGGAATGTGGTTTGCACCATACCAAACAAGAGAGGCTAGGTTCGTTTGAAAAGCGTTATTCTCACGAAACCAATATTTAAGATTAACAGAAAGGGGAATACAGATGGTTGATCAATTGACCAGTGCTGAGCCATACAAGGAAATCGCATCGCCGCAATCCACGGTTCATTATCGTGGTCCAATCGTCAAGGATGTTATATTAAAAAATATTCAGCGACGGCTGGCCCATTGCGGCTATAGCGAAATCCGTTTGCTTGACTGCGAATATCACGAGGGCATAGCCATCCTGCGAGGAAGATTGTCTTCGCACTACTTAAAACAATTGTCACAGGAGGCATTACGCAGGCACCCTGAGGTGAAAATGATCATGAACTTGACAGAGGTAATTACACCCTGCCCGCAATCGACAATCGAGGGCCGAACCTCAAAAAGCGTAACGCAAATGCGTCTCAGGGTTAGCGGTAATATGGATGAACAAAATTTAGAAAATCTCAGGAAATCATCGCAAGTCTCAAAAGAAAGTTCCAAGAATTGAACACTATCCTTTCCGCGTCTTATTTAGGAATGACGTTGAAGTCACCGATCGTCGTCGGTTCATGTCCCATGACGCTGAATCCGGAAAAAGTTCGTGAACTTTCAATTGCTGGTGTGGGCGCAGTTGTGCTTCCATCTTTATTCGAGGAACAAATCGTTCATCAACGCAATCTCCGAGGCGAAGTCGTCAGTGATCGAGAATCACAAGTCGAGTGGTTAAGCTACGAGCATATCGAGTATAAATACAATGGCGGGCCTCAAGAATACCTCGAAACTATTTCCAATCACAAGAAGTTTGCTGACTTGCCAGTCATCGCCAGCTTGAATGGATGTACGGGTGGTCATTGGTTGAGTTTCGCTGTTGAGCTTCAAGGAGCAGGTGCGGATGCCATTGAATTGATGATTGAACCTGAAATAACAGAACCCTCAGTGAATGGAGATCGGGTGGAACGGGAACTGATTGCTTGCGTCACCTATCTTTGCGATCTCGTTAGTATTCCGGTCTCGGTCAAACTTTCACAATATCACACAAATCTTTCGAATCTCGCTTGGCGACTTGCTGCCGCAGGGGCGTCTGGACTCGTTGGTTTTGCTCATGCAACGACGTGGGAAGTCTGTACAGAAAGCATTCAGACTTCGATCAAATGGTCATTGACTCAATCGGGCAATGTCAATCCAACTATCGATGGCGTGATTCGTTTGCGGTCTGGTGGCCCCTCTATTTCGTTGGCAGCTAGTGGTGGTATTTGCACATGCGAGGATGTTATTCATGCGGTGATCGCCGGAGCAGACATAGCAATGGTAACCAGCGAGATTTACCGGGCTGGGCCTGAAGCGATCGAGCGCATGATAACTGGACTGAATAACTTTTTGAGTTTGCAAAAGTGTCCTACATTTGCTGAATTCATAGGATCTAGACCGGCACCCGCTCTCAGCCTTCGTCGATCACGATTGCAGTCGATGACTCGTCTTAAGCGATTTGAAGATCCAACCCCCGAGGACCCTCATCATTCTGGAGATCGATGGGGGCACTTGAGTTGAGGCGGGCCGGTGGGTCATTTTCCTCATACGCAGCACACATGCAGGTTTCCAAAATGCGAAACCCAGTTCTGCAAAACGCGTGGGCATCGCGAACACGGACAGTTTCGAGGAATGAAACGTTAGAAAAAAACCAAGGCGTATTAGTGATCGAAGGCCATTGGTTCAGAAAAGGAGCCCCGTCGAAAGGAGTGTCTGCTCACCGCTTCAAATGCTTCTCTTTCGTGAAAGTAAATATAGTGCGTAATGGTAATCGTCCCGTCTGCGATCACGATTTGATTGAGGGAGTTCTTCTCTCGCTCACGACCTCGGCCACGTCTGGAAGTTGTCGTTCCGCACTGAGCTATGATAATGCCACGGTCGCGATGCGAACCGGGATAAAAATCTAATGAGTTGCCGATGTAAGCTCGGTGCAAATGACCACCGAGAATCATATCGACATTGAGGTCTGCAAAACGCTCGATAGCACGTTTTGCTTTGGGCATGTTGCTGTCACGAAGGTAGTCAGGAGCAGGCGCAAAATGATGGTGCGCCACCACGATGCGTGCGCTGTCGGGTGGTGCATCCCGAAACGCTAGTTCACAACCTTCCAACTGCCATTTGAAGATTTGACCATTGCTTATTGCCGATCGCGGCGCAGTCGAATCCAAGCCAACAATAACGGCACCATCCATTCTGAGGACTGGATTGAGTTCCTCGGAAATGATCTCTTGATAGAGTGCATGCGGACGAAATATGCGTTCGAATACGCGATAAAGTGGAACGTCGTGATTGCCCGGGATGACCAATTGGGGAACTTTTGGCAATCGTTCCATATACCGCTTAGCAGCTTCAAATTGCTCCCGTTTAGCGCGTTGGGTCAGGTCGCCGCTGATGATGACAGCGTCGGGTCGGATCGTCATCGCAATCCTAAGCGCGGCTTCGCCAACCTCCTCGACGTAGGGCGGACCAAAGTGGAGATCGGAAATTTGAAGTAGTCTGACCGTTTTTTTTGGGCGATCCACTGTGGGCCATTCAAGAAGGAGTACACGGAGGCTCTCAATGAAAACCAATGGTAACCTAATCCTCGGGAAAAACTCGCAGTGACACTCGACGTTAGACATTTCGTACAAGCTTTGTCGGCGGCACGATAAATGCACACTCACCGGAACGACTGATTCTAACTGCGGCCTAAATGCGATTGGAATTGGTTGGCGTTACGATTTCGCACACATTAGCGAATCTGAGGAAAAGGTATGTTCGTTTCGTCGCCACCCCTGTTGTGGATGATAGCCTGTCTGTTTTTCGCCTTGACAATCGGGACGCTCGTTCGGATTGCCATGCTTCGAGGTGCAGCAAACGAAATGGCACAATCGCACTTCAACAGCATTCGGACATGGTGGGCCTTAGCGGCGTTGCTGACGATCGCATTGCTCCTCGGAAAAGCAGGGGTCGTTGGGCTACTTGCGATTGCTGGAATCCTGAGCTTGCGCGAGTATCTCCAAATAATCGGTTGGAAGCGAGTTGGTGCGATATCGGCTGCATTGCTTTTTGTATCTGTGCCTCTCTACTACGCATTTGTGTTATTGGATCACGATGAATGGTTGAGATCTGCGGCGCCGTTGGCGTTTTTGTTGGTTTTGGGATCACTCAGAACATTGCTCGGTATGGTTGAGGACTTTATTCGCATAACGGCTGCTCTGATTTGGGGGCTGATGTTATTCGTTTACTGTTTGTCGCACGCATCATTCTTATTGACTCTGCCTACACAAACGGAACCTTGGGTAGGGAACATCGGGTGGTTTTTGTATTTGGTTTTATTGACGGAGTGCAACGACATAGCCCAGGCGTTAGTAGGGCGTCCATTTGGCCTGACAAAAATTACACCCCGTATTTCGCCCAATAAATCCCTTGAAGGGCTGCTCGGTGGAATTGCGGCAACGATTGTCCTTGCAATTGCGCTAGCTCCATGGCTGACGAACCTGATGCAGCCAGGGTCTGGAATATTTGGGGTTCTCTATGCGATGCTATCGGGCCTTTTGATTGCTCTATCAGGCTTTCTAGGTGACCTAAATAAGTCTGGCATCAAACGGGATGCGGGAATCAAAGACAGTGGTACGATGTTGCCCGGCCAAGGTGGAATGATGGATCGCATCGATAGCTTGACTTTCTCAGCTCCTGCCTTCTACTACTTTCTCCAATCTATACTTCCCGTGATCTGACCAAGTCACTTCAATATGATCGACGGTATGGCACCGACCAAAACGACGGAAAAATCGACGCGACCCGAAGGGATACAACTAGAGGATTTCCTCGAAGGAGAAAGCGCATACCGCCACAAGTTTGTAACCGTCCCAAATGGAATCTGCGTAGTTCGACTTTTCGGTGCAATTTGGCTTTTTTGGCTTGCGTATCAAAACAATTTGAAGCTTTTTACAGGTGTCTTTGTCGCACTCAACTTGAGTGATTGGATCGATGGAAGGCTAGCCCGATGGCTAAAACAGCGTTCTGACTTCGGTGCCCGATTGGATAGCTTTGCGGATGCCGTTCTTTATGGTGCGCTTTTCTTTGGAATGTTTTGGTTTCGCGGTGATGTTCTCACGCGGGAGGCGGGTTGGTGGTTATGCGGTTTACTAACCTATTTGATGACGATGGGGGCCGCGCTCTGGAAGTATGGTAGAGCTCCCAGCTATCACACGTACGGGGCAAAAATCTCGCAATGGTTTGTCCTGGCTGGAGCAATCTGCTTGTTGATGGGCTACAGCGTTTGGCCATTTCGAGTTGCCATGTTCTGCGTTACGCTAACCAACATCGAGGCGACTGCGATTACTTGGTTGTTGCCAAATTGGAGAGCCGATGTATTGACAATACTTTACGTGCTTCCACCGCGCGACAAACGGTCAGTGTGATTTCGTGGGAACAGCTATTTGAAAAGTTACGAAATGTCAAGATTCGTCGAAATCTGCAAAGTGGGCGACGTGCCAACTGGCGAAACTAGGATGTTTATGGTCGACCAGCGAGCGATCGGTGTTTTCAATATTGCGGGCCAGTTCTATGCGATGGATGATCGATGCCCGCATGCTGGCGCCTCATTGTCCCATGGGACAGTCGAAGGGGACGTCGTTCGGTGCCGCA
Source organism: Pirellula sp. (assembly GCA_043757445.1). Classification (GTDB taxonomy): domain Bacteria; phylum Planctomycetota; class Planctomycetia; order Pirellulales; family Pirellulaceae; genus JBKCUI01. The sequence goes on along the minus strand of JAYVPJ010000019.1, from coordinate 26,404 downwards.
TTCACCATTGGCAATTCTGCATTCGAAAAGGTAAGTACCTAGATGAAGCCAAGCCAAAATTCAATGTTCGAACATTCTCGATTCGCGTAGTCGGCGATCAAGTGCAGATCGAAATGGACAGCGATCAGAGTTAGACCTAGCCAGCCAATCGTGCTTCCACCGACGCGATTTCGATAGAGAGAAATGCATCCCATTAATAGTCACGAGGCTAGCCCATGCTCTCTTAGGCGGATCAACGAACAGTAGGTTTCCTCACGACACAATACGCCCCGTGGCATGTGAGAGAGTCTTGATACATCTCGTTTGTGCAAAAGGCACAGAGATCACCAAAGTTGGATTTCGATTTCGACTTCGACTTCAGCCTCGACGGGTTAGGTGGTTTCTCGATACGTGTTCTTGTTTTGTGCCGTTTGTGTTTTTTGTGGCTAGTCAGAGTCTAGTGGTCAGCCTGTTCGATAGGTGGCGTCTCGCGTCCGCCGTCGCTACATCTCGGTGGTTCCCATCTAGTACAGATGTGCGATAATCCTTGTTCTCAGGTGTCTTCGAGTGGCTCGGGCAGCAAACAAGCATGAAAATAATAACTCAATACGACGTCCAGGATTGGTATGCGGCCGCCAATGACCTCGCTTCGAGCTTGAAGTCGATCGGTTTGCAAAGCGATAAATTATTCGTTCCGGAAATGCCGTTTCACTTGCAAGTTGCGATTTCCTCGCTTGCAAAAGAAGATCCAACCGCTGCCATTCCAATTGAACGTTTCGCATCCATCTCCTTCTTCTCACTATGCAAGGGGTTGTTTCTACCTCTGAGTGGATTGGCCGATCAGCGCGCGATGGAGCTATTCGGTTTCATCTGCCAATCGAAATCGATTGCTTCGAAGCTAGCTTCAGAACAATTGATCGAAACATTTCTGAATGCCTCGGTCGGCTTAAGTTTTTGCCAAAAGATTGCGTGTCTGCTTGGGGATCCATTCGAAGGGCGACGAAGTATGTTTCGCCGCGACTCACTATTGCGACTGCTTCAATCCGTATCGCTGCAAGCGCGCGCCGATATCCTGGACGAGCTAACGCGTGTTGGGGACATCGCGATTGTATTTGCGAAACACGCCAACGTGGTAAAGCAGGAAGACCCGCTCACTGCCGCCGAGATGCGGACGGATGGAAGCCTACTATTTGGTTAAACTCGTTCTGAGAGCGGCGGGTTTTGGCTTTGAATACCAAGGTCAAATGCTAGCCGAGGCCATTGCGAAACAATTCAACGTACCTACCGAATCGGTCGAACATGCAATCGCTTTGACCGACCCAATCCAAGTTGCCAAGGTTTTAAGCGAACAGGGTCAAGAAGGCTTGCGAGTGATCCAACTCAAACCACTTTCACCGGTCCGCCCAGCCTTGGCTTCGGTAGGTGGCGAACAGATTGCCAAGTACCCAGCATGGGTCGAACGCAAGTACGATGGCATTCGACTGCTCTTGCACAAGGCAACCGATGTAACGGGCTCGACCCTTTGCGGCGCTTACACTCGCAATCGAAAAGATTGGCTCGAACTAGTTCCGGGGTTGGACCGAACGATCGCGATGTTTCCTGTCGCAAACGCCATTGTAGACGGGGAATTATTCGGCACCATTTTGGACATGGAAGGGCCTCGCCCTGCTTCGGTATATGAAGTGTTTTCGATGCTTCAAGGGGAGCCTGTTCGTCCTGTGACCCTCAAGTTTGCTGCTTTCGACCTGCTGTACCTCAACAATGTAGACTTGACCAGCCTACCGCTTCACCGACGTCGCGCTGCGTTGTCTACGTTAATAAGCCCCTTGCTGCGACAGCCGACTCCCTTGCCGATGCTGCTGGCGGAAGGGCAATTGGCTAACAACAAAGAGGACGTCAATCGATTTTTTCACCATTTTCGTGCGCCAGGCTACGAAGGGATCATCGCCAAGGACTTACTCGGTTCTTACCACGTTGCCACGCGAGATCCGAGCTGGATCAAAAGAAAACCAGAAATCACTTTGGATCTCGTCATCACAGGAGGGACGATGGCTGTAACCAGCAAGGAATCTGCTGGAATGTTTGGTTCGTATGTCATTTCGGCGCGAAGTATCTTTTCGGGCGTAGTACCTTTCCAAATGGTGGGGGATGTCGCAGGTCTCGATGTGGTGCGCGATCGTCAGATTCAGAACGATGTAATGCAACGCGGCTTGTTGACCGGTTGCAAATTCGAACGCCAAAGTGCTAGCGGCACACGACCCGGTTGGGAGTTTTCACCCCACATCGTGGTGACTGTTAAGTTCGAAGGGATCATCCGCGACAACGGTACAGGCAAACTGAGTTTGCGAGATCCGAAAATCGCGATGATTCGAGCCGACAAAACTGCCGCCGAAGCGGATACAACACAGGCAATCGAAGAGCTCTATTTGAACCAACGGTTAACATAACAATCTTTCCTATTGGCTAAGTTTTTTGAAAGCCTACGTTCGCTAGCGCATGGCTGCAGCGCAAGGTCACTCTGAGCAAGAGTGACCTACTGTGTCGAACCGCCAAGTGCGAAAAGCGTCACCATTCGGTCCCAGTGCGCTTTGAAAGCTTTAGCGTCCAATATGAAGGGAGAAGCCACCTCCGCCATACGATCCACCGCGAGGAAACGCCCCTCCGCCGTACGATCCACCTTGTGGAAATGCACCGCCACCGTACGATCCGCCCTGTGGAAATGCGCCGCCGCCGTAGGAACCGTAAACAGGGTACCCGCCAACGCCATATCCGCCGTAGTTGTTGTACCCGCCATAGTTGGTCGAATACCCTCCATAGTTGCTGGAATACCCTCCAACTCCAAAGTTGCTACCGTAGTACGGTACGGCAACGATGGGCCGGTAACCGTAGTTCGAATATCCAAATTGCGGCGAGCATCCATGATTATGATTGTGCCCGTTGTAGTTGTGGTCTGCCCGTGCTGAACCAACGCCGCCGACGAAAGCGACTGTGGCTAGCGCGCCCAAACCAATGTTCCTAATCCATTTCGTATTCATAGTACTTGCATCCCCTCAACAAAAGATTTTCGCACATGCAGCCAGCAACGCGTTCATGGCTGCATAAATCTTGTTTCTCACGCGTGCGGAGTATTAGTTAGTACAAATAGCGTGCCAAACCTGCTTCTCCTCGATCGTATGGGGACGGGATAGGCTTCCAGCCTGTCATTGCGAACTGCCGGCGGCCTGTTAGCCCGGATTATTCATAAAGCGGAGGGCGCTCGCCTGGGCTAGACTTCGCGGCAATTACCCCGGGCTAGCGCCCAATGGCTGAGCAATAATGATCCTGTGAATAATGATCCTGTGAATAATCCGGGTTAATCTGCTGTTGATCTGATGGGCGAGCGGCAGGAGTTGGTATACCGTAGCTTGGGCCCCTGGCCCGAGTTTCGCACGGCCCAGGGGGCCATGCTACGGGTAGATTTCAATCTGCCGCTCGCCTTATTGTTTCATTCGGGCGCTAATTCACATTCAATTCGTATACAGCCAAATCGAATTGATGGCGCATTCGCAAGCAATGGACTCAGTGAAACATTTTACTGAGAATTGACTACAATACTCGCCGGTAGCATGGCTTTCTGGGCCGTGTAGAACTTGGCCTGGGTATCCTATGTTTCTATGGTCATTTGGGGCCAGGGGGCTAAGCTACGATATAGCCGTTTTTTTAAGACCGTTAACTAGACTTCCATTTGTATGCCTTCTCCGCTCGCGAGCGCCATTTACCGATATGTTCCGGCAATCGATTCGTTGCGTACATATAGTCTTGGGCATTTTAAGCGAGACATGTTTGCTGGCTTAACGGTTGCCGCGGTGGCCGTTCCGCAGGCCATGGCCTATGCCAGTATCTTTGGGATGCCAGTCGAAATGGGGCTCTATACTGCGATCATCATGACGGCCGTCGGCGCATTGCTTGACTCGTCGAAGCAGTTGATCAATGGGCCGACCAATGCGATCTCGATCGCCATGTTCAGTGCTCTTTCGATCGTATCCGAAGACCAACGCGTGTCTGCGGCGATCATGATGGCATTCTTTATTGGCTTGATCCAAACAGCGATTGCTTTGCTTCGCTTCGGAGACTTGTCTCGCTTTATTTCCCATTCCGTCATCGTGGGTTTTACGTTGGGCGCCTCCGTACTCTTGTTCTTGGACCAATTGAAAAACGTTTTTCAGTTCAAAGGAAAAACCGGAAAAACCGATCACTTCTTAGTCCGCTTTTGGAGTGACATGACCAATGGAGGGTCCGTCCATTGGTCAACCGTAGGGATCGCGGTGATGACCATCGTGTCTGCAGTTGCCATTCGACAACTGAACAAGCGATACCGATTTGGGCTACCGGAATTGCTGTTGGCGATTGCGCTTTCCGCGGTTGTACTAATGGTGCTGGACCCCAACAAGCAATCTGGAGTATTGCTTCAACCACCCGTGCCGAGAACGCTTCCTACCTTCGAAAATCCGTCGATCGATTGGGGGCTTGCAAGGAATTTATCGAGTAGCGCTGCGGCGATTGCTTTCCTTGGACTGCTCGAGGCGATGGCGATGGCCAAATCGATCGCCTCCAAAACAGGGCAAAAGCTGGACATGAACCAGCAATGCCTCAGCGAGGGTCTAGCCAACATGGCTGGCAGTTTCTTTCGCTGTTTCCCTGGTTCGGGGTCTTTGACCCGATCCTATATCAATCATACTTCCGGTGCCGCCACGCAATGGTCCGGTGTAATCAGTGCGTTGGGCGTGGCCGCTACGATTTTGGTTCTTGCGCCCTTTGCGCAATACATCCCCAAAGCAGCATTGGCGGGTGTGTTGATCCTGACAGCTGCCCGCATGAACGATCTAAAAACTTTAGGCTACTACTTGAAAGCGACGAAGTTTGATCGTTGGATCTTGATCGCGACCGCGTTATCATCCATTCTGATTTCAGTTGAATTCTGTATTTTGATAGGTGTCTTTCTTTCGTTCGCGTTCTACGTGCCCAGGGCAGCTCATATCAAAATGAATGAACTCACGGTAACGAGCGATCGCGTGATCCGCGAAGTCGTCTCATCGGACATTCCATGTTCCTACATACGCGTATTCAATTTCGAAGGAGAGATGTTCTTTGGTTGCGCACCCGAATTGGAGCGGCAATTGGATACTATTTGCGAGGAATCACCTAAAAGTCTAAAGGTTATCGTCTTACGACTCAAACGAGTAAACAATCCCGATGCGGTTTGCATGGACGTACTACAGCGGTTCATCGAAAAGATGCAGGAACGTCGCGTCGTGATCATGATATCCGGCATCAAGGAGGCAATGGCCCAAACACTCACGAACGTCGGAATCACGCAGTTGGTCGGTCAAGAGAACGTCTTTCGGGAAGAATCCGAAATTTGGGCAAGCACCGTAACGGCAATGAAGAAAGGCTATTCGCTGCTCGGCGAAAGCCATTGCCAACACTGCCCTAATCGAGCCATAGCACGCGAACAGCGCAGCGACTGGTCGTACATGATCTGAAGCAGGCAAGAAGTTTATAGAAAAACTCTAAACGCAATGAAGCGACCAAAACCATCTGAATTACCGAAGCTAGAGCAACTCGATTTCGATTGGGATAATTCGACGGAAATCCCAACGGCCATCGAACGCATCTTGCAGGACGCAGATCAAGTTTTGCAAGCGTACTGGGATCAATGGACAAAGAAACCAATCGAACAATACGTGGCATGCGATTTCCGCGACGTCTGGCATGCACTGTCGAAACTCACCGAAAGCAAATTGGCCAAGGGCAACACGTTTTGCGAATGGGGGTGCGGGTTCGGAATTGTTACAGGCCTAGCATCGCAACTTGGTTGGGAGGCGGTAGGTATCGAGGCCGAATCATTTCTAGTCGACCAAGCCAATCGTTTTTTGGCTCGCAATCGTTTGAAGGGTGAGATTTTGCATGGCAACTTTCTACCTAGAGGAAGCGAGCGACTTGCCAGCTCGCAGTCGAACCATGCGTCTTTGTTTCATCAGGTAGTTATCGCTTATGAACAGCATGATCTGGAACTGGACGACTACGCGTTGGTGTTCGCTTACCCATGGCCGGGCGAGCATCATTTTTTGCAAGAAGTTTTTCGACTTTATGCAGGGGACGGAGCCCTCCTGATGATGTTCCTTGGCCCGTACGAGATTGAGTTGTATCGGAAAAATGGGACTTCAGGGTAGGACGCCAAAACAAGCTCAGCTAGTTCGGCTATTTCCGACCGTCGGCGATTCTGGCGGGTTGCAGTTCCGGATTCGGCTTCATGTACGCTGAGAGAGCTTCGGAAATGGTCGCAACCGTTGCGACGGAGTCGCTGGTACAGCCAACCGATTGATTTCCAACAATCGCTACGAACGATGGGTATTTCGGGTCGGAAATGCCACCGCAAAAAAACAATCCGTTGGGCTTCAACTCGAACCGAACTCCCAACTGGCTGGCAGGTAGCTTTGCCCCCAAGGCCACCCAACGAAGATCGCTTCTCTGCCCATAAAGCATTTTCGACCTGGAAATCTCGTCTAACCAAGCCGAATCGACAACGCATGACTGGCTCCTCAACGAGCCTCGAAGTTCGCGAACGTCACCGTTGATGACCACGGCCTGATCGATACTTAGCTCACCAAATCCCTGCAATGGATTTTGAAAAGGCAACGATGCAACTGACAAGTCCACCGACTGAATATGGCCCTGAATGGACGTCTGCCAGTTCTGTTTCTTTTGCAACCAACCGATTGTACCTCGAAAGCTCGCCTGGGTTCCGAGATATTGCAGAGGCGGAAATCGCTCGCTCAAAATGCGGCATGGGATGGCTACGTCCCGTGACTCGATACTCCATTTGGTGGATTCTTCGACATGATCGCGATCGACCCGAAAAGAAGCTGACCGTAAGGACTTTTGACCCTCAAGCGAAAACGTCACGATCAACGTAGAGGTTAGATCGGTCGGCTTGAGTCCCACCTCGATGTCCTGAAACTTAAGCTTGTTCTGACCATCGTCGACTACGAGTTTGGGTACCGATAACCGAAGCAGACTTGCGGTCTTTTGAGGGCGGCATAAAAACCAGTCGTGAATCGACTGCAACGCACTCTGGATTTGTTGTCCATTCATTTCCGGCGAGATCAAATCTACCGACCAGCCACTCCGATCCATGGCTACATTTGCCTGAGCCACCGTGAGTATTTCGCGGCCTGTCTCCGGATTGGAGCAGACTAAACCAACTACGCGAAACTGGTTTGGGCTTGTGAACGCGATAGACTTGAATTGAACATCGACTCCAAGATTATCGCTAAAGCGACGTTGCCACTGGTCCCTTTGATAGCTTTGATAAACAGGTGTAACTCGCAGCAGGCTATAGCCTGCAACGCCAAGAACCGGAAACAGTGCAAGCCAAAGAAATACCATTCGACACAGCGCCCGCTGAGTCGACTCATAAAATCGAAGTCTTTTTTTCCTGGGGTTGGAAGGCATCCGGAGAGCCAAGGAGAAGCCACAAAATGGAAAACGTAAAGAACCTTGGGTTGAATAGCAAAATCAGATCCTTGAGGCAAGTTGGAAAAAGAATCACACGATACATTCGAGGTCGTCGAGGATCTCGAGTTGCACGCCGCGCGATCGAACGTAGGAGACCCAATAGGGAGACCGCCTTCGTCAAGTCCTTTTTTGGCTTCCTCGATAGCCGTTTTCATGAACTGGTCCATTGAATTTGCAACATGAAAAAGTTTAAAAAAATTTGGACAGGGACCAACCGTGTCACGGTCATGCTTCACAATTTCTTAACCCTAGCCGCAACCGTTAGTTAGCAACAGCTATGGACCTGGAAAAGCCAAAGACGGTTTTCACGCCATTGGTTCCAAAGCCCGTACGGGCAAGCCTTTACGGACCGGAAGAATCAAAATTTGACACGGCTATTAGAATCGATACACTGCTGCCAAATGACTCAACATGTTGTGCCATCAAACCCGCAGGATACTACCTGTAGTGGTTTTTGGTCGATATGGTTGCTAACGAAGGACTTGCCAAAACGACCGGGTAGGCCAATCGTTAGTGTTGGGTCGGAAGCTTTTCCTTTGGGTACGAAACCCCGGTCGAAACGGAATTTTCTAAGTTTGATAGCATGGCAGCTCGATTGGCATCGTGGTTCCTATTGCTGCTTTCATTTCATCCTTTTCTAACGGCAATACTTTTTCGAGGGAGTCGAACGAACGCATGGCAACTGTAGAAATGGGACGCGAGCGTCGGAGCAAGTCACAGACAACCCAAGAAGCTCGCGGCGAACGCGGCGGGCTCAAAATTCAAAGTCGATTCTGCCCAACGGACGTGGCAAGTCCTTTTGATACCGTTCAATGGGAAACTCGAAGCGCCGCGATCAAGGACGAGAGCGGTAAAGTACTCTTTGAGCAAACCAATTGCCAAGTTCCATCGGGTTGGAGTCAACTGGCAACCAACGTTGTAGTGAGCAAATACTTTTATGGCGATCCGACCAATATTGAGGAGCGTGAGTATTCGGTTCGGCAGTTAATCCATCGTGTGACTCGCACCATTGCAGATTGGGGAATCGCGGACGGCTACTTTGATACGCCTGAAGACGGCGAGAATTTCTATCGCGACCTCAGCTGGCTCTGCTTGCACCAACACGGTGCTTTTAACTCGCCAGTTTGGTTTAATGTCGGTCTCTACCAACAATACAATGTTGTTGGAACCAAATGCAATTGGCGCTACAACGTCGAAGTCGGCCAGGTTGAACAGCCCGAAAACCCCTATGAGTATCCGCAAGGCTCAGCATGCTTTATCCAAAGTGTGGATGACAACATGGAGGACATCATGCGCCTCGCGACCAGCGAAGCCATGCTATTCAAATTTGGATCAGGGACCGGAACCGACTTGTCCACGATTCGAAGCAGCCGAGAGAAACTTTCCGGCGGTGGTAAGCCGAGTGGCCCCCTTTCGTTCATGCGTGTCTACGACCAGATTGCAGCCGTTGTGAAATCTGGCGGCAAAACACGGCGCGCCGCGAAGATGCAGTCGATCAAGGTTTGGCATCCTGACATTATGGAATTCATCGAATGCAAATGGAAGGAAGAGCAAAAAGCGCACGCGCTTATCCGTGAAGGCTACGAAGCCAATTTCAACGGTGAAGCCTATTCGTCGGTCATGTTCCAAAACGCAAACTTGTCCGTTCGTTTGACGGACGAGTTCATGAGCGCTGTCACGGAAAACAAGATTTGGAAGACTCGCTGGGTCAGCGACAAGTGCGAAATGGATCCGCCAAGTTACCAAGCCAAAGACATTCTCAACCGAATGGCTGAGTGCGCTTGGCACTGCGGTGACCCTGGTGTTCAATACGACACGACCATCAATAAATGGCATACTTGCCCAAACAGTGGTCGAATCAACGCAAGCAATCCGTGTTCGGAATACATGTTCCTGGATAACACTGCTTGCAATTTGTCGTCCATCAATTTGATGAAGTATCGTGGAGACGATGGGGCATTCGATGCAGATGGATTTGTCGCAACCTGCCGATTGTTCTTGATCGCTCAAGAGATTCTCGTCGACCACGCAAGCTATCCAACCGATCGCATCGCTCATAACAGTCATTTGTTCCGACCTCTTGGATTGGGGTATGCCAATATCGGTTCGTTGATCATGACGAGCGGTGCCGCTTATGACTCGGCAGCCGGACACAGCATGTGCGGCGCCATTACGGCATTGTTGCATGGGGCGGCCAACCTGGCCAGCGCGGAAATTGCTGGTGTAGTTGGTACCTTTACCGAATATCCGGACAACGCTGAGCCGATGTTGCGAGTCATGCAAATGCATCGCAATGCAGTCGAACAAATCGACCCGAGCGGCCCAGCCTATTTGAAGAATGCGGCTCGAAACATGTGGGATCGCGTTCTCGAACTTGGTTCTCGCAACGGCTTCCGAAATGCTCAAGCCACAGTCTTGGCACCAACCGGTACGATCAGCTTTATGATGGATTGCGACACCACTGGAATCGAACCAGATATCGCACTCGTTAAATACAAGCAGTTGGCCGGTGGCGGCATGCTCAAGATTTTGAATCGCTCGGTATCGCTCGGTTTGAAGACCCTGGGCTACTCGCCAGAACAGATCGTCGCGATCGAGAAATACATTGGCGAAAAGGATACCATCGAAGGTGCTCCGCACATCAAGGACGAACATTTGTGCGTGTTTGATTGTGCGTTCACCCCAGCAAACGGAACTCGGAGCATTCGTTGGCAAGCACACGTCGAAATGATGGCCGCCGCCCAACCTTTCTTGTCGGGTGCCATTAGCAAGACCGTCAACATGCCGCCTGATAGCACTGTAGCTGACATTGCTGAGGCGTACTTCTGGGGCTGGGAGTTGGGTTTGAAGGCCATCGCCATTTACCGCGATGGGTCCAAGCAGAGCCAACCGCTTTCGACCAAGAGCGAAGGCAAGAAAGCCGAAGACGCAGCAGCTGCCGCCGAAGGGAAAGTGGTCTACAAACCACGTCGCGAGCGATTGCCCGATACTCGCAACTCGGTCACGCACAAGTTCAGCATCAGCGGACACGAAGGCTATATCAACGTTGGTCTCTATCCAGATGGCCGACCAGGCGAAGTGTTTATCACGATGGCCAAAGAGGGCAGTACCATCGGTGGTTTGATGGATAGTTTCGGTACTGCGATCTCCATTTCGTTGCAGTACGGTGTACCGCTCGAGGTTTTGGTAAACAAATTCAGCAATACGCGATTCGAGCCGATGGGTCACACCACAAACCCAGACATCCGTATTGCCAAGAGTTTGGTGGACTACATCTTCCGTTGGCTTGGATTAACATTCCTGGACAGCTATCGCGAAGAGCAAAAGGCAAAAACAGAAATGCTGGCGTCGTCCAAAGCGGAAGCTACCAAATCCGATTCGAATTCGGCTGTGACCAAGACAGTCGGCACTGTGACCAAGACAGTCGGTACTGTGACCAAGACTCCAGTCAATGGAAATGGGGCAGAAATCGCGAGCAAGAGCAATGGTTATACCAACGCTCGTTTCATCGGAATCGATGACTTAAAAGGTCAAGCGTCGACGCGGGCTTCTGCGAAACCCGAATCGCGGGACAGCCAATTTGCTGGCTTCCAAAGCGATGCCCCGAGCTGCGATAGCTGTGGATCGATTACGGTCCGCAATGGCAATTGCTACTTGTGTCACAATTGTGGCAACAGTCTAGGCTGCAGCTAGTTCACTTTGAGTTGGACGACGAATTCCAAAGGGCCAAGGCGAAAAACGCCTTGGCCTTTTTTCTTTTCCGCCTGAAAAAGCGGTGCAACGTCGATGCCCTCATACTTCGCACTCGTTTCTAAAGCATGCGCTCTTGTAGAAAGGTGCTCACCGATCGCAAAGCAGCTATAATGCGGAAAACAATCACCTCACGGACTTGAATTGAGAAGCACTATTATGGTCAATACATTTGTGGTGGCATTCCTATCGATCCTTTGTATCCTTGGCGATTCAAGTGCGAGGGAAACTGCGACCACCACGATTGGCAACATCACCTTCACCGTTGCTAACGGCTTGACCATCGAACGTGTGGCTGATGAATCGTTGATCCAGTGGCCCATCGCAGCGACCTTCAGTACCCATGGCGACTTGCTCGTTCTCGAATGCCATTGGATCAAGGAGAGTGTTCCAAAGCCAAAGCAACTTGAAGCCAAATCTCATAAGATCGTTCGCCTTTCGGACTCGGATGGTGACGGGCAATATGACCGTCGAATCGTCATCGCCGATTCGCTAGGTTTCCCAGAGGGCATTATGGTACTGGGAGAAGATTTGCTGGTTTGTGCCCCACCGCAGATATTGAAGCTATCGGACAAAGACAAGAACGGCTTCTTTGAAACTAGCAGCGTTTGGTTCGACGCAGGGACGATGACCGGCTGCGCCAACGATCTACATGGCCCGATGATGGGGCCCGATGGATGGGTGTATTGGACCAAAGGTGCCTTTGCCGAACAAAAGCATCCTCTCATCGATCGCTCTAACCCAAACATGGAAGCCAGCAAGCCCTCCAAGGCGGCGCATATTTATCGAAGGCATCCCAACGGTGGCCCAATCGAACGCCTCATGACCGGAGGGATGGATAACCCGTCCGACTTGACCTTCACGCCCGAAGGGGAACGAATATTTTGTTCGACCTTCATGCACCACCCCGGAAATGGGTTGCGAGATGGTATAGGGCACGCACCTCGGGGTGGACTCTTTGGGAAACAGCAACAATTGCTCGACGGACACTGGTCGACGGGTCCTCTTTTGCAACCGATCTCCAATCTTGGAGCAGCCGCGCCGGCTAGTGTCCATTACTTGAAGTCTGACGCGATTGCGAAATCGATCAACGTGTACCAATCTTCTCAAGTCTCTGGGCCACTGCAAGTATCGGGGCCACCGAACCGCTTCCTGGTCACTTCGCAATTCAATTTTCATAAGATCGGTTTGCACCGGCTCATTCCAAATGGATCAAGCTTCGAAACCGAAAATCAAGATCTACTATCAGCCGACCGAGTGGATTTCCATCCAGTCGATGTCCTAGAGGAAACAGATGGCAGCTTGCTCGTTTTCGATACGGGCGGCTGGTACGACCTATGCTGCCCAAGTTCAGGGAGTGATCAAAGGGTTGCTATGGGGGGCATCTATCGATTGAGATCGAGCTCGCTCAAAATTTCTAATATCAAATCTTCGTTGCTGTCGATTGAACAAGCCACTCTCTCGGCAATGGACAAGTCTCTGGATAGCGGATCGCGAAAAGAAGCGATGTGGCAACTTGCCAGCGCCCTAACTGCTTCGGCAGACCAAGATAGTTTGGCGGAATCAATCGTCGCATTGCTGGGCGATCCAGACCCAAGCGTTCAGCAAACGGCCGCGAACATTGTCGGTTTGAATCGGTGGAAGCATGCATCACAGGGATTGTTGGGCGTTCTCAAAAGCGACTCGGCTGCTACGGTGCGATCGGCCATCGAATCCCTTGGCGCAATCGGAGATGCAACTTGCTTAAGGCCAATTCTGGCAGCAATGGTCCGGTTTCCCGATGACCGCCTGATCACTCATTCTGGAATTTATGCGTTGATGGAAATGGACGAAATCGAAAGCCTAGTTTCCATCGCGATGCAGTCCAACAGTGAGATTGAATTGCAGGCGACCGTTCACGCATTGAATCAACGCGGGGAAATTCCAGATTCGCTGATGCCGCGGCTTGTTCCTAGTTTGGAGAGTTCAAACGAAGGACTACGCGAGTTGGCAATTGAATGCCTGACGAAGACCCCTCAGGGCGTTTCATTGTGCATCCCATTCCTGGAGTCCGCATGGGAAAAAGAGAATCTAAATCAGTTTGCAGCCGGTGCAAAGATCGTCCAATTAGGCCGAATGAATAAGGCGATCGTTACTCGAATCGGCGATTGGATGCGGACCGCCCATTCGCAATCAGCCAAACGTCAAGACTGGCTTCTCGCTTGCCTGCAGTCCGGCGATCGGATGCCGGTGGAGTGGTCTGGTCCGATTGCATCATGGATCGAAGTCGCTCCTAACTCCACCCTAATGAAAATTGCGAATTCGATTCGCAAAGCCACTTATTCGGATGAGGATCGCATTAGGGTTGCAAGAGCGCTGCGAGCGAGAGCCGTGGCCCTAGGTCTCGAGGCGCCTGAGGTTTCTCTGGCAGTACTCGCATCGATCCCCACCAACTCTGAGCCGCTCAGCAATTCCTGCGCCAAGCTCATCGTCGAACAACTAACTGCACCCGAGAGCACGTTGGCGGGCCAAGCCGATGCAGCGCTTTCTAAGTCGGTTTTTGGTGTTGAATCAGCCCGAGAATTAATTCGTGTTTTGGAAAATGTACCCTCCTTGCATTTACAGACCGCCATCGACTCGTTGCTACGTTGCTCGAACGCAGAAATAGATCAATTCCTACTGGAAAAATTGCCGTTGGTTCCGGCTCTCAAAACGCTTGCCGTCGAGAAAGTTGTCGCCAGCGTCAATGGGCGACCGGACGAAGTGAAGAAGAATTGGGCAGCCATGATGCAGGCTGCGATTCGACCGCCTGAGAACATTGCCGAGGAGTTGGACGGATGGCTAAAACGCTTGCCGGCGGGCGATCCCAAACGGGGATACCAGATCTTTAGCAATACAAAGGCGGCCTGCAGTAGCTGCCACCAAATCGGTTATGTCGGCGGCAGACTCGGCCCTGAGTTGAGCTCCGTCGGTCGGACTCGGACTCGTCGGGATTTAGTGGAAGCCATTGTTTACCCAAGTCTACGGATGGCACAAGGCTACAACCCCGTTCGTATTCGAACGGTCCATGACGAGGTGTTCAATGGCTTACTCTCTAAACAAACAGAGTCTTATGTTGAACTTCTTTGCGGAGCCGACAAAGTGTGCCGGATTGAAAAGTCGGAGATTGAGGAACAAAGCGAGAGCAAGCAATCTGTGATGCCGACCGGGTTGGATCAACAAATTGCCTTAGAGGACTTCGCTGACTTGTTGGCGTTTTTAGAATCAAAACGCTAGTGGCGCGTCCAACTCAAATTTTAGAATTGCGATGCTCTGAACCATCACGCGGAGCGTGATGAGTACGTACCCATCACGCTCCGCGTGAAGTCGTGAACCGAATGTTGAAGACATGGCTTGGTGTTCAACTAATAGTCAATTGCCGAATCACTGGCTTGTTCGTCTTGCTGTTTCCGCACTTCTTCCATCGTCAGAGCGATTACATTAACATATCGCCGAATGGCTTCGGCAAAGTTCTTGGACTGTTCTGCCCCCTTCGCAACTCTCATATCCTCGTCAATTCGAGAGGACTCAATCTTCCAGTTGTTTTCACGAACCCAATCATTGAGTTCGCTTATGACTTGCGTCAGGTTGTTGGCGAACACAATATCCGGTTTGCAAACCGCCTTGCGATACGGGCCGCGCCCGTATTGGCCACTCATTTCGTTGCTGACACGTTGGCTTTGGTATTTAAACCAGCCCGTGGCAAAGGCAACCGCTGCGGCTCCACCAGCCAAACATGCAACGGGAAATTGACCAAGCAACAATAGCACTACGCAGCTCAATAACCCAATCGCAGTTGCAATGCCGAACGCGACCGGGAATTGGGGCGCAACAGCCGATGGATTCGTGTCCATCGCAGCGCCGCTTCGCATCAGCCCTTCGTTCCCCACCTCGCCAACGACTACCGTAATGTTGTCAGGTCCACCTCGTAGGTTTGCCAAATCGATCATTGCATCGACTGCTGTCTGGATATCGACGACTTGCAGAAGTACGCCCATCTCTTCGTCCGTGAGTTGGCCGCTGAGTCCGTCGCTACACATCAAAAACTTGTCGCCAACGCGTAGGGGAAAGGGGCCCTCCAAATCGACAGCAACTGTCCCGTTTGGACCTAACGACCGGGTAATCACGTTCTTCGGTATGGCGTTGCTACGAAGCGCTTCTTCACTAACTTCGCCAGATGCTCGCATTTCCCAAACAAGCGAATGATCAAACGTCAATTGTTCGAATAGATTTCCTCTCAAGCGGTATACGCGACTATCTCCCACATGCGCTACCACAGCACCCTCAGGCAAAATGGCCAGGGCACAGGTCGTGGTGCCCATGCTTCGAAATTCTGGGTTGGCCTGCCCACGCCTAAAAATTTCACTGTTCGTTTCGATCAAGGACCGTTGAAGTGCTTCCGAGGGGATCCCCTTAAGCAATTTGCCATAGTGGTGCGGAATCAATTCAACGGACAATCGACTCGCCAATTCTCCAGCAGCGTGGGCACCCATGCCATCCGCCACGATCAATAGGTGACCTGATTTTTGCCAAGAGGCCTCATCCTCGGCCATGACTACGGCAAAACTATCCTGATTGTTCCGACGCCGCATGCCGACGTGCGTTGCCGACGCGACTGCAAAGGAGTCTTGCCAAGCGGGTTGGGAAGATGAAGTTGGTTGGGGCAAGATGTTCGATATCTACAAACGGCATAACTGGCGCAAGGATGGCGACGAACGCAGTCATTGCATCATACCACGCGCTTCGTAAAGCTTCGATTCCCGAACGCATCCGATTTTGAAAATCATCTCAATTCCGGTGCACCGTTCCGGTAGCCGCGAACTAAGTTGTGCAAGATGATCGCCGCGGCTACGCTCACGTTGAGCGAGTCCGTGCCTAACGCCATATCGATCCTCACCCCGCGGCTCGTCGAATTCTGTAACTCGATCGGTAAACCGTGAGCTTCATTGCCTAACACGACAAGCGCAGGACCGATACGACGGAAATCGCTTAGATCCTCACTTTTTTCTGACAAACACGCAGCAACCGATTCAATGCCCATTTGGCTGCAGTTTTCCAAGACTTGCAATGGATCCGACGCATCAAAAAGACACAATTTGAAGGCGTTTCCCATGGAGACTCTTAGTACCCGACGTGCAAACGGATCGACGCATTCCGGTCCGATCAATACATCCGAAATACCCAACGCGGCACAGGTTCGAAAAATCGACCCCATGTTCTCTGGATCTTGCAAACCAACCAACATGGCCCCCACCCATCTTGCGGTAAGCTTTATCGCCCCCTTTTCAAACCTCCGCAAACTTGGCCGAATCCCGCATGCCAAATAGCCGCGATGGAATGCAAACCCTATTAATTCAGAAACTTGATCGCCCGGAATCGTAAATAAATCGATCTCTGGCGGCAACCAACCTACAGCCTCATCCAGGTACTTTTCGTCGATCACAAACGAATCGATGACCATGCCACTCGCCACCAAACGCTGAACCAATGGTTTACTCTCAGCAATGAACCTGCCGCTAACCCGAGTTAGATTCGTGGTGCGCAAATTGCGATAGGGATCAAGTCGAATAGAACCAAGATCATTCAAGCGATGAACGGGCATTGTATGGAAATCGAAAGGAATTGAACTGCGACGATTAGGTCCGCCTGAGGACAGGCGGACTACGTGTAACTACTTTGGCTGGCGCACATTCACGCGCTGCGATCCCGACGCCCATTCGTCTTTTCCGTAAACAAATGCACGCACCACACACCTTCCACGACAATCCTCTGGTACCGATAGCTCCTGCGAAAATTCCCCAGCGTCGATTTCTCGCTCGGACTTTACTAACACGAGATCACTCGCACTCGAGTAGTTTGCTTGCATGGTTTTGCGCTGTTCGTCTGTCCCCTTAAAGCCGCTTACCGTTTGAACGCCAGCCGGAAGTCTGTCTCTAGATAATGCTAACTCAATCTTGAGTGTTCCAGGATGCGGCGAACTGCCAGCGATGAACATTGAATTTCCAGCCAGCGGTTCACCTGAGCAACGAATCGGCATGCCAATAGGATGGCGTATTCGAAGAAGTGGATCGCCTAGCAGATTCATCAAACGGACATGCTCCCGACACTCTTCGGTTAAATCATGCCCCTCTGGACTCAAGGCTATGGCCATTTGCTCCATCAACGACTTTTGTTTTGCTCGAAGGCGACCTCCATCCAAATCCTGAGTCGGCTTAGAAAAGCCCGAGTTGAGATCTTGGATAGCGGCTCGCGGCTCACTCCGCAACCAAATGTTTCGCTTAGCATTTAACAAAATTCCGCCCAACGTAGGGATTTGATCGCGAAAGCAACCGTCCATCATTTCCGTCGACAACTGGCTCAAGCCATAAGGCATGGTAACTCTTGAGCCAGCGATAACCGCTACAGGCCCATCTTTTCTGGCGAGCAGAGTTTCGGCAAAGCAGTCAACGCGAGCGTCGAAAGCGCCAGTGAAACAGGCCAACATCAAAGCGATGGAAGGCCCGTCCGGAATATCGAAGTGTGATACATGCTCGTTTAAGCAAATGGGTATCGCCTCATCCCCTACCATCATGTCATCGAGCCGGTCGACATTGCCGTGCCCAATGTAAACCCAAAACAACCCTCCCTCGTTGATCTTCCCGATGAACGAACGAGTCAATGAAAATGGGTCCGGGCAATAGGGACTAGTTAGACTGGCATAAGTCATATTCAATTGAAAGCGATCAGGGATCCCTTCCGATAAAAGTCGCCGTGCAACGCTTTCAATAGCCGTATCGGCTAGCACCCCAAATCCACCTATACCGGCTGTCGCATGAATGCGATCTCTCCATGGCCCAATGGATTGAGATTGTTCATAGTCGATACTCCGACGAAGCATCCTCGACAAATCTTCTGGGCTCTTTGCCGGCAGTCTTCCAACCGCTAGCTCGGGGCACTCATCGCCATCGATATCGCCATATCCTAAGTCGGTTGCCAAAGTTGCGGTGGTAAAAGGACCTAACTTGACGGTCGTCGGGACTTGAAATGTCGGCGTGAGCGTAATGAACTTAGGTTTTTTTGAATCTGCATCGACTATCAATCCAACGTCGCCGCACAGTAGCACGGCTGTCACTGGAACGCTTGCCTTTTCGGTCGCTTTGAGTATCGATCGCCTTATCTCCTGTGCCGAGTCGACCGCGTCGACTTGGATAACTTGGTAATGACGAGCGCGGTAGTCTGCCCACTCTGCCAGCGCACCTTCCCAAGCCTTCGGTCGGACGACGATCACAGCAGAGGTCACTTCCGCTATCGCACAATACGCGAAACTATTGGATGCAATCGCAAATAGCCAAATAAGCGAACTTTTCAACATCGAATTCCATCAACTTCAGAATGCTTGTCAAGAATCCTTGCGGCCACGATTCCTAATTCTACCAAATCCAAGGCAACCCCCGATGCGCCAATTCGAATGGGCCACTTTCGTGGCCGACGCTGCTCGTGGCCGACGCTGCTAGCGTCGGCCCACTTCACAGCATGGCCCCACTGGGCCGTATGACATTCGGGCCAGGGCTCGGGTTACTGTAACGCAATTCCTGCCGCCTTAAGACTCCATATCTTTCAAGTGTACATCGAGTGCTCCAACGGACATTCTGATTTCGATGATGGACAATGCCAGCGAGCTAGCCATCAGGATCAAACTTCCGCCAAAAATCAACTTACCGATACCGACCCAACCCATAAACAAGGCTGCCATGCAGATGGTGCAGGCAAGCAAGCTACCCACTCCTAATGTCTGCATGTCGCGAATCAAGTAGATTCGCCGCCGAAGGTTCCTGATTTGCTCCACGTAGACTTGGTTGGGAACTGCCTACTCGCTCCACAGGATGTTGAAGATAGTGCTGTAGTGATCGGTCCAAAGCGGAATTCCTGACCAGTCTTGGTCAATGACTTTCCGATTTTTCTCTTTGCCCCCAGCCTTGGAATCCAGAGCGTACGGTGGGACCATTGGGGTTCTGTCTAGAAACGTTTGGTCATTGGACATCATAAAATAGTGGCTTCGCATCAACAGATCCTGCGACTTGCTAACCTTGTACACGCTTGTGAATCTTGACTTCAAGACCTGCTCTGCCGCGTTCTTTACTACAGGATAAAGGTTGAGATAGGTATTGGTAATATGTATGCAGATCATTCCGGCAATCGTTCCATCCGAATTCTTTTTTAAGTGCTTGCGATAGATCTCGAAGGCCTCTCTGGTCAAAAGGTGTGCAGGAACCGAATCGCCGCTAAAGGCATCCAGCACGATCACGTCGTACTCTTGCAGCTTTTCGCGTTCCATCGTCAATCGAGCGTCACCCAATCGCACTTCGATCGCTTTGCCGAGGCGTTGTTCGTAGTCAGGCAAATACCAAAAGTGTTCTCGAGCGATCTTCTCAACCAAAGGGTTGATCTCGTACATGACGCATTCATCCGCCGTGCGTGTCCCTTGAGCCGGCCTTGCATAGGCCGCCAGTGCACCAGAACCGAGTCCAACGACCGCAAACTTCAGCGACTTATCGCGATGGGTCTGCTCAATACAGTATTGAAGCGTTTGCCCCACTCCACTCTCTTTGTCGTAATATGTCAAAGGTAGTTCGCGTTTCTTAGGATCGGTCCATTGCCGCCCGTGGAGCACATTTCCGCTCCAAAAACTGCGGTATCCAGAGTCCAGGCCCCGCGCGATCCCATCGTTTTCTTCGGCGGGAATCGGCTGAGTGTATTGACGATCGGTAACCGAAACAGTGCCATAAAAATTCCTTGCTTGCAGCAGGGTAACTTTTTTGATTCCGCTCCCTTCGCCGGATCTTAACCAATCAAATGGGTCCAGGCACCAACCGACGTAGCCAGTCGCCAATACTAGCCCAATCCCAACGGCCAATTGGCTTGCGGCACCAAGCCACTTTTTCCGAATTGCGATCGCGCCGAGGACACCTCCTGCAATCACAAAACTCAACAACAAGCCTAAGGGCCATTCATAGTATTCATCAAAGAAACGTGTCGCAATGAGGGTAATAAACAAGCCTCCCAATGCTCCACCGGCTGAAATCAACAAATAGTATTCTGTGATGAACCTGCGATTCTGTGGTCGAAGCGTTACGAGTTCGCCATGGCAGACCATGCAGATCAAAAACATCGTTCCGAAATGGAGGACTAAGTTTTGCACGAACCCGAGATCCAAGTCTAAACAGACCAGCGTAAAGATGGCGGCAATGCACAATCCACACCAGAGTTCGCGCACATACCAACGCGGATGATCAAAACAGATAATGAACGTCAGCAGGTATAAAGCCAAAGGAATAATCCAAAGGAATGGAACCGTTGCAATGTCATGACAAACATGGTTGGTCGTGGCAATGAACATCAACGAAGAAAGCCCTGAGAGCCCGACCCAAGAAAGGCGTTGCCATAACAATGGCAAATTGCCCTCAACGTGATCTGTCGATGCGTCTCTCGATTCCAACTCACGATGGGTAATTCGCAACATGCTTAATCCACACGCAGCACATAGTCCAGCAAAGACCCAAAAGCCGATCATCCAAAAGCGACCCATCGATTTCAATTCCATGAAAGGTTCGAAGACAAACGGAAAGGATCCTAGAGCAATTAACGATCCCATGTTCGATAGCGAGAAGAGTCGATAGGGAGATCGCCCCGGATAGGCGCGTGAGAACCAAGCCTGAATGAGCGGACCCGTTGTGGACAGTACTGCATATGGCAAGCCCACACAAAGAGTTAGCAAAAGCAGAATCCGAATGGTGGGATCTTCGGTGCCCTGGGGCTTCAACGAGTCCAATGGAATGACAAATATCGCCATGATGGACGCTAGCGCGAGCAATACGATGTGGACTCGCACCTGTTTTGCCAAACTCAAACGACTGAAAAGCAAGTGAGAGTAAACGTAACCCAAAAACAGCGTGCATTGGAAAAACAGCATGGCTGTCGTCCAGACCGCTGGACTGCCACCAAACCAAGGCAAGATGAATTTGCTAATCAGCGGTTGCACTTGGAAGAGCAGAAACGCGCTGATGAAAATGGTGAGTGCTAGTAAATATCCCAGCAATAAACGATCGGCGATTGGACGAGTGGCAGCTTGAGTCATGAGAACCGCAGTGAATTTCAGCAAGATGAACTTAGACAGGCTTGAGCAATTTACAGGCCATTTGCTCGTTAGACAATCTCCAAAGAGTCTTTCATAAGTCTATCCGATGGCGAATCCAAAAAAATCGCAGAAGCAACGCGTTCTAAGAGTGTGTTTCCAGCACACCGGATTGGATTTGCTTTTGTGCGTACTCGGCGAGTTGCTTTAGCTCCCGTTTTTCGGGATCGTCGAGGAAGACAGGATTCAAGCCTCGCATATACCGCAAGGCATGACGAGGGCGTTGATTGAGCAACCACAGCCGAAGCAATTTGGATTGCAATTCGAATCGATGTTCTTCGAAAAGTTCAATGTGCAATTGAAGGAGAGGTTCTGCTTTGGCAAGCTGCTTGTGCTTTATGTAGTGCTGGATAACCGCGATCAGCTGTTGAGGAGTCCAACCAGCTCCCGGATTGTTTAGGGCAATCTTGGCTTGCAGGGCAACTGCCAGATCGCAGTTGCCTTCCTGAATTGCTTGATCGACTTGACTAGCCATCTTTAGTCTCACTAGACCTTGATCGACCTTGGGTATCCGAGCAAGTTCCCTGCTTCCGCGTTTTGCTTCACGTTCCCGAAGCTTACTTTTACCGACTTTGGATTCACTGCCAGTCTTGTTCGTGTAGTGGGAGATGATGTCGAATCCCTCGCAGTCCACAAATCCTCGGGTCAGCATGAAGAATCCGACGGGCAGACCAACCAAAAAACCGATTAAGTGAAGAGCTTCCGTTCCATAAGACGCGCCGCTCACCAAGAAAAAGAACACATTCATGACTATATAAAAACTGCAAAAAACCAGATTCGGGGTCTCAAAAAAGAAGGGGCGAATCGTAATAAAAAGAATGGTTTCAAACGAGTTGAGCGGGGCAAAAATGACCACCAACGCGAGCAGAGAAAAGATCGCTCCCGATGCGCCCAACGATGAGCCGCTCGCGAGAAACATAAGTGCCTGTTCGGCAAATGACTGAAACATTCCCATGCCTAGGTAAACCAAGGTGAATAACCACCAACCAAGCTTGCCTTCGAGCAGCAAACCAAATGACCAAAGAAAGATCATGTTGCCGATCAAATGCCCAAGATCGGCATGCATAAACAAGCAAGTAAGCCACTGCCATGGACGAAGGCCTCGTCCATACTGCAGCAGCAATTCCTCTCGCCATCCGAAGGAAGTGGCCTTGACGGGCGTCCACTGCTTTTTGAACTCGGCGAGATCTCCGCCTGCGGCCTGCAAATCCTGCAATTGTTGTAGGACCTCAAACTTCTCGACTCGGTTTCCGTCGGCATCGGTAAAGTAATCGATATCGTCCAAAGAAGAATTTGAAAGACCAATGCAAATGGTAAAGAAACACAAAACGTTAATGACAATAAACGTTACCGTCGCTATCGGATAATGATATATCGGAGCATCGGTCGAGTAGGGAATGAGCATGTTAGATACTTTGGTTGTACCGTTAGGGAGAGGCTCCTGCCGAAGCTCTCGCTAAAGAATACTCCCCAGACGTTTCCATGTCCAATTGTTCTGGGTGCTTCGGTGTGGGCGTCGATCATAACTCGGGTCGCCGCTCGTCGTGCCGTCTAGCTTAAAAACCTGAACGAACCGCCGCACAAGGCGGGCGGGATTCGAAATACCCCAGGCTTGCCCTGGGGATTTGTTATGCTTTGTGGCTAATCGAGGCCGCCGCTCGTCGCAACGTCTGACTATGCTTGCCAACCAGACGCCCAAATTATGATCGAAGCCGATGCACGCTATCGTCGTGCTGGTTGGCGGTTGCTTTCAACAAACTGCGCGCTCGCGCCAGGCACTTGTTCAACGTTTGAAAATTCTGCCCAAATCGGAAAGTGGTCCGAGATTTTGAGAGCGTCTTCCGTCTTGATCCCAAACATATCGCATAAATTCAGTACTCCGCTGCGGCCGGTGTACTCGTTCGTCAACCCGCGATCAAAAATAATGTTGTCGTAAATACTCTTTTGAATGGTATTGGTCGGTTCGTTGTCCACGGTCCAATAGATTCCTGGCATTTGACCCAAGGGGCCAAATTGCTTCGGGCCAGCGTTCAGGTCGCCCAATAGAATCACGTCGTCCTCGCGAGCCGACAAGTACTCAAACTCACGAATTCCCTTTAAGACCGTATGCATTACCGGCAATTCCGTTTTGACTTCGTCCGGATCGGTGTGCATATTAACCAAAGAAAAGGAAAAGGGACGGATGTTAGGCGCAACTCGGGTGACGAAGCGAGCAACCAGCGGCTCCCTATGTAGCAAGTCCGCATTATCCTCAATCGTGTACATAGCATCAGGGCTCGAGACGACGCTTGCAGTGTCGTAGATGAAGGCATACTGCTCTTTCGAAACGCTTCGACCCAAACGTGGCCCCAACAAATAGTCGTAGCGAGCTCCCTTTGAATTGATCAATTGCAGGAGCCTAGGAACGGTCGTTTGATCCTCGGCACGTACTTCCTGAATCGCAACCACGTCAAATTGCCGAATCACAGCCGCAATTCGTTCGACGACCCACGGGTCTTCTAGTTTTTTCTTGCCGAACGCTTGAATGTTAAAGCTTGCAATGAGGATGGTCTGCTGCGTAGGAACCGGTAGCCCCTGCGTTCGGCTTGACGGCGCGCGGGTCGCAACCATTTGCCCTGGCGGACTTGCACTATTGAAATTGGAATTGGAATTGGTTGCGATCTCGCTACCTGGCTCACAGCCAACCAAAGGAATGAGTCCACCCAAAGCCAATACCGTTACGAAAAATTTGGTTGACTGACGATTCATTCCCCTCGCCTCCTTGCTCGGGTTTTTGTGTCGTTTCAAAGCCAATGGTGAATGCCATCTCAGTCTGCGTTGCATCCTGCAACAATTACGACTTCGTCTGCGAATCAACTGGCCAGTGCGGTTTCCAATAGTCTCTTCAAACGTGCGGGTGCTTTCTCAATATTTTTCTCAAGAACAGCCCGGCATGCTTCGTCGATGTCGCCAAACTCACCGATCGCCCAAGCGGCTCGCTCGCGAGCCGAGAGCTCAAGTGACTGGTCGTTGATTGCATCACAAAGCGACGAGTGAATGGGTTGACGGGCAGCGTGGTCACCATCGGTCGAGCCTAGTCTGCCAAGAAGTGTGCTGCACCAGTACACTCGCGATGACAACCCGGATTTCAGTTGTTCGCATAAAAAAGGGACGTGCATCTGGCTAGGAACTCCGCAATTTTCTAGCAAATCGCTTGCACAACCTCTTTCCGTTTCATCGTTGCTATCCAATAGGACCAGCAATTGCTTTAGGTTTTGCAAAGCCATTTCGGGATGCTTTGCGTATTCGACAAGTTGTTTGCTATCGATCTTATATGCCTCCCCAAATCGAGTTGTCCCTACCGCGTTTAGGCGTAATTACATTTTTTTGGAGTTCGACACAACCTGATTTTGAACTTTTTGCCCAAGTGTGCCCAAGTGTGCCCAAGTGACAGGCGAGTAGCACTGCAGTACCACTCGGATTGTTCACTCACACCCACGATTGCGTTGTCTACAATCCTTCACGGCCTCGGCTATGGCCCTCGCATTTCTTTACTACAATACCGCACCGACTTGACGCAATTTGGCTGGATCTCAACCTTACCTGATTGAACTCGCAACCTTTCAAAACTTCCCTCAACCTTACGAGTTCAGCTAATGCGCATCGATTTAGTCATTACGGAACTGGACACCGGTGGAGCCGAAAAGTGCTGCGTCGAATTGGCTCTATTCCTTTCGCAGAGAGGGCACCAAATCCGCGTGATTGCATTCGGACCCAGACCAGAAAGCTCGAAAGACTCGCTGGTTCAATCACTTCAGACGAATCAAATCAATACACACTTTTTGGGCGGTAGGGCATGGTGGATGTTTCCCAAGGTCGTATTGAAACTTCGTCGACTGTTCAAGTCAGATCGCCCGGACGTGGTCCAGTCCTTCCTTTGGCATGCGAACGTAGTTTCGGCTTTGGTCGCCCCTTCGCTGGGTATTCCGTTTTTCGCGGGAATTCGTGTCTCTGAGCCTTTGAGAAATCGGCATGCGCTCGATCGATGGTCGGTATCCCGTTCCAAGAACGCTGTGTGCGTAAGTCAAGGCGTCGCGGATTGGTGTGTGCAAACTGAAAAAATGGATGCCGGCAAATTGATCGTCATACCCAATGGAATCGCCATCCATCAAGATAAGCAATCCATCGATCCTAAATCCCATAACGTTCCGGCCAACTCCAGAGTACTACTTTTTGTCGGTAGGCTAGAACATCAGAAAGGGGTGGACGTCTTGGTCCAGCGTGCGGAGGAGCTCTTGAATAGGTTGCCTGACCATCATCTCGTTTTCATTGGAATCGGTTACCTGCGACCATCGGTGATTGCGTTAACGATGCAGCAGAAAATGAAGGGTCGCGTGCATTGTTTAGGACTGCGTAAAGATGTTCGGGCCTGGATGTCACGTTCTGAGTTGCTGCTCCTACCTACGCGATACGAGGGGATGCCCAACGTAATCCTAGAAGCGATGGTCGCAGGACTGCCCGTTGTAACAACGCGTGTAGAAGGCGTTGCAGAGCTTCTTGGCGAACAGCTTGAGAGTCAATCGGTTGCAATGGATGCGTGGGACGATTTTTTTGAACGGGCTTTTTCGCTGGCAAATTCGCCCGAGCTTCGAAGAACTTTGAGCAAGGCGAATCGCAATCGAGCTGAAACGGAGTTTGCATTGGACGGGCAATTAAAGCAATACGAAGCGCTTTATTGTGATTCGCTCCGAATCGGGACAACTTAGTCAATGGCGATCGTGCTGTCATGTTGGAGCCCGCGACGTATTGAGGAAAGAAAACAGTTTGCTTGAAACGATAACCATACTCAAGTGCTAGTAGCCACATTGGTTGGCAGGGGAACTCTCAATTTTGGTGGCAGTAGATTTGCTTCTGGCCCTCGTAGTCAACGAAGAAGGGGTGATGTTTTCA
>JAYVPJ010000018.1:0-34651 GCA_043757445.1 Pirellula sp. | reverse complement strand
AACTAGATCGGTACTGATGCCCGTATAAAACGCAGCATCATTATTCGCGATCGGGACTGCGGCCATGAGATGGCGTGGTTCTAGCGATTCCAGCCATGATTGATGGCGAGTTCTGCATCGACTGTTTCGGTAACGCGAGTCAGAATTCGCATTTAGCGCATGGCGAAATGCTTGGCGATTGCGTTCCCGGTTGGCTAGTGCCACCATACGGGTTACGCTAATGCGCAAGAGAGAGGCAAGAATCGAACCATGATCAACAAATCCTTATTGAAGGGCTGCAAATCGAGAACAATTTCAAAAATTGTTCTGCGATGGGAAAGGGCCGAACGAACAGGACACGTGATGGTTTGAAGGACACCGAGCTTGGACGTTTCCATTGCAAGGCGAGACGCAAAACAAGAGTGGCAAATCCAATAGAAGCAGTGAATGTACGGGACGCAATAGGGTGGCAAGACTATTTCAAGAATTGCTTACCCTTAAATTGTGGCCTTTACTTGATTTGAACCTCGCCACACACTGTAGATTTCAGCCTGCCGTTCGCCTAGATAACATTCGCGCTCATCCAACAACAAAAACAGTACAAATGGCGAGAGATTCGGGCCGTTGCACGATAGAATGCTGGTAGTTGCACTGCTGGCCCCCTTTGCTCCAGATCAAAATCAAATGATGTTGCTTCTCCGAACAATTCAACTTTTGTTGTTAGCGTTTGCCTTCTCCGTGTGTGGGGCACAATTCATTCGCTGCAATGGAGACGAACAGTCCAACGCGCCATTGGATACAAGCGTTGAGGCTTGGATTCAGGGGCTGAATGACGCGAGTTATAGGACACGCCGTGAGTCTTTTCTAAAATTGTGCGATCGCTCGATTCCATTGGAGGCTTGGTTAGAAAAGGAATCCAAGAGCACCGACAAAAATAGATCCGCAGTTGCAACATGGTTAAAACGCTTGCGACGAGCGGATGGCACGTTTACTGAGCGAGCCGAGATGCTTCGCGACTTCGAGGCACTGAGAAATTTTGATGATTCGGTTCTTGACCGCTACGTCGCGGACGGCCAATGGGGACGGTTGGTGGAATTAATTGCTTTGCTCGAACCTGCTCCAAGGAACCAGCTACTGAGAAAAGAGGGGCAACTTCAACTGATCATCGACAAGGCTTGGAAATCAGACAATGAAGCGGTGGTACCGCGCCTGCTGGACTTGGTATTGAAGCCAACGGAGCGAGTCGGTGCGAATCGATTGTGGAGATCGCTCGGCATGCCTGAGGAATGGCAGGTTTCACAAAACAGCACTCTACCTAGCGTAAAAATAGCTGAACTAGAGGCAGATTCTAAGATCAACGAGGCCGTCGCTCTGGCGGAAAAGTCTGCATTGCGCAATTTTGTTGAACCAATGTTGATCCGCTCAAATCGATGGGACAAGTGGTTCTCACTGGATTTAAAGCGAACCCCAATCGCTAGCCTAGAGAATATCGACCACCAGAGAGCAGGCATGTTGCTCTTGTTGGGGCGAATGGATGAAGCAGAGCATCAATTGGACAAGTTGCGAAAAGGGCCCGAAGTGTCCGAACTTGCAAACGGAAACGCTATCCTTGCGTTGGCATTGGGACGCAAGGAAGAATTCGAGTCACTCCTCAGCCAGCAATCGGAAGCAACTTCCTTTGCCGTGATGCGAATGCTTGGAAATACGCACGCCGCTTTTAAACAAGTCGGACTTGAAGATCTATCAATGGAGTCTGTCAAAAAGTGGCTGGAAACAAAGGCCTACCTTAAAAGACGTCTTTCTGAGGATCTGGATCCACAGCGACGAACAAAAGCGCCTCCCTTGGCTGATTTCGCAGATTTGTTTTTTCAGATCGGCCTGACGGATCAAGGACAACTTGTCGATTCTGTTCTTATCGACGGCATGATGAAGCGAGAAACGGACGAGGGCATATCGGCTTGGACACCACTGTTTAGGCAGTGGCTCATCACCAACGAACGGGTCAAGACGATCTTCCATTGGAAAGCCTATTTGATCCGCAATTCAGGCCGCAGGCCCAAAATGCAACAACTTGGCATGGCGATTCCGTCAGCCGATGAGGAAGGTCCATTTGCGACGATCTACCCTGATTTTCCAGAGACCGCCTCCTTGATTTTTGACCATCTTCTTTCGATCGAAAAAAACGGAAATAAGGGGATCGATGTCCCAACTGATTTGGAACTACGCAACAAGTCGATCCAATTGGTTATCGACCAAATGGAGGATCTTCACGCCGGCCGATTGCCGCGAGATTGGCAAGGACAGCAACCTCTGTTGGATTTGAGAAACGCGGTCCATTCAAAATCGCGACAGTCCGGAAACGTCAACAATCATTTGATCGAGCTGGCCAAATTATTCGATAGTCTAGGCGAAACACAATTGGCCATCGAAGCCTTGGACTTGTGTTCACAAGAGTCGATGGTCAATCAGACGAAAGCGAGGTATTTATTTCGCCTTGGACAACTAGACGCGGCATGCGACTTATTGATTGAAGAGTACAGGAACGATGGATCGGATGTCGGACTATTGGTGGAGTGCACCGATGCTCTCGAACACATCGGACGCTTTGGTGAAATGGATCGATACCGGATACAGGGACTGTCCGCTGTGTTGAATGATCAGTCATCTGCCATCAACCGATCAACTCCCGATTTGCCTATCAACAAGATCGTACAAACGATCATGGAACAGCGACTATATCAAGACAAAACTGAGATTAGAACCGGCTGGGACGCACCAGCAAGTTGCCTTAAACGTCAGTTTGGTGAGTTAGCAAAGAAAGACTTGACGCACGCCAAACAAGCCGCCAACTACTCACGGATCGAAGCTTTGCAATGGATCAAATATCTTTGGCCGAACGAGCGGAGGGATATTCGTCTTCCGCTTACTTTTTTCGGGAATGCATTCCAATCGTTGATTTTGGAGGCCATTGCCGACGAAAATCTGGAGTTAGCTGATAGTCTTTTTCGAATGGCATTCCGTTGCAAGCCGCAAGACATCGATATGCCGATCGTGGTTGTGCCGATTGCCGAACGCGTGTTTGGAAAGGAACTTGCCGATCAATGGTTTGATCTTTTCTATCAGCCGATGCTCCAACACCTGATCGAGTTCCCTGACGATACGCTCATCGGAAACAACACGGCTTGGCTCGCCGCATTGTGCAATCGTCATCTAGAAAAGGCCCAATCGCTGGCAAGTAAAGTAGCCGTTAGCAACCCAGACCCGACCTACTTAGACACATTGGCAGAGGTTGAGTACCGCTTGGGCAATGTCGCAAGAGCCATCGAACTCTCGGAGCAATGCCTTAAGATCGAGCCCAAGGACAAACAACATCGCGAACAGCTGAAACGTTTTCGAGCAGGAAAACCCTAGGCTCATTTAGATCTGAAAAAGATTTCCGTTTATGACACTTCTCGCTGATCGCCACCGCTGTTACCCGCTCAACGAAGTTGGGAGGGTCGAAAAACGAGCCGTAAGCGAGTTTTTCGGGGGGGGGCTAGATTCGGCTATGCAAAAAGTTCTACCGATCGCGTCATCCTTCCCTCCCCGGCGTGGCTAGCGCCCGCCGACCCTCCCAAAACTACGTTTCGGGAGGGTTGCACTGCTCCGCCGAGTGGCGATTAGCGAGAAGTCTCCTGTTTACCACTCATTTTATGAGGGTCATGATGTTTTCAGGTGTCGACGCAATTCGAGTTTGGCGATGGTCTCTCGGTGGACCTCATCTGGACCATCGGCTAGTCGAAGAGTCCGTGAACTAGCCCAAGCCCCTGCCAAGAAATGATCTTCGCAGACACCTGCTGCACCATGTGATTGCACTGCCCGATCGATCACTCGCAGGGCCATATTGGGCGCGACGACTTTGATCATTGCAATCTCGCATCGGGCGGCTTTGTTGCCGATCGTGTCCATTAAGTGAGCTGCGTGCATAGTTAGCAGCCTCGCTTGATCGATCTCGATTCGCGAGTCGGCTATTTCTGCACGAATAGTACCTTGTTCCGAAAGCGACTTACCAAAGGCAACTCGAGACTGGACACGAGCACACATCGATTCTAGTGCTCGCTCAGCCAGTCCGATCAGCCGCATGCAATGATGGATTCTGCCGGGACCAAGTCGACCTTGAGCAATTTCAAAACCCCGCCCTTCGCCAAGCAAAACGTTTTCGATGGGCACTCTCACATTTTCAAAAACAACCTCGGCGTGTCCGTGTGGAGCGTCGTCGTAACCATAGACACTCAACATCCTCTTGATCGTGATACCGGGCGAATCAAACGGCACGAGAATCATCGATTGTTGCTGATGGGCGGCGGCCTTGGGATCCGACTTGCCCATGAAAACGCACAGTTTGCAACGTGGGTCTCCCGCACCTGATGTCCACCATTTACGACCATTGAGAACGTAGTGGTCGCCATCTCTCTCCATGCGGGATTGAATGTTGGTTGCATCGGACGAAGCCACGTCGGGCTCAGTCATAGCAAAACAAGAACGTATCTCGCCAGCCAACAGTGGCTTTAACCACTGAAACTGTTGTTCCGGCGTGCCGTAGCGAACAAGCACTTCCATGTTGCCTGTGTCCGGTGCCGAACAGTTGAAGACCTCCGCGGACCATGCACAGCGCCCCATGATCTCGCAAAGTGGGGCGTACTCCAAATTGGTCAGCCCAGCCCCTTGTTCGCTTTCAGGGAGGAACAAATTCCATAACTCCGCCTGCTTGGCCTTTGTTTTTAGGGACTCGACAATCGGCCTCGGCTGCCAACGGTCACCCGTTAATCCCTGTTCCATG
This sequence comes from Pirellula sp., assembly GCA_043757445.1. Classification (GTDB taxonomy): domain Bacteria; phylum Planctomycetota; class Planctomycetia; order Pirellulales; family Pirellulaceae; genus JBKCUI01. The sequence continues at coordinate 29,853 of JAYVPJ010000018.1, read as the reverse complement.
TACAAGGTTTCATGAGGATATAGGTGCTCGTCCATAAATGTCAACAAACGGAGCCGAAGTTCCTTTGCTCGTGCTGATGTTTCATGGAATTCCGTGATCTGGCTCATTCGTTGGTCTCGTTGTATTGGGTTTCATGAAGCGGCACATCGCAAACTGTTCAGTTTCAGTACGCTTGCATGGGCCCTTTAAGTCCGCATTTAGGTCGAACGTTTTGCCACGAAAAAATCGGGCTGCAACTGCGCACCGGGCACTACGGAGTATTCATCCAGACACGTGATCCCAGTCGACAGCAAGACGTCATCATCAATGAAGAAGTTGCCCGTGCACTCACGACTGCTTCGGGTGAGAATGGTATACGCAGCATCGGCCATAATCTTGGGCTTTCGGCTGCTTTGCATGGCTCGTTCGCCTCCGAGCAAATTCTTGATGGCGGCCGTAGCGATGGTGGTACGGGGCCAAAGCGCATTGACTGCGACACCTTGTTGGCGAAACTCTTCGGCCATTCCCAACACGCACATGCTCATCCCGAATTTGGCCATGGTGTAAGCAACATGATGCGAGAACCAAACTGGCGACATATCCAAAGGCGGCGAGATATTAAGGACATGCGGATTGCTCGCCTTGAGTAAATGGGGAAGGCACAGCTTGGAAACCATAAAAGTACCACGTGTGTTGATACTGTGCATTAAGTCGAAACGCTTCATGGATAGGTCCAAGGTACCTGACAAATCGATGGCGCTTGCGTTGTTGATCAGTATGTCGATGCCACCAAAAGTCTCAACTGCTCTGTCCACCGCAGCCTGAACCTGTTCTTCGATTCGAATATCTGTGACGCAAGCCAAGCCCTGTCCGCCTGCAGCTTGCATCTCTTGAGCTGCAGTGAACACGGTCCCCTCAAGCTTCGGATGAGGCTCCGCCGTCTTTGCTGCCACCACGATATTGGCACCATCGCGAGCAGCCCGCAAACCGATCGCCTTGCCGATACCACGACTTGCCCCGGTGATGAAGATGGTTTTTCCCTGCAAGTTTGACATAGCTACTCGTCGCCCATCATTCCTCTTTGAAAACTACATTTTCGCCGAGTGGCGAACGATCGATTCTTGTTCGATTCGCAGCCACCGACGTGTCTTCGTAACCGAACGAAAGCCCAACGAGGATGCCGATCTCGGTTGAAATATCGAATTCGCGTCGTACAATATCGGGATAGCTTCGCATGCTACCCTGCGGGCAACAAGCAATTCCACTTGCGGTCATCGCCAACATTAGCGTCTGTAAATAAATGCCAAGGTCGAGCGCGACGGGTTCTTTAAACTGCTTATTCATTCCAATAAAAGCAACGTGAGGCGCATCGAAAAGCTCGAAATTTCGGAGCAAGGCGCGGTTTCGTCCGGGCTGGTCATCCCGTCCAATCCCCATTTCATTGAATAGAGTTACGGCACAAGCGATTTGATGCTTTCGGAACGGCTCGTCAAAACGGTCGGGATACTCGAAATCCGGGTTGGGTGGAATGCCAGACATGGCCTGTTCCACCATAGCGCGTCGAAGCCGATCGCGAGTTGCACCCGAGGCTACGAATATTCGCCATGGCTGAATGTTGCAATTGGATGGGGACCGCTGTGCAATCTCAAACACATGCTGCATCGTTTCGGAGGAGACGCAGGTGCTAGTAAAGCCTCTAACCGATCGACGAGCTCGAATCGCGGTTTCGACGTCCATGGGTGTCAATCCTGATTGTTTTTGGGCCTGATTTTGGATGTCTAGTCTACCGAATGATCGGTAGGTAGCCTAGGGCCGCAATGCTTACAAAAGAAACGGAAATGCAGCCCCGCGATGGACTCGTTGACGGACACTTGTCAGCCCGTTACATTTCTACTGAATGTTCGGTAGATTTGTGAATCGGCAATTCATTCGGACGGAAAAGGATCGAAAAAAGCAATGAAAGCGATGCCGGTTGAGGCCGAAGTGCAGGATCGAACGGCAGAGATCTATTGCAAAGCCGCCCAGATTTTTCACGATCAGGGTTACGACGCGACGTCGATGAGCGATCTCGCCAAGTCTCTGGACATTACCAAGGCTGGACTTTATTACTATATCGAAAGCAAAGAAGACCTACTTTTTCGCATCATCAATTATGGATTGGATTGGTTGGACAAAGAAGTCATCGCGCCAGCCAAGTTAACACTAGACGCAGAAGAGCGATTGAGATTCATCATTCAGCGTCATGGGGGCGAGTTGATCAAAGGTGTTCATGCGATCCCGATTCTCACCGACGAAACTTCTTCTCTCTCTCCTAAGCTGCGTAAGCAGGTTGAGAATCGGAAACGCGCCTATTTTGATTTGGTTCGAAAAACTCTTGTGGATCTGAAGCAACAAGGGAAACTTCAAGATGTGGATGTCACAGTGGCCACATTCAGTCTGTTTGGAATGTTGCTCTGGCTGCCACGTTGGTACAAGCGAGGTGGATACCTGAGTGCCAATCAGACGCTCGAGCAAGTAACCAAGCTCTATTTCGGCGGACTGTTGTTACCCCCCAGCCAAAGGCTAAGCGTTTGATGAATATTCTTGTATGCCTGAAACAAATTCTTGACCCCGAGATGCCATCGCGAGATTTTCGCATCGGTGCGGCAGGTCGTGATGCCGACCTGGGAGTCGCCGGCATGGTCATGAATATCTTCTGCGCGAATGCCTTAGAAACCGCCTTGCAATTTCGCGAGCAACATGGTGGCAAGATCACCGTCATTACTTATGGATCGGCAACATCCGAAGAAATTCTTAGGAAGGCCCTCGCGCTTCGGGTGGACAATGCTGTTCTTATAAAAAATGACCTTTCGCAACGATTGAATCCTTGGTGCGTTGCCCGAGTCATCGCGGCAACCGTACGGAAATTGGGTGACTTCGATCTTGTTTTGACTGGTCGAGAATCAGGGGACTGGGGCGATGGCCAAACCGGTGGACTATTAGCAGAAGAACTAAGTCGGCCCTGCGTCAGTTGGGTAGACGAATTGAGGGTAGATACAACCAAGCCTGATGTTGTTCGAATTCGCAGGCAGACAGACCAGGGTTGGGATACCATCGAGGCGGCAACGCCCTTGGTCATCACCGTGACCAACAATGAGCACAACGTTCCGCGAATAGCCAAGACCCGAGATGTGATGCAAGCTTTTCGCCAGCCAATCACCTCGTGGAGTCTAGCCGACATCGGCGTCGACACCAAGTCGATCGAGGACGACCTTGAACGCACGGAGGTCATTGAATTGATTGTCCCCAACAAACAAAAGCATTGCGAATTGGTCACCGGTGATTCGCTCGATGAACGGATTAGTAAACTTGCCTTAAAAATCGTAGCCGTAGTTCAATCGGCATAACCATAATACAGTCTGTCACGGCACTCCGTGCCGTGATTCTCGACGCGCATTGTCGAGCAACCATTGCAAAAAGAGGAGTCGAGTTTGACATCTGTCGTACTGAGTTGTATTTTCGGCTGGACTGGGATCAATCGGTCTGCCATCGGCGTGCTTGGCGCAGGTCAGAGGTTGGCCCATGATCTTGCATGCAAACATGTCGCGCTAATCGTCGGTCCAATGTCCGAGGCCAATATTGCCGAGGCCAGTAAGTTCGCAGATAGCCTGGCTATTGCCGATCATCCGCAACTTCATTGCTATCACGGCGAAACAACTTTGACCGCTCTCGCCGAAGCTTGTCAGCAGTTGCATCCGAAAGCAGTATTGTTCAGCAACGAATCCTATTGCCAAGAATTGGTTCCGCGACTGGCTCATCGTTTGGGTGGATCGGCGGCCGGTGATGCATTGAGTCTCAAGGGGCAAGACGAGAGCGTCGTGGTAACGCGAACGGTTTACGGTGGCAAAGCACAAGCCACCATTTCATTGCGCCGTTCGCCAGCCGTCGTTTGGGTACGCGCCCGAGCGCAGGAGCCTGTCAAGCCGCAAGACCAAACCAATGAGATTATCCGATTGCCGCTCGCGTTGGAGCCGAACACACAGATCCAATGGATTGAGAGCAAAACCGAAGCCCAAGATACGGCGAGGCTCGAAGACGCACGCATTATTGTCTCCGGTGGTCGCGGCTTGGGGGGGGCAGAGCCATTTGCCCAGTTGCAAGCGTTGGCAGAAGTAATGGGTGGACAAATGGCCGCTTCGCGCGCAGCCTGTGATGCTGGCTGGGTGCCCGCGGGATGGCAAGTCGGACAGACTGGCAAAAAAGTCTCGCCCGAACTCTATCTTGCTATCGCCATTTCGGGCGCCAGTCAGCACATTATGGGAATCGCCGACGCCAAAACCATCGCGGCCATCAATCTCGATCCGGATGCTCCCATCTTCCATCATTGTAAATTCGGCTTGGTAGAAGATTATCGCAAAGTGGTCGGCCCGTTGGGAGAAGCGATCAAAGAGTTGTTAGCATGAGCGGCGAGATACCAACACGCGAAGTTTTTTGGAATGTGACTCACGTATGGGTCATGTACGTGTTGCTGATTCCGACGATGTTGGTCGCTGGCTATGGACTCTATCGTCGATTTCGCATGTGGAGACGTGGTCGACCTGCGCAACGTTTCGATCAACCCTGGGTTCGGCTTCAATTTTTGTTTCGCCACGCAGTCGTTCAACAAGCGACTTGGCGTCAGCGCTTCGCGGGCTTTTTTCATGCATTAATCTTCTGGGGTATGATTGTTCTTGCGGTCGCCACGACGGTAGTCTTCATTCATCATGACTTTGGCCTTCCCATCATGCGCGGCCAGTTCTATTTGTGGTTTCAATCGCTGACGGTCGACATCTTTGGTGCGTTGACGATTCTTGGTGTGTCTCTCGCGGGCGTTCGACGTTGGACGCGTCCATCCGTCCAATTGGTTCACAGCCGTGAAGCGTCCCTGATCTTGATTCTACTGCTGACCATACTCGTTAGCGGTTTTTTGCTAGAAGGCTGGCGTATCGCTGCGACCAACGATCCGTGGGGAATGTGGTCGCCCTTTGGCTACATCATAGCCATCGTTTCTAGATCCTTTATGTCTGTTGGGGTGATGCAATGGGCGCACGTGATGACTTGGTGGTTGCATATGGCGTTAGTCTTCGGATTCATTGCATGGGCACCCTACACAAAACTCTTGCACCCTTTTACGGCTGTTTTGAATCTCTACACTGCGCCATTGACCACGATCGGTAACTCGTTGCACGCAATTGATTTTGACAAAGAAGAAAGCCTTGGCGTCAATTCGCTTTCGAATTTTACTTGGAAAGATCTCTTGGATCTCGATGCCTGTACGGAATGCGGTCGATGCACTGCGGTCTGTCCAGCGAATGCGGTCGGTAAACTGCTATCACCGCGCGATGTCATTTTGGATCTTCGACATCTATCGCGCACGCAAGAAGATTTTTCGAAACCGATTATTGAATCGACACCCGCTCTTTCCGCGGAAGCCCTATGGGAGTGTACGACCTGCGGGGCCTGCGTCGAGGCATGTCCGGTTTCGATTGCGCAGATGCCAAAAATCGTTGACATGCGTCGGCACTTGGCGATGGAGGAAGCAGTCTTGCCCGAGACCATGGAAAAGGCCCTTGGTTCATTGGAAGCTCGCGGGCATCCTTACGCGGGAACGCAGTTTTCTCGGCTCGATTGGATGAGAGGCTTGCAGGTTCCGCAACGTGCTGATCTCCAAGATTGCGATGTTTTGCTGTGGGTCGGTTGCGGGGGCGCCCTCGTCGAACGCAATCAACGTGTTACCAGGGCCATGGCACAGCTATTGGAGAAAGCCGGAGTCAAGTACGCGGTGCTTGGTCGAGAAGAACGCTGCACCGGTGACCCAGCGCGACGAATGGGAAATGAATTCTTGTTTCAAAAGCTCGCGAAAGAAAACATCGCGATGCTGCAGCGCTACCATGTGAAGACTGTCGTAACGGCTTGCCCGCATTGTTTTAATACCATTCGCAATGAATACCCTGAATTGGGTGGGAGTTTTGAGGTATTGCACCATAGCCAATTCCTCGAGCGACTAGTGAGCGAAGGCAAACTATCGCCCATTGCCCAATCGGAAGCCAACGTGACGTTTCACGATCCGTGCTACCTTGGCCGACAAAACAAAGTCTTTGATGCGCCTCGGCAACTCGTTCAAATATCGGTGCGTCCGCCGAGTATCGAAATGGAAAAGAGTCGTGAAAAAAGTTTCTGTTGTGGCGGAGGTGGGGGCATGAGTTTTATCGACGAGCCAGCCAACCAACGAGTCAATCAAGAACGTGCTAGACAAGTATTGGAAACCGGCGCCGACGTGGTCGCAGTTGGCTGCCCATTTTGTATGACGATGCTCGAGGATGGCGTGAATGCCGTTCGGTCTTCAGACCCATCGAGCCGTCCGACCCAAGTTTTGGATATTGCCGAGTTGCTTTGGGACTCGGTGCGTGATGCCCCAACAAAAGTTTAAAGGAAGACAACTATGGATTTGACACTGACAGCCGAAGCGCTCCTTTTTCGCGACACGGTGCGCGGCTGGCTAAAAGCCAACGTGCCGCCACCCTGGACGGCTCCCCTAAAGGATGACGAATCCAAACGAGGCCACCTTGAATACTTGAGAGCCTGGCAACGCACGTTGTTCGACGGTGGCTGGGCCGGAATTTCCTGGCCGAAGGAACACGGAGGGCGTGGTGTCACCATCATCCAACAATCGATTTTCCAAGAGGAGCTTGCGTTGGCAGGGGCACCTCAACAACTGGGTGTTATCGGAGAAGGCTTGGTCGGTCCAACGATCATTTCGGTTGGGACAGAAGCCCAGAAGCAGCAATTCTTGAAGCCTTTGTTAATGGGCAAGGATATTTGGTGCCAAGGTTTTTCCGAGCCGAATGCAGGTAGTGACTTGGCTGCGCTGAACACCCGAGCTGTTCTTGACGGCGATCATTACGTCGTTAACGGGCAAAAGATTTGGACCAGTTTTGGCCATGTGGCCAATTGGTGCTTGCTGGTCGTTCGAACGGACCCTGCTGCTCCCAAGCACAAAGGCCTTACCTGCTTACTGGTCGACATGACTAGCCCAGGAGTTGCTGTTCGGCCGCTGAAAATGATGACCGGTGACGCCGAATTCAATGAGATGTTTTTTACCAATGTGCGTGTTCCGGCATCCAACGTTCTAGGCAAGATTAACGAGGGATGGGGCGTTGCACTTACGGCCCTCGGAAACGAAAGGGCCAATCTAGGTACTGGCCTTTACATGATGTTCAAACGGGACTGCGACGCGTTGATTGCAAGGGCGGCAGCGATCAAGAGAAATGGCCAACCCTTAACTGAAGATCCCATCGTGAGGCAAAAGCTTGCACAAGCCCATCTCGATCTTGAAGTCTTTCGCTTGAACTCTTTGCGAACATTGTCTGGAATGAACAACACGCACGCCCCAGGCCCCGAAGGCTCGATTCTCAAGCTCTTTTGGAGTGAAATGAATCAGCGGAACAGTCAAATTGCATTAGAAGTTCTCGGTCTAGCTGGTCAGTCCTGGGACTTCGATGAGGGTCGTTGGGCATTCAACTATCTGCGTTCACGTGGCAACACCATCGAAGCAGGAACCAGCGAAATCCAACGTAACATTATCGCACAACGCGTACTCGGCCTTCCTCGCAGCTATTGAGCATAGAAAGAAATCATCCCATGGAATTCGACCTCTCTAAACCACAAAAGCTTTTGCGTGAAACGGCTCGTGCGACACTAACGCAAGACTGTCCATTGACTCAAATTCGCGAACGCATGGCCAACGAAGTAAGCCACGACGATGCACTTTGGCAGGTGATCGCCGATCAAGCTTGGATCGGTCTTCATCTCGACGAGGACTGGGGTGGACTTGGACTTGGACTCGTTGAGCTGGCGGTGATATCCGAGGAGATGGGCCGAGCGTGCGTGCCTTGTCCTTTTTTAGCAACGACTTGGGCAGCGACTCTTTTGGCCCAGAGCGCCACTCACCAATACGCGTCTATCGTTTCCTCGATTACCTCAGGTACAGTCACAGCGACGGTAGCATTGATGGATCAAAATGGCGATTGGGATATCGACCATATCCAAACCCAACTCAAGCAAACACCGGCAGGTTTGCAGCTTACAGGTCGCAAAACGCAGGTGCTCGATGCGGGGGCAGCTGACATCCTTTTGTGTGCGGTGCGGCAAGGTTCGGAGCTTGCCATCGTTTCGGTCGCGACGAATGCTTCAGGCGTACACTGCACCGAGACCCGGGGTCTTGATGCGACGCGAAAGCTGTACGAGGTTTCTTTCGAAGCAGTAGCCATTGCGCAGAAAGACATCATCGCGGTAGGCGACCAAGCGGTCGCTTGGCTCGAATACTCGACGCGCGTGGCAACGCTGGCCGCTTGTGCTGAGATGCTGGGTGCGATGCAATGGATTCGCGAAGCAACTCTCGACTATGCGAAAACGCGAAAGCAGTTTGATCGAACGATTGGTTCCTATCAAGCAGTGCAGCATCAGTGTGCCGATATGATGTTGATGACAGAGAGCGCGCGAGCTGCGACCTACTACGCTGCATGGGCCCTGTCGGTGGGCGCCGAAGACAGTAACAAGGCGATTGCCATAGCTAAAGCATACTGTTCCGATGCGGGCCGCGAGGTAGCTCACCGAGGAGTGCAGGTGCATGGCGGCATTGGCTTCACATGGGAACACGACTTGCATCTCTTCGTGAAACGCATCAAGGTTTGCGAGTTTCTTTTCGGCGATGCAACCTGGCAACGAGAGCAGATAGCCAAAATGATTTTGTAAGCATGCAAAGGTTCAAATTTGCGACTTGCTTCCATGGTGGTCGTCAAGTGAGCGTGGTCTTCCGCGAAGCTCATTCGGCAGCTTTTTGTCGGGCATGAAAACAATTTAGTGCTTTCAAAGATCAATATTGTTAATTAATTCAACGGGCGGTTCAAGGTTCCGTTCTAAAGAAATGCGGAATATTGAGGAAGCTGCAAATGCAGTGTTGTCTTGCTTAAAATTGGCAAAATCGAAATCCTTTTGCCCGGAGCCGTAGCAACGATTATTTACAGGATCATTTCTGATCAGCCATTGGGTGTTAGCCAAATGGCACTCACTTTGAGCCGCAACGCGATAGCGTGCGGGCCGCAACTTCTAAAAGCATAAACGTGGCAGCGAATTCCTACGGTTCGAAACAGGACTGATCGATTGGCGGATTCGTGGTAAAATAGGGTAGCAGCTCCGTTGCTCTTGCCAGCAATCACCACAACATAGGCTTCAATGACGATCGCATCGCGGGTGGTCTCACCCGGTCCAAGTGACAAGACAGTACGCACCGAAGATGGCAAAATCCTCCCCATTCCAGACGGCTGGGAACTATTGCCGCCCGGAGATGCGGGACTAACTCGCCGGTTAAAGGCTGCCGGGCCGACTTGGACGATTCAGGAGAAAAAGGGACGCAGGACTTTTTCAAAGGGTGTGCTTGCTCCCAAAGAAACCATTTATTCTTTGCGAGCAGGTCTTGAGCAAGAGCGATCCACGGAGTCGTACGCCAAACGTAAAGTTGCCAATGCAAATCGAAGAGAAAAGAAACAGACCGAATACGTCGAGGACTTTGGAGCAGCCGTATTCGACTTTTTGAACTTTGCTCCACGTTACGATACACTTGCAAAAAAACTCGCATCGGCCGTAACGCTGCATGCAACGCCGGTCGGAAGTGGCACCGTAGCGAGAACCGAACGGATACCTATTGAGAAGCGGGCTGAGGCCGCCGTTATCGCTTGGATGCGGCACCAAACAACGGCATACGACAATCTAAAAATTCCTCGAGTTAAAGGCGAGCGACGAGAGGTGCGACGGATGTTGGCGGACCAGTCCCGACAATTACTAGTGGACTATCGTCGAGGGCACACTGTAAATGCTGCTCTCTGCCCTCTTCAAAAAGCATTCCAAGAGTAAAACCATGTACCACCAAACCATCGTAAAGCCAAACGCTGAAGAGGTTGCCATCGCGGCAACCGATTGGTTGATCGAGACCATCGCGGAGTGCCTGGCTGCGCGAGGAACCTGCAGCATCGCATTGTCCGGCGGCTCGACCCCGAAGCGCCTTTATCAAATTATCGCGGAGAATGAGACCAAGAGTGTCGACTGGTCTCGGGTCCTTTTGATCATGGGAGACGAGCGCAACGTCCCTCACGAACATGTTGACAGCAACTACCGCATGGTGAAAGAAGCGTGGCTCGATCGACTCGACCCGGTGGCGTCGCCAAAGTCGATGCCGCATGTTTTACCCGTTGCGATTCATGTCCACGCTCCTGAACGCGCCGCCGCCGAGTATGAAAAAGCAATCCGCGAATCGCTGGCAGCTGGCGTAGAAGACGAGGACGCTGAAATGCCGGCGATCGATATTGTGCTTCTTGGTCTGGGAGATGACGCACACACTGCGTCCCTCTTTCCAGAGACCGAAGCGCTCAATGAATCGCATCGACTCTTCGTTGCCAACTTCGTTCCCAAGTTTTCCGCCTATCGTCTAACATTGACGGCACCCATGATCAATGCGGCTCGAAACATCGCCTTTCTCGTTTGTGGGCCATCGAAGCGACCGGCGGTGGACGTTGTACTACATGGCCCGCGGCATCCCGACGAGTACCCAGCTCAATTGATCGAACCGAAACTCGGGAGACTCTGGTGGTTTCTCGACACTGCCGCTGCAACTGAAGTATTCAAATAACCCAAGCGCGAAGTCTATGTCCGAAGATTCGACTCAAAAACCAGACTCTCCACTACCCTCCGCCCCATCCCTCAGTCCGTCTTTTGGTGGACTTCGCGTTGCCGCTCTAGAAAGCCGGCGTCGTGATGACTTCGCAAGATTGATTGAGCGTTTCGGCGGCCTGCCTTTCGTCAGCCCGTCAATGCGTGAGGTGCCAATCGAAAAGAATAAGGATGCCATCGAATTCGCATACCGAGTCATGACCGGTGAAATCGGGGCGGTCATTTTTTTGACGGGGGTCGGTTTCAAGCAGTTAATCGCTGCCATCGAGCCACACGTCGACAAAAAGCGATTCTTAAATTCGTTGTCGGATATCCCAACCGTAGCTCGTGGACCAAAGCCTGTCGCCGCCATGCGAGAGTTCGGCCTGCAACCAACTCACCGAGCTCCAGAACCGAACACTTGGCGCGAAGTCCTTCAAACGATCGACATCCATGTGCCTGTATCCAACGTAGAGGTCGGACTGCAAGAGTACGGCATCACCAATCATTCCTTAGTTGCCGGCCTGGAAGCCCGCGGTGCCAAAGTAACCACCGTCAAGGTCTACCAATGGGAACTTCCTGAAGATACGCAGCCGCTGATAGACAATGTTCAAGCCATCGTTCGGGGCGAGCGAGATTGCCTCTTGTTTACCAGCGCCCATCAAGCCGTCAATCTCTTGCGCATTGCGGCTCAACTCGATTGCGAGGCGGCCCTGCGACTCGCCTTACGAAGCATGGTGGTTGCGTCGATTGGGCCAACCACCTCCGAAATGCTTCAGCACCTCGAGATCCCAATCGATCTCGAGCCGGAACATTCCAAGATGGGGCACCTGGTTCAAGCGTCCGCTGAAAAAAGTCCGCGAATCCTTAAAGCCAAACGTTTTGCAGGCATCACCGGATTGCCTATCGGTGTTTCTAGAAACGACTTATCGAACAAAGCCACCATTGCGTCTGGTACACATATGAATTCGTTGCACGACAATCCCTTTATGAAAGCCTGTTTCAAGCAACCAACGGAGGTGACCCCTGTTTGGCTCATGCGGCAAGCTGGCCGCTATATGGCCGAGTACCGAGCCGTGCGCGAAAAAGTATCCTTCTTGGAACTTTGCAAGAACTCGGCATTGTGCGCTGAAGTTATGGTCACCGCCGTCGAAAAACTCGGAGTGGATGCCGCCATCATCTTTTCCGACTTGCTACCAATCTTGGAGCCGATGGGCTTTCATTTGGAGTTCACCACCGGCGACGGCCCCGTCATCCACAATCCAATCCGAACTCCCAAGGATGTCGATCGGGTCAAGCCGTTGGAGACCATGCAGGCGTTGCAGTTCGTCACCGACACGGTCAAGGCGACACGAGCTAGTCTTCCAGAAAAGATTCCGGTAATTGGATTTGCTGGGGCTCCGTTCACTCTGGCTAGTTACATGATTGAGGGTAGTGGTTCTCGAAACTACATCCATACCAAGACGTTGATGTATTCGGATCCAGTCGCGTGGAATGTCTTGATGACCAAATTGGTGGATTCAATTGCTTTGTACCTTAACTCCCAAATCGCTGCAGGTGCTCAGTGTGTTCAGCTATTTGATTCCTGGGCCGGATGCTTGTCGCCCAACGAGTATCGCACGCGCATCCTGCCTCACATGCACCAGCTACTCGAGTCGATCGTACCAGGCGTTCCCGTTATCAACTTTGCCACCGGCAATCCGATGCTAACCTCCCTGCTCCGAGGTGATAACCGAACAGTCGTTGGCTTGGATTGGCGAGTTCCTTTGGACGTTGGTTGGGATATGGCTGGCAACGATCGAGCGGTACAGGGCAACCTCGATCCGACCGTACTGTTTTCCGACTTGGACACGATACGCGATCAAGTCCACTATATCCTTTCGCAAGCGGCGGGGCGTCCAGGTCATATCTTTAATTTGGGACACGGAATCCTGCCAGGAACACCCGTCGAAAATGTGATCGCGTTAGTCGACATGGTGCATGAACTCAGTGACCGCCGCGAGTAGCCCTACCCAAATAAACGACACCAATGCTCTTTCAAAACGTATCGCTGCTTTCGGTGGGCTATGTGTTACCTCCCTTGGTGATCACTTCTGCTCATATCGAAACACAACTAGACCCTGTCTACCAAAGACTTAAACTGCCCCAAGGGCGGCTTGAGGGAATGAGCGGTATTCACGAACGAAGGCTTTGGCATCCCAAGACCCGCATTAGCGACATGAGCGCAGAGAGTTGCCGTCGAGCGCTCAGTGCCGCGAGCATTGAGCCCGCCGAAGTGCAATGTCTGATACACGCGAGCGTTTGTCGTGAGTTCCTAGAACCGGCGACTGCATGCCGTGTTCACCATCTGACAGGTTTGCCCGAAGACGCTTGGGTGTATGACGTTTCCAACGCCTGCTTAGGTGTAATGAACGGGGCTGTGCAGATCGCTCAAATGATTGAAAGCGGAGCAATTCGTGCGGGGCTGGTAGTTGGGACCGAAGACTGCCGCGGCCTACTAAAAGCAACCATCGATCAATTGAATGCCGATTCCGATTTGACTCGCCAATCGATCAAGCCGGCCTTTGCGTCGCTGACTATCGGTTCTGGAAGTTGTGCTTGGCTCCTCGGTGATCGCCGTTATATTGAATCTAAATCACCCGGCTTGGGAGCCAGGGTCTATGGTGCAGTGGCCGTCGCAAGAACCCAACACCATGCGCTCTGCCAAAGCGATTCCGATCAAGCGGGCAGCGGCATGCAACCGATCATGAACACCGATTCGGAGCTGTTGTTGGAGGCCGGAGTTGAAACCGGTAGAGTAGCGTTTGAGAGATTGCTCAGCGAGCTACATTGGCAGCGAAATGAGATCGGTGCAACGGTTTGTCATCAAGTCGGCTCGGCACATCGTAGAAGAATGCTGGAGACACTTGGCATGCCCGTCGAAACGGATTTTGCAACTTTTGAACGCTTGGGAAACACAGGTTCCGTTGCATTGCCAACGGCTTTAGGGGTCGGCCTTTCTCAGTCTCAGTTTGCTTTAGGTACGAAATCTGCATTATTGGGTATTGGCTCCGGCCTCAATTCCGTCATGATGGGAATCGAGTTTGGAAAAATCGCAGTCTGCGGCACGTGATCAGCTCTGACGCCGTCGCCTCCGGCTCGGGGTTAAACGATTGGACTCCTTTTGCAACGCTACCTCACATCACCACCAAAGCTGTCCGATGAATTCCCCACATACACTTCTGTACATCTCGCTTTCGTTCCTATTCACTCGTCTCTCGCATCAGTTCACTCGTCTCTCGCTCCTGTTCACGCTTCTCTCGTTCCCATTCGCAGGCTTGAATGCGAAGCAATGTATCGCCGAGGAATTGCGAGTGCCTGCGTTCACGGCATACATGCTCCCAAATCCAGAGAGCGCCCGTGCATCCGAGCAAAAAGGGATTACGCGTTGGAACGATGCTGCACAGTCGGTCAATTGGTACGGCAAGTTTGCAAGCACCGGTGAACTCAAGCTGAAGACCGAAATGTGTTTGCCTATGGACACAAAAGCACGCTTCAAGTTGAACATTGACGAAGTGACGCATGAAGCAATCGTAACGGGTCTTGGCATCGAACAACCAGTGATCGCCGACTTCGGAGTTTTCAAGATCGTGACGGCGGGGCACAAGCGGAAACAACTCGAATCGCTACAGGAAACGAAAGGACCAATCGGCGACATCAAGGCACTGCTGCTGGAAGGGCCAGCCACCGAAAATGCCCATTTTAACCTCAAGGAGCGTCGCAATGCCGCGTCCGTTCATTTGAATTATCCAGTTCCTGAGAATACCGACATCGAGGCGTTCTATTGTGAAGTGACCGCCATTGAGGGTCCGACCACCACCTTCTACATGGCCTGCGGCTGGCATCGAGGCTACTTTGGTATGCAGGTTAACAGCCCGACCGAAAGAAGAATAATCTTCAGCGTTTGGGATAGCGGCTTCTGCCGACTGTGCTGAATGTAACGATCCGTTCTTCATTCTTTGTGAGGCAATTCTTTGCGGTTGGCCACCAAGCCACGATTCAAAGCGTATTTTTTCGATGAAATCCATTTACAAGCATTGGTGCAGCTTCGTATGACCACTAGTGGGCTAATCCCGATCCATCCCCTGACGCTCGTACCAAACTACCGAGTCGGGACGAATGTATACCTTTGGAATGATAAAACCCGATCGGCCGTTAAATTTCTATCGAGCGAGCAAATTGTCAGTGAAAATATTTTTAGCTTCATGTTGGCAAATCCGAACCAAAAGGTGTTTGTTGAGGATACTAGCCATCAGGCTTACTATGGATATCTAGTCGAACATATGGCATGCTGGCTAGTCGAACCTCGTATTCCCCGCATCCTAAAGACGGCCGTGATGGTGGAATACCTTCTAGGACAATTCGGAAAAGCGTTTGAACACCAATCGACTCAAAGTTTGTTGGAAAGCAGTATCGCGTGTAGTCGCATGCTGACGCAACTCGGACATCACATTCAACTCAATGGACGTGAACTGCAACGCACGCTTCGGCATGACTGCGGTTTCGTTACGCATGCGGTCAACACAATGTTCTATAGCTACCTAATAGCCGAACATCAGGGATATTGCGAAGAAATGGTTTCCGAGATTTGTGCTGGCGCGATGCTTCATGATATTGGTAAGATTGAAATGAAGGGAACACCGCGAAACGACCAGTCGCATCCAACGGAGGGTTTCCGAATGCTTTGCAGAGAAGCAGGAATTACGGAAATGCATTTGATGGTCTGTTACCAACACCATGAACGGCCAGATGGTAAAGGCTTTCCAGTCGGTTTGCAGGGGGACGAAACTCATATCGCGAGCCGGATTTGTGCGGTTGCAAATCGCTATGACGGATTGACCAGCGAACGAGCGGAGCGTCCTGCCATGACGCGATTGGCAGCGCTTCGCGTATTGGAATCAGAAAAGAATACAGCCCTTGATATGGAGGTGACGAAGTGCTTGGAACAAAAGATGAGCCAAACTTCAACGAACTAATCCAAGAGCACCCACTGACATTAGCCATTCCGCCGCAAATCCAGCTTGAACTACAACAACGCGGCCCGATCTCAACATGCGATGAAGACGTCCGGGTTGCAACTCGATTTCGATGCAAAGGACCCGCGGTACTCGAATGGGTAGAGTCCCCCAGCGGATTGCCCCTCCAATTCCCAACCTCCCAAGTGATCGTGCGAAACCTTTCACGCACAGGTTTCTCTGTCCTGGCAGACCGACAATGGTTTCCAGAGCAAAGCGTGAAGATCTATTTCTCGACGGCAATCGTGACGGCCAAGGTGGTCCGCGCCAGGCGACTTGGAAGCCGCTGTTACGACATCGGATTTCGAATGCTTTCCTTTCGGAATCTCGAAACCGAAGCAAAGGAATGACAACACAATCTGGCGCGGTGATCCCCGCCATGATTCTGGCGGATTAAATTGGATTCCGGCAGCCGGACCTACAGGATCGCTATCTTAGGCAGATAGCTAATAGCTCGTTGATACGCGTTTGCAATATGAAGCAGTTTCGACTCAGAAAGTGCTGGCCCTTGCAACTGCAAGCCTATCGGTAATCCGCTGGATGTCATTCCAACCGGCATCGACAAAGCAGGGATACCTGCTAGGTTGGCTCCGACCGTAAACAAATCTTCAAGGTACATCTGGACCGGGTCGTCAATTTTTTCGCCGATTCTAAAAGGTGGCGTTGGGGTGGTCGGCCCCACAAGCACATCGACCTTTTCAAAGGCCGCGTCGTAGTCCTCTCGAATGAGCCGACGCACCTTGAGGGCTTTTTTGTAATAAGCATCATAATATCCGGCGCTCAAGGTGTACGTCCCTAACATGATTCGACGACGCACTTCCGGACCAAAGCCCTGCGATCGCGTTTGACAATACATCTCGATCAATGGCGATTGGACTTTACCGCCAGTTGTTGCCAATTGCTTGTCCTTTTCAATCGAGGCTCGAAACCCATAATGCGCACCATCATATCGCGACAAATTGCTGCTCGCTTCACTAGGGGCAATGATGTAGTACGTCGCGATCGCGTATTTGGTATGGGGCATCGCAACGTCGATGATTTGGCAGCCTAGCCGTTTGTATTCGTCGATGGCCTTCACGATAGCCGAGTGAATCTGGGGATCGAGGCCCTGGCCCTCGAGATGTTCGCGAATAACACCGATTCTGGCACCAGCAAACGGCTTGGCGATCTCAGAGGCGTAGTCGTCGACCGGAACCCTGAGGCTGGTCGAATCGCGTGGGTCATGTCCAGCTATGGTTTGCAGTGTCAGAGCCAAATCGGAGATAGTGTGTCCAAATGGTCCCGCTTGATCGAGACTACTGGCGAAGGCGATGAGTCCGTAGCGGCTAACACGTCCGTAAGTTGGCTTCAATCCACAGACACCACAAAAGGCTGCTGGTTGCCGAATGGATCCGCCGGTATCCGTACCAATTGAAATAGGAGCCATGCCTCCGGCGACACTTGCAGCCGACCCGCCACTGCTGCCACCGCAAGTCCGTGCCTGGTCCCAGGGGTTATACGCCGGTCCGCGAAAGCCGGTCTCGGTCGAGCCACCCATGGCGAACTCGTCTAAATTGGTTTTTCCTAAAATCACGAGGCCCGATTCTCGGAGCTTCGAAACCAAGTGAGCGTCGTAAGGGGATCGATAGTTTTCAAGCATTCGCGACCCGCAGGTTGTAACCGAGTCGGTCGTGCAAAGGATATCTTTGATTGCAACTGGCATCCCAGCCAGAGGCGACAGCGACTCGCCGGCAGCCCGGCGTTGATCGACAGCGTCCGCTGCTTTGAGCGCAAGGTCACCGTCCCATGAAATAAAGGCACGCAAAGATGGCTGCAGCTTTTCGATTCGATCGAGAAAAAACTGAGTCACTTCGCGACTGCTTAGTTCGCGACTTGATAACTTCGCAACAAGTTCATGGACAAAAAATGGCAAGTGGTTCATGCCATGAAGATAGATTAGACTCGACCGTTCGAAAAGCCCCGAAGCCTCCGCCGGATGAAATCCGAATGGCTTTAGATCAAGCTCTCCATTCGAGCTTGTCTCGATGGAAGCAAGACTGATTGGCTAGCCGTCGACGCCTACGAAGCGATCGTCCCCCACCCCGCTTTCGTTCGCCTTGAGCGAACGAACGCAGGGTCGGGGACGCCACGGCCAAAATCTACTTCGATCGCAACAGATTGAGGGCTTTTTCAAGATTCTTTGTGTTGGTGGATTCCAATCGGAGTAACTGCACCCGACGAGCCGAACCAGTCGACGATTGTTGATCGAGCTTTTCAATAAACGAACGCACTTCTGTGATCAAACTCGGCGGCCCACGTAGCACGATCGAATTGGTCGCTTCATCGACCGAAGCAGTCAGCAACGGCCCAGTAGACTGTGCATTGATTTGCTGCAAAAGGATAGCGACTTCAGCAGAAACACCTTCCGGAATATCTACCGGATCGCGTCCCGCGCCCGCGGTCAACTGAGACTTGTACACTTCCTTCAAAATACTCGAAACGTTTCGCGCACTAGCGCTCTGAAGCTGAACAATGGACGGCGAAATCTGTTGCAACGTATCGAGCAAATCTTCGGAATCAAAAACAGCTAGAAGTTCCTCGACGATTTTGCGATCGCCCCGATTGCCGCCAATGATCAACGCGTTGATGCGAGAATCGGCCACGATTTTCACGCGTTGAATCGCATCCGCAATGGAGGATGTTCGCCGGTTGATCTCTCCGGAACGGAAGAGCTCGACAAGTAATTCTTGCAAATGCTTGGCGTCAGCATGCTTCAGGATATACACGGAAAAATTGCCTGTCGTGGCGACGGGTGTTACCCTAGGACTCATCAACGTATCGACAAGTCGTGAGAACAACTCTAGAGCCTCGGTATCATCTGAGGCCAACGTCCACTGCTCATCCCCGGTTACGACAATGATGGGCGGAGATTGCGGCTGTACCGGTTGTGCCGGTTGCTGCGAGTCGGTATTGACTTGCGCACGGGTCAATTTTTGGATCGGTGCCTCGTTCCTTCCCAAGTCATTGGCCTTTCTGGGAACCGCTGGTACCGGTGGTGCAACATCGGGTTTTCGTTGCTCGAGGGATGGTGGATTCACAACGTTAATAGGATTGTTTCGCAGTGTCGGCCAAAGTTGTTGGATATCCTCAAGCAAGTGCTTCGAGTTGCGTTGGACAGGCACGAATCGCAATCGCGAGGAACCCACGGTAACATTCGGCGGTGGCGATTCCCCCATTTGTCTCATTAGTTTGCGAATCTTCTCTAGCTGTTCTTTGGTCGCTCGAACCATTATCTGCTGCTGATTGGAATCGACCGAAATCACTGGAGCACTCGACAGGGGTTCGTCTTGGAAGAGAGAGTCAGCCGCCATCTTAAACGAAAATGGATCTACCGAATTCAATTGGATGATTTCGAGATCTCGCGCGGGAGGCGCAAACTGCTTAATCGCTTCCTCTGCTAACTTGAGTTGGGAGGAAGTGCCTGTGACAAATAGTTGCCTATTGTTCGCGTCGTAGCGGATATCCACCAGACTGCTATCACCCTTAAAAAGGCTTTCCATCGATGTGGTCACCGACTTGCCGTCGACTCCAACCAAGGAAAAGAGCTGCAATCGTTTGACCTCGCCATTTGTACTTGCCGAATCCAATTGCTCGATCATTTGTTCTGCGACCAGCAACTCTTGTCTACTACCCACTACAAACACACTCCTCGCATCGCGGCTAAAACTGACTCCAGCGGTTGAGCGGCGTCCAAACGCGTTTTGAAGGGCGTCGGCAACAACTTCTACTTTTGCATGTTTAAGAACGAAGGCACGCAGCGACGGCAACTTGCTCGGTTGTGAATTGATCTCTTGGACAACTCGAGCGATCTCAAGATGATCTTCATCACTAGCGGCCGCAAAAACACCGCCACTGATCGTATCGGCGGAGAAACTAGCTTTCGGAAAGCTCTCCTGCAACGCCTTCGCTAGCGGCACGGGCTCCGCGAATGCAAGCGAGTAAAAACGAGTTTGTTTCGACTTCGATCCGCCCAATTCGACTTCCGAAACGATTTGAGCAATGCGCTCCATTTCTTCTGCCGGCGCAGTCACAATCAGACTGTTCGTGGCCGTGTCAGCGGTCGCAGTGGCTTTCAGCGAGAATCCTTGAAGTGCCGCTTTCAAGGAGGCCGCGTTCCCTTTGCCAATCGCGAACACACGGGTTTCACTGTTCTGCAAGTTCGCATCAAAATCCTTAACGATTTCTTCAATACGCTTGTGCTGTTCCCGAGTTGCGGTCGCGATGAGCACGCCTTCTTCCCTCGAACCATAGATCACAGCGTCGGGCATCAGATCCACCAAGATAACCGATAGTCCTCGAGCGCTGGCTTGCTTCAAACGGTATACCTGGGTTGTGCGGTTGGAAGTCTTGGGCTGATCAAACGCTTGAAGGAATTCGCGGATCTTTCGATGTTCCAGTGCTCTCGCGGTGGCAGCGATGGTTCTTGACGCAGGGTCCTGGACGAGCGTAGCGCGAGGAACCAGCGTTTGCAAGATGGCCAAAGCGCTCACCGAATTTCCATACTGGAGAGGATACACAGAAGACGAGCTCGCGTCCGGTACGGGCAGCTCCTGCTGCAATTTGGCAATCTTCTCAGCAACCAACGTCAATTCATCTGGAGTACCAATCGCCATGAGCGTACTGTTGCGAGCATTGGACTCCAAACGAATCTGCGATGGTAAGGTTGATTGAAGGGCACTTAAAAGGCTCGTTTGATCTACACGTTCTTGGTCGATCACAAAGACCTTGATGGTTCGGTCGGCAGCATTCGGGCCTGTCAGCATCAATTCGATAATCTCAGCGATTCGCTTCTGCTGATCTCCAGCCGCGATCACGATCAGTTGGCCCGTGGTCGGATCCGACGTCATCTCCACCAAAGGGAAAAGTGTTCGCAACGAAGTCTGAACCATCGTCAACTGAATCGGCTTGATACTGTAGGTCGCGGTTTCCTTGGGTAGGTCGTACAACTTTAATAGTTCGTCGATCTTTCGGTGGTCATTGGCTTTGGCCGTGACCGCGATACTACGCGAAGCGGGGTCTTGCACCAGGGTTGCCTTGGGCACCAACGGCTGGAGAATAGCCAAGGCACCTGCGGTTGTGGTATGCTTCAGTTGGTAAATGGTAGATGTCAACAACTCGGGTGCAGGTATTTGCTTTTGCAACTCGTTGACTTTATTGGTTACCATATCGAGTTCATCCGGCGTTCCGATGGCCAGAATGGTGCTATTGATCGGATTGGATTCGAGACGAATCTGAGATGGCAGTGTCGACTGCAGTGCGCTCAGCATACTAGTCAACTCGACCCGTTCTGGGTCTAGGCGAAAGACCTTGATCGTTCGCTCCGAAGCGTTGGGGCCGCTAACCATTAGCTCGACAACCTCCGCAATCCTCTTCTGCTGTTCGGGCGATGCAACTACGATCAGTTGACCGGTCGCCGGCACCGAAGCGAGGCCGATTGCCGGAAAAAGCGTTTGCAACGATGCTTGTACGGCCGCGATCTGTGTTGGTTTGACGAGATACATGGAAGCATCTTTCGCGGCCTGCGCGGTTTTGCTAATTTGTTCGAGAGCCTGTTGCACTCGCATTTGCTGTTCTTCGTTTGCCCAAGCTGTCACCGTACGGGATGGGATATCGGCACTGATTATGGCTTGCGGGGCAATTTGACTAAGGATGGCTGCTAACGTCAGCATGTCACCGGCAGGGACGGAATACGTTTTAACGAACTGCGGCTTGCCATCCGGGGACGAGATCAAGCGTTGAACCGCGGAATCCAATTGATCCAACTCCTTAACGCTCCCGGATGCGATGATACGGTTAGCGGTCGTGTCCGCCGACAGTTGCAAGTCTGGCCATAGTTTTTGCATGGTGGGCAGCAACGCAGCAGCTTGCAGTTTTTTAACATCGTACGAGCGAATTTCTTTTGTAACTCCGCTTGGTGAGGTCCGGTCGATTTGGGTGATCGTTGCTTTGGCAATGGCTTGAGACTCCAAGTTTCCTGTCACTACTAGTTGTTTGAGTTTATCGTCCGCAATGGAAATCGATCCCAACGCAAGTTGATCGAATACGATCTTGACCTGTGAAGGCAATGCATTCTCAATCGGATAAGCGATGACGACTTGCTGTTGATCCACTCCCTGCTTCTCGCTCAAGGCCGTAACTAATGTGGAAATCTCGAGGTGCGTTTTTGCATCGGCCGTCACCAAGAGTCGGTTCCTAACGGTATCGACGTGGACCCTCGCTTTGGCCAGCAAGGCAGCAAGAGAAGTTTGCAATGCAACCGCAGTCATGCCTCGGACAGTATAGGTTTCTAGCGTGAGCGTAACCTTCTTAGGAAGCTGCTCGTTGAACGTGCTGACTCGCGATGCAATCTTGGTCTGCGTTTTTTCGTCGGCCAGGACGGTTAACATGCTGCCCTCCACGTCGACCGTTATTTTGGCGTCCGGAAACTCGGCCGCTAGTATCTGCAACACGAGCGGGCTGTCTTGGACCGTGATAGGGTAGATCTTTGGGAGAGTTGGAATCGCGATGGGCGCAGGCTGGTCCAAGCCTTCCAGAAGCTTGGCAAATTCCAAATGCTGTTCAGGCGTAGCCCACACCAAGAGCTCTTGTTTGTTGCTTCCATCCACTACTTTGATGTTGGCCAAACCCGGTGGCAAGTCGGTTAAGCTCGTGCGTCGTGAAAGTTGGCTTTTGGAGAGAGCATAGATCTGCAATTTGCGCTGATCGATTTTAGGCAACAAGCTTTTCAATTGCGGAAGCATGCTATCGACAATCGCCAAATCGACGTCACTGGCGAGCAAGATGAGTTGCCGACCGTCGTCACCCAGCCAAGCGTTGGTGCTGGGAACAATACGCTGCAGCGTCGCCAACCACTTCGGGTCAGCTTGTTGTTCCAGAGGGAAAGTTCTTAATTTTAGTTGATTGGCGGTCTGAGATCGCCTGAAAATCTCGATCATATCGGTTGCAATTCGCAGATCTTCTTCGGATCCTCGAACGATGAGACTTCCCCCCTTGCTGTTGGACGCGATCTGCCCCTTTGGCAGGAAGGACTTCAGAGCGGCTTCGATAGGGACTGCCAGCCCCGGTTCCATTTCAAAGACCTTCATCGCTTTGGAGCCATCTATCGGAACAATTTCGAGAGCGGCCAAACTCGCTTTGATTAACTTTTGATCGTCTGCGCGAGCCATCACGAGAAGTCGATCTGTCGTTGCAGAAACGGAGGCGGTTGGAGCCAAACTGAGGATCTGTTTTTCCAAACTAGGGACTTGTCTTTTGTTATCCTCTGCGGTACCAGCGGGCAACTGATAGGCGACCGATTCGAACGATGGAAGTTGAGAAATACTGGCGATCATCTGATCGATTGCGAGTTTCACCGCCGTGTGTTGGTCGGGGACTAGGAATCCGCTGAGCACTCCGGTTTTAGCGTCGACGGTAATCTGTTCGCTCGGGATGAGTTTACGTATCGTTTCAAGGGCGCGAGCCGCATCTAAGGTACCCAGTGGATAGGATGTAAAAACCGGTTTCGGTGGCGGACCGGGTGGCACGGCTTTTGGATCGGTTTTGGGTAATGGAACTGAAGCAATGATTTCGTTAATGGTTTGCATCTTGCCAGCTGTTTCGACAACTAGCAACTGGCTTCCAGTCGCTAAAGGGACTGCACGGCCGTAACTGCTCAGGAACGGTTTTACCTCTTGCAAAACGCTCTCGATGGACCGTCCGCCAAGTGGAAAGACAACGCTTACCAATTCAAAGCGTCCACGTTGGAGTAGGTCGTCTAGTTTGACACGGGGTAGCAACTCCAAAGGGATAGAATCGCTAAGAGCCATCACAACCAGCATCTTTTCTCGACGAACTAAGGTGAAATTGCGGGTCATCAACACGCTGTTCAGCAGATCGATTCCTTCGCTAGGCGAGTAGGAACGAGCATCGCTGTAGGTAAAGGTTCCGGGTGGTATTTGATCCATGACCAGAGTTAAATCTTGCTGGCCAGCGAACCAATCGAGCACATCGTCCCATTTCATTTCGCGGAATTGAAACATTAATTTCTTGGCAGGCAGCGCGTGGGTAAATTTGGCGCGTTGTTCGACATTGAGAACAGACAATATTTTCCGTGTGAACTCGGCGTTGAGTTTTTCCTTGGATGGCGTGTCTCTGGCGGCGGTCATGGCTTCAGCCCGGGCCTGAAGTAACACTTGGACTTCTGCGCGCTGCGTATCGACAAGGCTTAGACGCTCGGCAACATCCGGGTGAACAAGACTAGCCACATCCGGCTCTTGGGCAGCGGATGGACCGGCTACGAAAGCAGCCAGCGACAGGGCATAGAACAAGACGGCAAAACGCGAAGCATTCATCGAGAATCAAACTCAAAAATCGAGTTAGGCGGATACAATTTCAAGGGGCAGGATTTGCCGGTGGGGCATTGTCAGGTAGGGAGTGGATGCAAGGTTCCGACTCAGCTCATTTGGCATGGATGCTCGTTCGAAAACTGGGGCGGCGAGGCATCGAGCGCGATTTAGCTTTGTTAACTATAGTTGCAAACACCGACCTCTCGGCCAGAGATAGCCAAATAGTTTTGCTCTCTTGAGTTTTGAAGCGTTGAAATCTACGATTGCCATCGAATAGAGTGCTTTTAGAGGTCAAATTGGGTCAAAATGGCCTAGCGAACAACGGGCAGGTAAGGTAAAAGTTTGAGTTCGAAGGCGAAATCGTTTGAAAAGAGCGGTATTGCAATCGGATCGGGGTGTAGCGCAGCCTGGCTAGCGCATCTGGTTTGGGACCAGAGGGTCGAAGGTTCGAATCCTTTCACCCCGACTACCAAAAAGCCTTGTTTTTCCTTGTGAAACAAGGCTTTTTTCGTTTTCGGAGTGCTCGACTGCTACCCCCTCTAAAGTGTCAGGAATGGACTGTTTTTGACACAAAAGGACACCAGCAGGTGTAAGGGTTGGTGGGTACCACTTTTCCAAGCCCGTCCCCGTCGCCTTCATTTGATTCCTAATCGGTACTGGATTCATCGACGGCAGCGAAGCAACCGCCCCCGCCACATCCAGAAGCTTTGGATCGGTGTAAACCTTCATGGTTAGTTCCATCGTGGAATGACGCATCGCCTCCTGAGCAACTCGGGGCGAAACACCCGACGTCGAAAGCATCGTGGCAAAAGTGTGACGCATTGCATGCACGTCCACCGATCGCCCTCGCTCGTCAATTTTCGGAATTCCCGCCGCAGCCAAGTCTCTGTCCAGGATCCGCACCAGTTTGTCCGGAACGGTAAACAACGGCACTTCCAAAGGCAGACGATCTAAACGTCCACTCATCGCTAAAACGTTTGATTCGCTGTTCATCGAATCCAGTCGTTCGGAAAGGTGTTTGCGTAGACGTTTCGCCACATCATCGCGCAGCGGAATACTCGCCCCATTGCCTGACTTCTCGTCACGGTGAGACAGTTCCAGCCATGCAGGTGATTCGTCCAAATGTGTTTGGCCAATTGAGATCGATTGCAATTCCCCTTGCCGAAGTCCAGTCGTCACCAAAACTAAGTAAAGCAATTCCCTTTCTCGTCCGATTCGTTCTAACTCATCGAGTTTGTCCGGCGACTTCATCAAAGCAATCTTTCCTAGCTCAAATGACTGCTCGATACCATTGAAATGCAATGCCGCTCGCTTCCATGTCGATCGGCTATTGGAGTCGGTGGGCATCTCATCCGCGTTCTTGCGTATGATCTCACGGCCATACTCTGCAACTGGTCGCAGTCGTGCTACAGCCAACAAGCGTTCCACTTCGACGATTGTCATCGCTCGCCTGGGTCGCTTAGCGTTTTCTCCCAACATAGGGAACTTCGCCATCGGATTTACAACAAGACGTTGAGGTTTAGCATCAACGCACCATGAGCAAAATGACTTTAGTGACTCGATATGGCTATTGATGGTTCGAGCGGACCAATCCAGGCTCGCATCGTTGAGGCAATCGGTAACCCACTGCGCGACAGATTCGCGGCCGATTTCGCGGATCGATGCAAACGAGCATCCGTTAACGATTCGATACAAACTTCGGCGTACGTTTACGAGATGCGAATCCGAAACACGTTCGCGCCGGCCTTTACCTCGTTTGTTCTTCAATGAGCTTAGGTACGCTTCGATCTGAGTCGCGATCTCTACGTCGCCAGCGTCCTTTGTGTCCAACTCGGTTTCTGTCACAACACCAAGTTTGATCCGCTCGACAGTCGATTCGATATCGGCAAGAAAGATTGCTGCATTGGATTTGTCACGGCATCTTGTTGAGACTTCTTGCAACAACCCAGATGCATCGCGGTATCGTGCCATCCATACGCCCGATTCCATGCGGACACGACCATCGACAACCACCCCTTCTTGCTTCTCGCCGGATTTGTCTCGCCAGATTGCAATCTCTTCGGCAACAGTCGCTATTTCTGGATTAGTTCCAAGCTCCTTTGCGGTCGCACGCCTTCGTCGCATCTTTACCGTTGCCGACTTGGGAAGAGACGTCGTGTATCGCTGTTTGAATAGAAAACCCATTTGCTCAACTCCATCAGTTTTGTCCATCATTTTTGAAATCCAACGGCAACCGATGATGGAATCGGAATTCGGTAGCGAACCTAGCCGTGGACTGATTGAATGTTTGCTGCACATCGACTAAATGTCAATGCGCCAATAATGTTTGTTGCGGTGCGATTGACTGCATGCTTTTCAAGCAGCGCAGAATCTAGGCAACAAAATGATTTTGGATATTTTCTCAGATAAATAATCTCGAGTCCCTGCTCAAGCGGTCGGTGGCCAATAAGTCGCCCGCACAGCCGACAAGTCAGACTCTCCCAAGGTTTTCGGTTCGAGTCCATAGTCACGACTGGAGCGAAGAGCTATATCTCCCTGCTCCGTGGTCGAGTCATAGCGTTGACGTTGGCACATCTCAATCCTTCCATGGTTAGTTCTCCTGCTCTGTTTTAACCGTGACAATCGATGATATTTTCGTCCGTGGCAGTGACGAGTGAATAGACGTCAATGATTCCAAAAGGGTCTTAGCCGACTGGAATCGAACTCGATCATCGTCGGATTCGTGCATCAACGTTTCCAACGCCCCGATCGCATCGAGCCCCGCATCGGTAAGCCGTGCAAGAATCGACTCGCGCAATAGCTCCCTTGCTTGATCGACTCGACTACGAAACGACGGATCCGCTAATCGTCGATAGACGGTTCTCTCGGAAACACCAGCTATGGCGGCTGCGTTTTCAGCATGTGTGCCACGAACCAACGCATTGAACAAAGCGTCATCGCCCTCGAGTTCGCTGCCAATCTGTGCCAAATCCTGACGAGTTGTCATTTTATTTTTTCTCCACTGATGTTTGAAGTAGGATCGGTGCATTCGTCGAAGTGGTTTTTGTCCGTCACATTCGCCAACAAACAAGTTGCTTCCCGCAATCGGTAACGAGCGGCATAAAAACGCACACCTCTACCAATGAGAGCTGATGTTTCAGCATCGCGACCAAGAATCAATCGGTGCCCCTGTGCAATCCAAGCGACAAAACTAGCTTGAACTTGCTTAGCCGAAAGCTCGGATTGCCAATTCGCCTGCTCAAAGTCACCCCAACCTGCTTCGACAACAACCGCAGTAACGGGCCAACCCCGAAGTCGGTCTAACTCTCGTTGAAAACGCTCTCTCTCCGCACCGCAGCAGGCGACGAAGTCAGCGAGGCTTTTTCGCTCGATCGCAATTACAGACTCGAGCCCAAGAATGGAATAGTCGCCAATATCCAAGCCTGCGCGAACGGTGCGCATTGGTTCAAGAATCCAGGGAGTTTGCTCGCGAGTGTCAACGATCTCGGATAGTTGTTCGAATTCTAGTCTATACATCCAATTTACATTTCGGGGGTGAATTGGTTTGAAGTCGGTGTCACGCAGTGGCACGCGTTCCAACACAATGTTCTTCTCCACGTGCCCGCGACACGGACAATGGGTAATCACGCGTGCCAATGCGTGCCACTGAGCTAATGATCGTTACTGATTTAGTCGGATTCCCTCGTAAATCCGAACGCGTTTCGTCGAGTAAACTCTCGACTGCCGTATGTCCAGACGAGGGAGTAGCGCCGTCAAATCGCGTCCAAATGTTTGGATCGTACTGGGTTCCCTTCCCGATTCCTTGCACCATTCGACCCAAGCTTGGTAAAGCATACTCGTCTCGA
The DNA here is from genome assembly GCA_043757445.1 of Pirellula sp. Classification (GTDB taxonomy): domain Bacteria; phylum Planctomycetota; class Planctomycetia; order Pirellulales; family Pirellulaceae; genus JBKCUI01. The sequence goes on along the minus strand of JAYVPJ010000018.1, from coordinate 1,890 downwards.
TCGAGACCGAATCTCTAACTTCGCAGCATTCCTCTACAAAGGCACTGATTGGGCTCGAAAGCTCGTTAAGCTGTTGAACAAGCTGCACACCGGACTCTGGCTGAACGAAGCGTCCCCGTTCCCGAAGACGTTTCCATCCATCGATTGCCCAATGAAGGATTTCGGCTCGTTCTTGCATCAAGCGATCAGACAGTGCCTCGTCCTCCTTTCCATAAAATGTCTCGGTTAGTCGTAGAACGATCATTCGCCCAGCAAATGCGCCGGAACTATCCTGCAACCGAGGGAGTTCGTTGGATACAATTGTGAACCGCGTTAGTAGCTTTGTTGTCACAGGCTCTAAAAACTTTCGGTCAATGGTTTGTGTATCTTCGCCGCTAATAGACAATAGCCTTTCGGTAATAACTGCTTGGTCCGCTCTTCCTGATAGTCGCGCATCGGAAACGATCGCGACGGTCTTACCGACCAAGGGCCACAGGCCAAAGTTTGTTTGCAAGCTAGCAAGCGTTGGACCACATACGTTGCCGTAACCAACCACGCTGCGCAATACACGACAAAGAGTTCCTTTTCCTGATCGCTTTGGCCCGATCATCATCAAGATCTTTTGTTGGCGCGTATCTGGCGTTAGACAATATCCAAACCATTCTTGTAGCGTATCAATCGCTTGTTGATCGCTCGGCCACAACTGCGATAAAAAAGTCTTCCAATGGGAGCAGGGACCTCTCGTCGAATCAAACCCATAGTCCAGCGCAGTTGTATTGAAGAATGCAGGTGACGATGGCATCGAATAAATATCGTCACCCTTAACAAACGACGGCAGTTGTATTATCAAGTTCTCGGTTGAGATTAAGTCCTCGGGTTTCCACTCATTTTCGATCAGCCACGATGGTGGTTGAACCTGACAGCTCAAAAGAGCCTCCGCTCGGACTTGCTCCATTACATTGCTCACTTCTTTGGTCCCGACCATTGTGAATCGGGTATTGAGAGACTTTACGATCAAGACTCTTGCTTCTGAGTTCGGAATGGAACTGAACTTGCCCTTCACCCAATACCAAAACCCGCCATTCCAAAATAGAAGTTTATGAAATTCGCCAAGACGATGCTCTATCATCAAGAAGCTTGCTTCTTTAGCCGGATCCAAGTACTTGGGCTCGCGCTTGACGCATTCGTCCTGATCAACAGAAGATTCCTCATTTTCTTTTTCCAACGTTGCTTTTGCAAGTCGATCGATTTCTGCAGGATCGGGCGCATCTGGTGGTTCTGCAACGACGCGAATCCGATTATCGAGAATAGTACTCATCAAGACCGCCCTCCATAGCCCAGGGTGCGAAGCGCTCGAGCTGATTCCTTTCGGTTACCACCACAATGAAGCAAAGCGTAAACGTCACTCTTGCCCCAAGATTTTTCGCTGTTCGTAGGAGACAGTGGACCAGCGTTGCTACTAAACACAGTCAGTACTTCCTGGCCATTGGTTGCTGTGTTCACTTTGGCGGAGAACCCACCGTCCGTTTTTCCCGGTCTACGCCAGTGAATACCATCTGATGACTGCCACCCGGCCGGTTCAAGAATCGCTAACCAGTCACCTCGAATATCAAAGTCCGTCCACGGAGGAACATCGCCTTTGATCGTCATCGGCTTGGAAGGCCGCCCCTCACGTCGCAATTGCCTCAGGCGATGCTCGATTGCGTCTTGAAACAATGGGCGCTTATCAAATTTTCGTGCAGCCATCCAGAGAGCCTTGCGTTCATCGGTAGTTACAGTCGGGATCTCCGGTAACGCTGGTCCATACTCCTGTGGCTCATCCGGCGTTCCGGGGAGGTCTCTTTGTTTGGTCTGATCTCAGGTATCATAGCGGAATCGAGTGAACCCATGTTTTTGGGTTATTCGCGTTCC